>BPTM01000262.1 GCA_023705945.1 Candidatus Heimdallarchaeota archaeon
TAGTTTCCACATTTGAAAATTCCTTGAATATATCCTTTGAAGGAAGAGCTTCTTCCTCTAGACATGATCAAGTGATTATGGGTGTAGCTATTATAGAACCTCTGACCATGGAATATCTTGACGTGAAAAGACCTTATGACTATCAAAGTAGTGGTATTTCTTCCTCACATGATACTGGTTATCAAACCTTTAATTACACCTTTGACACATTTGGCTACAATGATGTTCTACTTTTCTTCTTTTATGTTGATGCTACTGTTGCTTACTGGGAACAAAACATCTGGGTAGACAATCTGAAGATTTTAACAGATACTTCTGAGGAAAACGAAAACCCTGATGTGACTATAGTTTCATTCACAATTCCAATAATATGTCTCCTTTCAATGATTTTCGTAGTGTTCAGAAGAAGAAAATAAATAACTAAAGCCAATCTCACTAATGAAAAATTTCGTTTACTGTTTGTACTTTCGTATGAAATTACATAATTATTTACTTCTTTAAATATTAAGAGAAAGATATATGTACTGCTTGTCATACTGTATATACGATGACCTCAATTAGTGTTCGTGTACCTGATGATCTAAAGAAGAAAATGAAGAAGCTAAACCATATAAACTGGAGTGACGAGCTAAGAGCAGTAATTTTAAGGATTATTGATCGAGAAGAAAATATAAACATTGCAAAAGCTTTACTCTCAAATGAAGAATTAAGAAAAGAAGCTCCTTCAAAATGGGATTCTACGGATTTAATAAGATCTTGGAGAGATAATCGCTATGGAAACAGTGGTAATTGATACAAGTGTATTGATTAAATGGTTCGTAGATGAAATAAAATCAGATTCTGCGATAGCAATAAGAGACAGATATATTAAAGGGGAACTGAGTTTACTTGCACCTAATCTAATTTTGTATGAGTTATTGAACGCTTTGAAATATATTAATCTTCACAATCAAAATGAAGTTGAAAGAATATTTGAAACAATAACAAACTATGGAATAGAGTTTTGTTTTTTAGATACAGAATTAGCTAACAAAACAATAGAAATCGCAATGACCAGTAAGCTGACGATATATGATTCTACCTATGTGGCACTTGCGAATTTAAAAAAGGGGAAAATAATTACGGCAGATGAGAAAATGCTGAAAAATACTCCAAAAGAATACAAAAAATATGTCAAACTTCTATGATTTGATTAACTAAACACTTTTTTATCACTTAATATTTTTTTACAAAATCACCTAATTGTTCTAAATATTTCATTCTCTCTTCGGTTTTAATATCACCTCTAGAAAGATCTAATATCACTCTATGTATCCCATTTTCTTCATATTCACTAAGCACTGATTCTACATCAGTTTCTTTGTAAATATCAACATGAACAGACAGAAAGAATTCTCTCTCCTCTAATTTATCTTTGTAAGGTGCAATTATCTCTTGTATCTCTTTTCCCGATACTCCTGCAGGATGTAACCCATCACCATACTGTATTGCAGTTTCTACCATATAATCAGAGCTACCAGCAACAATTAGAGGTAATTTGGAAAGTTCTGGTCGTAAAGGTGTGAAACAGACATTATGGAACTGATAATATTTCCCTTCAAAAGATGTCTCACCATTCCATAGAGCCCTTATAATCTGAAGTCCTTCCCGAAACTTACTCCCACGTTTCTGAAAATTTTCCCCAAGAAAGTCAAACTCTTTTTCATTCCATCCTGCTCCAAATGTCATCACTACTCTCCCATTGGTCAAGTAATCCAGGGTTGCCAATTGCTTAGCAACAATGATTGGATTTCTAATAGGAAGAACTAGAGTTGAAACACCAAATCTAATTTTAGTTGTATGTCCTGCAAGAAAAGCAATCGTTGTTAAGGGTTCAGTAATGTTATTGTAAAGAGCAGTTGTTGTATCACCAAATATTGTTAAGCCTTCCTCATTAGCTTGCATGAGATGATCAACTGTCCAAAGAGATTCAAAACCCGCTTCTTCTGCCATTTTAGCCGATTTAATTAAAAACTCACTTTCTAAGTTAGCATCAAAATTTTCTAGAGTATAACCTATTTTCATTACTAATACAGCATTCTTTGTGTACAGACAGTAAAAAATGTTTCTAGAAAATAGAAATCAACCCCTAATGTTGAATAAAAAAAAACTAACGTTTCAATAAATAATTTAAAGTAAAATAATAACTCTATTTAGTCTCTGCATCCTTCTCTTTTAAGATTCCTTTTATCCCCATGAAATAAGAGAAACTTGCCATAATAAGTAAAACTACGAAACCAAGAATCATAGACCAATGTGGTGGTGGTTCTATAAATACAAATAAAATGACCGATATTATTATTGACGGAACAACAAAGGTGATTAAAGGCATGAATTGTTTTAATGTATATGTCATTTTTTCATCTCCAAATTTGAGCTTCCAATTTGTGGTAGTAATTATAGTATAAGCAAAAAAGATTATTTGAAGATATCCATCGGGAAAAGTTTCAATCCCTTGATTACTTTTCACTCTTTGCAATCTTTCTTCTTTTCAGTTTTCTAATTAAGAAGTATAAGCCTACAATCACACCAACTAATAGAAAAACAATAGCAGTTAAAGGTAGTACCAAAGTAAGAAAAATCGCTTTAGTTTTGAAGGCACTATAATATTCAAGTCCTTTCTCTACTGTTTCTTCAGAAAAGTAGTCAGTCATAGGCACTGCTTTAGAGTAAGTAACAGATAACAATTCTTCTGTAACATTTACAATTGCTGTTTCATAAAATTGCCCCATATATGTCAAATAAAGCATCTGTTTTGTAGGATCAAAGACATTTGAATAACCAGTGTAAGTAATGGTTTTCTGGAAATGAACAGCATCCAGCACTTCATTGAATTTTTCTACTGTAAGCTCTTCTTCACTTGTTATCTCACTTAATATCTCTGTTGAGGCTTCATAACGTGGGCAAGGGTATTGACCACTTGCATTGTTTACTCTGTTAAAATTAGTCTGAGTGAGGAAACCATCTACACCCGATTCTTTTCGAGTGAATGCTAGCTCTCCGTCTGTTCCAGGACTTACAATAACCATATCTCCTGATGCATCGGCGAAAAACCATTGAAACCAAACATGCCCTTCCCAGTCAACGTTCTCAAGAAACTCTATCACTTCACTTACATTTGCATTTTGTCTCAAAACATCGTAAAGAACCCACGAACCATCAACGCCGTAGGTTTGATGAGTATGTGAATTTAAGGGGGTGTCAGGAATCCCTGTTAGGTCATAACATAATCCTTGATCATTCATTCCTCCTTGGGCACTAACAGATGTTCCTTCCCAATACCAACCCACAAATGCACACCCATATCCATCTTCTTCAGCAGCATAGTAGAACATGCGACTGCTTGAAGGATCTGATGCAAGAGGGTGGCCTAATCCTCCATCTTCACTGTTACCAAAAAGAACTGAATCACCGAAAGAGGCAGCAAAATTGGTACATGAAAGATCCATTTCTGGTAAATTATTAGTTTGTGCTAAGAGAAGATTACCATTGCTAAGTAAACATAATAAAACAATAAAGAGGACACTAAACGATTTAGATGAATTGAAATGTAGTTTTTTCATACAATCACTTCTGACATACTTTTAGAGTATTTTAGCTGAAATACTTGTTATAGTGCATTCAGATACTTATAAAACTATACAAATTGAATTACAAATAAGTAATGGACTTTGAATAAGTTGAGAAAAACTAGAATTTTTTTTTTTTTGTAACTCTTGAAGAAATCAGAAAGAAATAGTATCAAATTGTGGATATTGGGTTTGATTATTTCCTCGATTCACTACAAGTAGAACCTTGTACATATGAAAATATCTCCTTTCAGAATTGCTAGTAGTACTTGCTATATGTCTTTCAGAATGAACTTACATTAGGTCATCCGAGTACGAGTTAAAGGAAAAGCACTTATAACTATTATATCGAATATATCTCGTTGGTAAAATTCATGAGATGGCGAGAAGAAACAAATTTCAACAATATTGCTAGTTTTCTCGGGCAATTATTTGGTGCAGATTCAAAAGAAATAAACGAAAGATTCGTCAATTTAGAAGAAATGTTTATTCTCAAATTTGTTGATGATGATGAAGTAATTCATGGCACTATTATCTCTATCAGGGATAACAAAGAACCATCCATCGTAGAATTGATTTATACTGCTTTTGAGATGGATTTTGATTTCGAGACTCATAACCCTTTTCAGCGATTGATTAATTATTCTAAAACTGAGTATATTGATTTCATTTACACAAATACCTATGTTAGTGAAAACAGCTTTGTTAATGTCGATTTAGATTATCTTAGCAATTATTTAATAACTCGTGAAAGAGTGACCATGAATTTGGATGAAAAAAAATACAAATCACTTTGGTACGATGAAACTGGAGAAAAATTGGACCTCCTAAAGTATGATTATCTCAAAATTAACCAATCTATTAAACTCTCAAAAAAGAAGAAATCAGCCAAGTTCAAGATATTTGGATTGCAAGATATAACACCCGAGCAGATAGCTACCCTCCAAAGAAAGGTCTACTCAACTACAGAATTCGAAGACAATCTGCATATCCTTTCAAAAGAAAAGTCCGACTATAATTTATTACATACTTCTCGTTTACTAAATAATTACTATGGAGAACTTGAAGAGGATATCTCTTTACTAGCTTTAACAGATAAGGGAAAACTTGCAGGTTATATTCTCGGCATGAAATCTTTCATCAAGAGTGGATTCATCATCGATTTTGCTGTAGACCCAGATTTCCAAGGTTATGGTCTAGGTAAGGTTCTTTTCCGTAATGCAATAATCAAATATTTTGAGAAGTTCAACTGTGAAAATGTAGGTGTAGAAGTAACACTATCTAATGAAAAAACGATAAATCTATTTTTATCAAACGGTTTTGAGATCGTTAAAAGAGGCAATGAAGGAATACTGATTATCAATTAAATCCCTTGGAAATGTTAACCTTTATTCAAACTCAAATTCTGCTATTTCTCCACCTACAACGTGATAGTGAATATCTATCCTTTGTCCTTCAGGTATCTTCTCTTTGTTCATTTCTTCAGCGATTTCCTCTTTTAGTCTAGCAAATTTAGCTGTAATTTCTGTCAATAGACTAAGAATTTGAAAAAGATGTCGAGGTTTAGAAATCTTCATATCCAAGGGGAAATTGGATATACTACCAAAAGGATAATTTTCCTTTTTTGGCTTATATCCTTTTTTGAAAGCTTTTTCAGCTGTTTCCATGTTGCTTAACATAATATTCTCCAAATTGTGATTATAGGCTATACTTCTCCTTTCTTTTTCTGTCATATTGCCTAGATCTGGATGGTTTGAAATCATTTCTAGATAAATCCGAGCAATTTCTTTATCTGTCTGTTCTAATATTTTCTTATACGCTTCCTGCATTTTTGTTTCTAATATTTCAACAGGTGGTTCCCCAAAATTTCTTTCAGCTATTTTGGAAAGTTTATAAAATATCCCTTTGTTTTCCCGAGTCTTTTTGTTGTCAACAATTAATAATTCAGGTTCTTTAGTTAGATCTTTCAAATGGTGATATATTGTAGCCTCATTCTTTCCCAGAATCCTAGCAAGTTTCTTAATGTTAGATGAACCAAAGTTATTAATCGCTAAAATAATAGCATATCTTGTTTCTACTTTGTAAACTCCATTCACTCTATCGAGAACTTTCTTCCCCTGCGCCTTCAGTTTCTTGTAATCAACTTTGATTTTTTCTGGTTTGCTCATTTCTCAGTCGCCTTTTAATCCTCTCTAAGTATATTTTTACCGAAACTATATAAATTTAACCATCAAATTATTTTGATATCCAAATGTTTAAATATAGTGTGTTGAAATAAAGATTTAATGATTAAATTATTATAATAATCAAATCGATAAAAGGTGTTAATAATGAATGTGAAGGTTAAAGCTGAAAATAACGAATTAAAGATGCGTGAATGGGATTTTGAGAAAGATCACGAAAATGTCATTAAATTATTAGACATTGTTTTTGAAAAAGAATTGGAATCAAAGGGATTGAATGTTAAAGTAATATTTGATGAATTCAAATCTATACTTCCTCTCATGAAATTCCTGGGGATTTTTTCTAAGAACTTTAAACATACTCTTGATGGCTTTGTTTTTGAAAATAGAGAGGAAGAAATTGTTGCTTCAGTAAATATTAGCTATAGTTTATTTTATTGGGAAGTATCTATGGTAGCTACCCATCCTGATTATAGACGACGAGGGTTAGCAAGACAACTTGTAAATGCAGCAATAAATCATGCTAAGAAACTTGGAGCTAAGTTGATTGTGTTAGAAGTTTTGAATATAAATGAACCAGCTTACGAATTATACCGTAGTTTAGATTTTGTTCATTATGATAGTTTAACTAGACAAAAATTAGATTTTGGTAAACTCTCTGATATTCCTTCAATTGCTCTTCCAGAAGGGTATGAACTTCGAGAATTTACAAGGGACAAGAAAACTAATCAAGCAAGATATGAATTAGACATGAGAGTAACTCCTGAAGATGTGCAAGTTTTTCATCCTATAGATAGAAAGAGATATTTCAAACCTCTAATAATTCGAATGGTACGGCCTATTGCCATACTTCTACTCAAGCTAAAACGCTTTGATTGGTTAATTTATCAAAGAGAAAATCTTGTAGGCGATGTTTCAGTTTATCCAAGTAGAAAAGAAGGTTCTCCTCACAGAATAAATTTAATGCTTGATCCAGCTCATAGTGATATACTTTCAGAACCGATGATCTCTCATTGTTTAGTAACTCTAAGGAATAATTCAACGGTTGAGGAAAATACAATTGTGGAGTTCAGAACATCTGCAACAAAACAATTGGAAACAACAAGAAAGTATGATTTTGTTGATGTCGAAACAATGCATCTGTTAGGATTGAAAATAGAGGAATAAACTCAATTATTTCTTTTTTTATATGATTCTTAACTAAAGATATTTTAAACCAGTTTACATTATGGTAGATGATGCAGTTCAATAAGAAGTATCTATTCTTAGCTATCACTTTCATTTTTTATGTGCTTCTAAGTGTTCTCATTGAACCAGATCTCCTTTATAACTATGACTTCCTGATCCCTTGGTATGCTGCTCTTTACATCACAAAAGGTGTGCCTCTTTACGAACAACCTGAATTCAAGATAATTAATGGTGTACCAATAGACTTTCCATATCATCTCCCCGTCTATATCTATTTCTTAGCTGCTTTAATTTGGGCTTTTGGTGAAAACTTCATTGCAAGTAAAATAAGCCTCATAATTTTCGTTTTTTGTGATGCTATCCTTATTGAACATCTCCTTAGAAAAAAACTTCCAGAAGAATTAAAAGAGAAAACAGTATGGAAATATTTTAGTCTAATAATTTTACTCAACCCATTGATTATAGTTTTTACATTCACGGGACAATTTGATAGTTTACCCATACTTTATTTTCTAATTAGTTATTATTTTTTCGATAAAATAGAGGGAGAAACAAATTATAAGACTATCATTTTTTCCTTTCTTTCAGGTTTGTCATTAGGAGTAGGTTTCTTAACGAAGATTATTCCCATTTTATTAGCTCCATTAATCTTCTTAGTACTTTTATTCAAGAAAAAATATGTGGAAACAGCTGTTTTTACTATGACATTTTTGGGATTCTGTGGAGGGATGTTAGCCTATCTATTTACAGTTTATCCTTTCATTGAATATTTGGGTATTGGATGGCAGATAGAGCGGGGAGCTCATTCTATGAGTGTTTATTTTTATCTTTGTAATCTAAAATTCAAAGCTGATGCTATTCTGGTGGGAGTAGGTATGATTATATTGACAGCATTTTTCGTCTTCGAACTATACAAAAAGAAGAAACTGGATCTATTTATGTTCTCTGGAATTTATATTCTTACCTTCTTTTTACTCTATAGGATATTTTATCCTCATTATTTAGTCTGGATTATTCCTTATCTTTCAATTATCGTAACAAAATACATAGAAAAAAAACAATTCAGAAAAATGATTATACTTTTCAGTGTAATTTTCATAGAAGTTATTGCAATTATTCTGTGGTATTTGGAATTCTTTGGTTTATTCCAACTTCCTTCTTGGGCCTTATTGGTCGTTTCTTTCCTTAATATGAGTTGTTTGATCTATTATCTATATTTGTTTTTCATATTTAGGAAAGTACCAGAGGTACATGAATAATTTTAGGAAGAAATATCTTTTTCGAGAAGTAGATGAGTTTGAATATAGAAGCTGTCGAAGAAATGGTCAATAAAGGGAGAAATTTAGCATAGAAAATGTATCCTGTATGGAATGTTTGCAAATGTTTCCCAAAGAACGTGAGAACTTGATTATTTAGCTCCTTCAAGAGCTAATCCTTATTCTATTTATTTGACTATTTTTTCTTTATATCTTTCTAGAAATTTTTCTACTGTAAATACTCTGCTTAGTGTATTTTCTTCTAAATCTAGTTTATTTATTCTCTTACCAAAGAAATCGGTGAGAAGTAGCTCATCTTCTAGATATTTTCTCCAACCTACTTTTTCTAATAATTTTGAAGGTTGTCTTCTAATTGTGTTTCTTAATTGATACAAGATATATTCATCTCTAATGATAAAACGAATGATTTTCCCCGCTAGTTTCCTGATTCGAACTATTGTGGAAACTTTAGGATTGATAATATCCCTTTTGCTTTCATCCCATATGAAATCATAATTGTAATTAGATTTATAACTTGCATATTTTTCATCAAATTCTGTTATTATTTCCATATTAAATTTCTCATCATCTTTAGCTTCTTTTGGGATATCAAAAGTTAAACCTGCAATTTCATAGTCTAGAAGAGGATGGAATCGGTATCCGTATTGGTTGAAGTAAGTTACTCTGTTGCACCCCCAATACATCATTTTTAGGAAGTAATACACTCTCTCTAGATTTTCCTTTGTTGGTCGAACTCTTCTAACTCCCAAGAATTCTTTGAATTTCTTTTTAAGTTTCCTTGTATATCTTGCCCAGTCTCTGCCTCTTAAGATTAATCTCGCATTGTACTCAGTATATTGTTTTGTTATCAGAAAATTGTAGCTCTTTGTATTTCGATATTTCACGTCTCTGTAAAGTTCTCCCCCATATCCTCCAACTACCATATCAAACTTCTCAGTTTTATCTTCAAAATATTTTGCTGAATATCTCGCTTTGAAGTTATCTCTCATGAGTTCGTTTTTGTTAAAAGATTCATTCAAAAGCTCATCTTGGTCATATTCTTCCTCTTCTCTTGTAAAAGAAACAATCTCTACTCCTTCAGTTTTTGCAATTGTTTTGGGTATTTCTGAATCTATAGGATCCTCTACATTCTCATTTGTGTTTAGAGTATGCTTAAGTTTCATATTCTTGAAAATTGCACAAATAAGTCTAGTGTCATACCCAGCTGATAAATCACAAGTTATTGAAGCATTTAGGTTTCGAAAAACTTCGAAGTATTGTTTGATTATTTCTGTTATCATTTCCATATTGGTAGATTTTTCTATACTCTTTTCAACAAAATACTTTTTAGATTTTTTCTTGTCTTTTGATGTCAAATGATGAACTTGCCCAAAACTCAGATAATCTATCTCTTTAACAGCTGTTTTTGGTCCGATAAATGCTTCAATCATCATAAATTCTATAAGTTCTTGTTTACTTATAGTGATCTTTTCAAGGAATTCAATAATTGAATAGAATGAAGTTGAAACATAATGGTATCCATTGTTAAAACAATAATAGGAATGATAAGTCCCTGTTTTATCAGTAATTACTCTTAGTTCTTCATTAATGTATAAAATAAAATTAAAATGACCAAGAACTTGATTGAAAATTGAAAAATCCTGAGTGTCCTTTAGATGTCGATAAATCTCTTCTTGAGCTTGAATTCCAAATTTGTTTTTATAGAAGAATACTCCGACTCCTATGATATAATCATCACCGTTTTTGAACACATGTTTAAATTCGGAGTGCCCTATCTTATGAAAATAAAAAACCTTAAACTTTTCAAAATTAAACAAATCGTATTTTTCCATATCTTTAACTAAAAATATCTGTTTAATTTTCTCTTCTAGATTATCAGAATCATTATCGGTTAGAAAGAATCCACCCATATCACTGAATAACCACAAAAAAATTTAAACTTTTCCTAAAAAGAAAAAAGGAAGGAATTATCTAATGTGGGATAAGGAGTTTGTAAAGAATATTCAGATTTTAATTCGTTAGGTTGAGCTGTATCTGTTCATCGAAATAAGCTCTTTTCTCTTTAGGTTTCTTCTCTTCTTTTTGTAGCATCAATTTGTTTGAAACTATCCAAGAAAATTTCTAAGAACAGTTTTTCATCCCTTTCAGTAAGTACAGAAGCAGATTCCAGATACTCTAAGTTTGTTTTACTACTGAATTCTCGAAAAGCTGTATAAGTTGCCGAAATACAATTTTTATCAATTTTTCTCCCTATTACTAAACAATTGAATTTTCCTACATTCACGAACTTGATTTCTTTAGCTTTCATCATAAGTGTCTTTGGCGTTTCAAGCGATTTCAAACTTTCAGAAATAACTTTTTTTCCAGCTAAAAGTAATTGAACTTCTTCTAACTCCCTAACAATCTTGTTTTCTCTCAAATCTAGTCTTATCAAAGGTTGACTAAACCTGCTTACTAAAATTATCTCTTCAGGAATAGTATTAGTAGCAAGCAAACTTAAAGGATTGCCAGAAAGTGTTAAACCAAGGAGAAAGAAAACTATGGGAAGAACAAACATTCTAACCACTTTCATAGAATCAATAAAAGCTGTTATAATCCAGAATACTAGTATCAGAAATGCTAAAAAACTTAGATCTATCCTTTTATTGTTTTTTATTTTTCTGACTTTTCTTATTGAATATAAAACGAAATATGTGAATAAGATAAAAGAAGAGATTGCTGTCATTATAGGTATCATAACATGGCCATATTTGACAGACCAAATAGCATTAAAATTATATTGGAGTTGTGAGGGCTCTATATTGGTAGATAAAATCATTGTAGCTCCAACAATAAGGGTAGCTATGTAAGAAAAGATTGGTAA
>BPTM01000263.1 GCA_023705945.1 Candidatus Heimdallarchaeota archaeon
GACCAAATCGACCACGAGTCTGAATCACACCATATTTAGTTCCTGTTAATACTCGTCCAAACAAATCTGCAATTTGATTGCTTGGAACTCCAATCCCGTTATCTCTACAGGTTAATTGTAGAAAATCAAGATGTTTTTCCAACTTTTTATATTGGGTAACATCTAGCAGATCATTAATTTCTCTGCTAGAAAGTTTACGTAACTCAATTGAAATAATGGGGTTGACTCCCCTGATTTCTGCTGCATCCAAACCATTTTCAACAAGTTCTCTAATGCTCGTAAATACAGCCCTCATTGAATTTCCAAAGCCAGCTATTGCTTTATTATCATTGAAAAATGCAGCAGCTGACATCTTCTTTGCTCTTTTATCATCAGACAATGTGTTTACCTCTTGGTCCTCTTGTCATATGTCCCCTTAACATATAATAATATTGAGACTGTTCTTGTAAGTATAAATCATATTACTGTTATACCTATTTAAAGTTAAATTTTACCGGCAAAAATGATTAAATCATTAATCACATTGAGTTTAAGTAGGAAAAAAAGAAGAAAAAGAATGTGAGGCTTATTCTTTATTTTGGAATTTCTTCTTTCTTTTTCAGGAAATTTAGTACAACAGATGCTATAACAAAGCCGGTAGAAATAAGAAACATTGAACCAAAAGCACCTAAAGTTCTCAATGCATCAGCATTGTCAATTCTATCTAAGAAACTATCTTTTAATTCATGATAGAAAACATTTGTGGCTTTGTAAATATCTTCTTGCCAGAATAGTGTTGCCATGTCTCCAGGCAAAGCTGGATATGTAACATGCCATGTCTTGTAGATGTGGCCAACTGGTAAAAGATTGTATTGACTCCCCGTTGGAACTTCCCAATCGTATTCAAATGTCGTTTTATTGAGGAATGCATAAACTTCTTTGTAATCTATAGCTTCTGTGTTATATTGTACTCTATCTCTGCGTTCAATAACAGACCCTGTTTTAGGTTCCACTAACATGAATTGCATGTGGAATTCATCTCTTAATGTGCCTGGGAAGGAATGAGTTATTGCAAAATCAGTTGCTAGATATTCTTCACCATGAAGGATACTCCATCTACCTGCATGTTGGAAGCTTTCATTAATGAAGTTGGCTGCTTGCATCCAATATAGGTCGTTTTCGTCATTTTGAAGATAAGGTATCTGAGCTTGAGCAGTATAAACTAATACTGTTTTATCAACAAATAGAGCAGTATCTGTTATTGAGGAGAAGATGTAAGGTCTAAAGAAATACTCTGTCCATTGCTGTCTGTAACCTCTTTCAACAAATGTGTATAATCCAAAAGAATCGTATGTTTCATTTGCAAGAAATTCGTCATCACTTAGAATCCAGTTGTTAAATTGAATATTGTTCTCACTTTGCCAGGCATCAACAAATGTGTGTAACTGATCTTTGTTAACAACAGAGAAAGTATTAGTAATATAATTGAGATGAACTAATCCTTGAGAATAATCTGATAGATAAACATCACTTCCATCAACATAGATACCATATGCGTAACCTTTATGTTCAACACCATCAAATCTGGCTGTTTCAGAAGGACTGAGTTTGTTAGAGATATCTACTACAACAAGACCGTAATCTCCTTGTGTTAAGTAGGCGTTTGTTCCTTCAACATGAACATCAATGTAAGGAGTTTCAGAAGGTCCAAATGCAAATTTACCTTGTTCAGTTAGAGCACCATTAAACTCTATATCGAATATTAATAATCCCTCAACTTCATCAAGAACGTATAGAAAGCCATTTTCCACTTTAACATCTAGAATGTTGTTAAAGGTGGCAAAATCGATTGAATCATAATGATATTCAAGTGCCATTGTACCATCGAGACCATCTATACTAACTACATCAATTCCATCAATTCCTAAACCTACAAAAGCATAATTATTGTATTCATCCACTGAAAGAGCATCACCATTTAATCCATCAAAATTAACAACTGTTGTACTTACTATTTTTTCATTAGGTTGCAATCTGGCAAAGGTTAAACCATGTTGTCCATTTGCTATTATAAGAGCATCATAAGGAGTTGATGTCCCGAAAACTGCGTGATCAATATCTCGCATATCAGCAGTCCCATAATTATCCCATTGTTCAAGCTCGTAAATTGCACTTGGATCAGTTGCATTGAGTACTTCTAATCCAGCAGCTCCTTCCACAGCATAAATGTATGAATCCACTACTACAAGGTTTGAAATATAGCCATTGGGACCAATTGGATAACGATTACTTGCAGGTCCTGCCCATGAGAAATCTCCAAATTGACCTATTGCTTTGAATAAGGGATCAGTCATATTTACAATTTTAATATCTGCTCCCCCTTCTATAATATAAGCTAAGTCATCTTCTACGAAGAGTTCCATAGACTGAGAATAATAATATCCTGGAATGTTAGCGATAGCTATGATTTTACCAACATCATTTACATCATTTGTACCAAGTTTTTCAGCATAGTACATATCCAAATCCCAATCAATGCTTGAACTTGTTAAGGATTGATTGTAAACTAAGGGGAATCTTTTTCCATCCATAAGAGGATCTTCAATACCTAACACCCATTCCATAGCAGTTCTTTCACAAGCATAGGATATTTTGTTTTCATAAAGCCAATCCAATGAAGGCTTTCCAAGTAAATAATTAACATAGGCTGCAAAAGATTTTGCGTATTCTTGTTTTTGTGGTGTATCAATTCCATAAATATCTGCTAGAAGTTGTTCAACGTCAACAATTAAATCATATTGTCCTTCAAAATCAAGACCTCTTACTAGGTCAAGGAAGTATTTAGCTGAACCAGCTTCACCTGTTAGGACTGAGTAATCATGACCATTGTAGGTAGCATCATACAGTATTTGGTAACTTGTTGCGCTATCAAAGTTGAGATCTGGATAAGCAGGTCTTACACTTAACCAATTGTGGGGTAAATAAATACCTAGATTTAATATCCCTTCTTCTTCAGCGTATGTTCTGTTCATAACTGCATATGCTAATTCGTTAAAAGTATAACCTAATGATGTATTAAAACCTATTAATTCTTCTTGAAGTAGTCTTGAGGCAATATAACTTTGAAAACCAAACTCTGTTCCATTCCCAAGATGTTCAATATAATATGGCCAAAGATAATTGAAATTCAAAACGGTCTCGCCACCGTTTAAGGTTGAGTCTTTTGCATTAAAGATAAATTGTTTTCTATAAGCATAAACTACATAGTCATCTTCTATGTTATATTCTAGAACTGTTTTGTTAATAATAATGTCGAAAACTAGTTCACCTTGTACAAAGAAGTATGATACTGCCGTATTATAGTCTAAATAACCTTCTCGGTCTGTAATATTGAAGAATTCAAAAACTGCTTGATTAATATATTTTGATGTATTTGTCCCTGTACCAGCATACATCCATTCAGAGAAATTACCGCTCCCGTCATTTGGTAAGAAATCACTCGCTGTCAGCCGGGCATAATTATCCATCTCGTCATAGATTTGGTCAATTAAATTCGAGGAGTGAAGAGGGAGTAATACACCC
>BPTM01000264.1 GCA_023705945.1 Candidatus Heimdallarchaeota archaeon
ACCACCGAGATCTACACTCTTTCCCTACACGACGCTCTTCCGATCTTATTGGTAAAGTCATGGATATTATTGAAGAGCAGAAGTCCATTTCATATTTACAAGACATTCAGTTAAGAATTGGAACATTAGAAGATGTGTTTCTGAAATTAACAGGTAGAAAACTCAGGGAAGGAGACAATGGAAACAATACTCAAGGAAGTGAAAAACAATGAAAATGAAAAATAATATGTTTATAAAACTTATAGAAACTAATTTGAAATCCATATATAGACAAAAACTAGCTTTCTTCTTTACAATAATCTTTCCTCTAATATTCATAGCAGTTTTTGGAATATCATACGCTGGAACTGGAATTAGCTCTGAACCAATGGAGATAATAATTATCAACCAAGATGATGGAGTACAAGAAGATGTAGTTGCTTTTTATGAAGGTGATGTAGTAACAGGAACTTTCTACTCAGAAAAATATATTGAGCTTCTAGATAACTTGTTATATCCTGATTCAAAAGATAATACTTCATTATTCTCAATAACGGTTCTTAACCAAAGTGAATTAGATCAAGCTCTGTTTAAACTTGAAAGAAGAGAAATTGTGGGTCTAATAACTCTACCTACTAGTTTTACTCAAGGAATGTTATCTGAGATTAAAAGTAGTTTCGTTAATATTACTGAACTCATATTAGCAACCAATAACTGGGCTGGTTATCCTATAGATAATGAACCAATCTCTATTACTGTTGAAGGTGATTCATTAGTTCAAGAATTCGCTATAACAAGTACAGTGATAGAAGACTTTACTGATGTCTTCTTTGATTTAGGAAATGATGACCAATCAAAAGCTGTTCAAACTACAATTATAGGGAGTTTTGTAACAAAAGGTTTTACAGGTTTTCATTACATTATACCTGGTGTTATCGTTTTCGGTATTCTACAATCATTAACCTCTGCAGCAGGAATAACAATGAGAGATGTTCAATCTAAATCATTAGAAAGAATACGTCTTACAAGAGTAGAACCTAGAACCTATGTTTTAGCTTTAATCATTAGTCAATCACTACTTGTGAGTATTCAAGTTCCTATAATGTTCGGTACTGCTATGTTATTTGGTATTGAACCATCTATTCATATCCTTACAAGTATGCTTGTTGGAATAATACTTTCTTTTGGAGTGACTGGAATTGCATTCTTAATTGCTGGAATTGTGGGCGGATCCAAAGATGCTGAGGGCTTAGCTAATATAGTTGCTGTTCCAATGGCGTTCCTATCTGGAGCGTTTAGTATCATGCCAAATCCTGTCCTTATATCAAATGCTAGCTGGTTAGGCGGAAATTCATTCAGACTATTTGATCTCTTACCCTCAACACCTGCAATTAGAATCCTCAGATCACTACTTCTAGGACAGAGAACACTTGGTGAAAATTGGTTTGATTTAGTAATACTAGCTGTAGTTTCATTTACCTACCTAGCAATAGGATTAGCAATATATAGTAGGAAACATTTTAGACCAAAATAAAATCTAAAGATAAGCAATTTAATTGCTTATCCTATTTTACTTTTTTTAGCATACTTTCAAGAACATCAGATACAATCCTAGCATATTCTTGCATTGCTTTAGAGCCCTTTGCTGTTATATAGATAATTGTAGTTGGTTTAGCCTGAACGAAAGCCTTCTGAACTTCAATGAATTCATTAATCTCCAATTTTTTAATGTGTGAGGATAGATTTCCTGCTGTTAATCCTAAAGCTTCTTGGATTTCTGTGAAGATTGATTTTCCTCTAGGAAGTAAAAACATCATTAAAGCTAATCTGACAGGAGTGTGGATGATATCATTTAAATTCACTATGTCTTTGAGATGATATCCTTCAATCACTTCATCCTGCAAGATAGTCACCTATTTTATACAATTAAATCAAGTTAATTTAAAATGTTCTCTTTTTATTGTAGTTTGCATCGCAAATCATCTCAATTCTTTATATATTCTCTCTGTTTAGTTTTATCAATGAATGAAAAGATATCAGCTGAAGAAATAAGAGAACTTCTTCAATACATTGAAAAGATAAAGGATTTTGAAAGGAAATATAAAATCCAAATTACAGCAGTAGAAAGAATAACTTGGGGATTGCTATTAGTTACTGCAGGAATACTTGATTTTGTATTTGCAGGCTATCTTATGGGATACGGTCCTGTTTTTATACCTTGGGCATTAATAATTCCTGTTGGATTACTTATGACTAATTTCCTTACTAAACGAACCCAAATAGTAGAGGAGAAAAAGGAAAAGACTCCATTTTATAAAGTACCAATAAACATTGCTCTTGTTCTAGTCATTATCGTTGTGATTGCTTTTAGCAGAGAATCACTCTATTTTTTGGTTATGCCAAGTATTGCAATTATTCTTGGTGGGGCGATTTTAATTGATAATATATTCTTCCAGCAAATTAAATATCAAAATAAGCAAAAGATATTCAATTATCTAACCCCAATTTTGACAATTCTAACAGCTGTTGTTAACATCCTTGGATATTTCTTTATCACTTCTATCAATCTAGAACTGATTTCAATCGAATATAATAATTTCACACTCTTCCATGGAGTAATTTTTGGATTCACTTTTGGTATTATGATGATTATCGAAGCATATTTGACAAAAAGAATGATATCAAGAGAGAAATAATAAGTGGAAGAGAATTTCTTCCTCTTTACATATTTCTTTTCACTATTTGTTAGTAATTTAAAATACAAATCTTAAGGGTAATTATTATGAGATTAGATATTTTCTTGGAAAACAATTTGATTCTTTTCCATCTAGTTATTTTTTTTTATATTTGAGTTTTTTAAAGTAAATTTTAGAGTAGTAATTAGAGCTGCAAATACAAATGTTCCAACAGTTGGATAAAAAGGCCATAACTCTCTATTATCTAATAATACAAAAAATACACCAAGCATACTTGTTGCTATTCCTATATACATCGACCAAGACCAGTAAAACAGTGAATCTAACCATGAAATTGATGGTGTTTTCATTACTAGATAAGCAGATACTGAAAGAATTGCCCAAAATCCAAATCCTATAATAGGATAATATTGCCATTCTTCCCAGCTACCAAACAGACCAAATCCTAAAGCGATCATGGTAAAAGCAATTGTAAGAAATAGTACTACAGTCCAGAGAGTGAGAATATACAAAGGTTTTCGTTGTCTATCTTTCAAAGTGAAGTGTGCTCCTAAAGCCCATAGAACTAGAAGAAAAGTTCCTAGCAAAGGCATTGATTGGAAATCTTCCCATTGTCCTAAACTAGTATAAGCAAATGCAATCATGCTAATGGTTGTAGCTAGAACCAGAAAGAAGAACCAAATTGTTATAATCATAGTTGGTTGAAGATCTTTTTTTCTAAAGATAAGGTAGAAACTAGTCATTAATACTATAAGAACAACCATTCCAAAAGTTGGATTACCAAACCATTCTAAACCTGAAAAATCATTTAACATTACAAATACAAACAAAACACCAATAATGCTTCCTACTATCCACGTCCAAATTGTTAATGCTAGAAGAAACCTTTGTTTTTCCTTCATTGTAACCAGTTAGCTTTCTGTTTGAGCACTAATAAGGTTTCAGAATTCGAGCAATATTAATAAATATCTCACCACTGAACAATACATGAAGATAGAGCGTTACAAGTGCTTTAGTTTAACAAAAAAAGGTATGTTTGAACCCGAAGAATTCATAAAAGCTCGACTAGAAAGAGTAGATTCAATTACTAAGTTCCTAAAGTTAATTAAACTTGAAGATTTGGATTTGTATATTTCAAATTTGAAAGATATGTTTAATGAAATTGTTGGTAATTATAATTTTGATACGGAAGCATTCAATTGGAGATTAATTAGGAAGGACTTTGAATTATTACAAAATTTCCCAAATCTTGAGAAATTAATCTTTCTCTACATATGCAAGACTCTCAGATTACCAGGTAGTTATGCATCTGTTCAAGGAGAGATAGAATTGAGTTTTATTGACTGGTTCAAGGCTCTTCGAAGAATCCCTTACTATTTAGTGAGGACATTAGCTGATACTTACGGAAAAGAGAAAGGGATTGAAATCTATAAACAGATAGTCCCCTACTATTTAAAGGAATTAAAATCAAAAAATGAAAATGAAAAACCTGAAGATCCTAAATCAGTTAAAATTCTAGATATGAATAAGAAGCAGACAGAGGCATGGTGTGAATGTGGTATGGCAGATTTTGCGCTCTGTATATTTGATGATTATAAAGTGGTTTATCGTTTTGATAGTTGTTTAACACACGAAGTTTTGAAAGAATTTAATGACCCAGATATAGCCTACTTGAGTTCTTGCTACTTATCAGACCATCTTGAATATAATATAGGTAAAATAATACGTCTTAGAAGGGTTCAAACCCTTCATCATGCTAAATTCTGCGATGAACTCTATTGGAATAATTATGTTCATCCGGATACAGAACAACCATCTTTAGAGTTTACTAAAAACATTGGGAAAGATTTGGAGGAATGAAAGATGAAGGTTTTTCGGACTGGACAGTATCAAATTAGTGATCTAGATAGAATACAGGAGATACAACCATTAGAATATGCAAATAGAACTATTTTGAAAAGATTAAATTACCTTATAGGATTTATCAAAAAAGAGAAACCAGAGCTACTTCAGAGTTTTGTTTCAAAATTAAACAAAAAGTTCGTTCAGTTTCTTGAAGGTTCATACAAGACAGAAAAAATTGGAATACCTGATGAAATAATTGGTGAACTTATACATCTGAAATTGTATCCCGATTTATTACAGAATAGTATATTGTATTACTTACAATTACAGATCGGAAGAGCGTCGTGTAGGGAAAGAGTGTAGATCTCGGTGGTC
>BPTM01000265.1 GCA_023705945.1 Candidatus Heimdallarchaeota archaeon
CGAGATCGTTTCACGTGACTGGAGTTCAGACGTGTGCTCTTCCGATCTTAGAGCCTTTACCAATCTTGGCGTCAATTAAAGAAACTTTCAAATCTAAATCCTTTATATTTTTTGTAATTTTTTCCTTCATGATGAATGCTGTTGCAATTAATCTCTTAGCAGTTATACCTTTATACTACAAGTACGTCTTTCAGCTGGATCAAATTCAGATTTTGATTATTACAGTGGCTACAGGTGTTTTTTATCTTCCTATATTGTTTGCTTTTGAGAAACTACAGAAGAAAATTGGTCTTCGTTACACGTTCTTCTTAGTAATTGTGTTACTGATTCTAGGATTCACAGGTCTCTTTTTTGCACAATCAGTTGTATTTATGGCGATTTGTTATGGAGTCTGTCTAAGTATGTCAACGGTATGGTGGCTTCTAGTCAACCCCATGGTTGGAGATATTGCTGATGAAGATGAACTCAAAACAAGCAATAGAAGAGATGGGATGTATTTTGGGACAAACGCCTTAATCACCAAACCAGCAGCCTCACTGATAATATTCGTTTTTACTGCAATAATCCAATTTTACGGGTATAATTCTAATCTAGATGTTCAATCAACACAAGCAATATTTGCGATAAGACTTGGTGTGGGGATTTTACCTCTTATTTTTCTTGTATTTGCTTTTATCTCGTTATACTTCTATCCTTTACATGGTAAGAAGCTAAAACAAATTAAATTGGAGTTAGATAATTTACACAAGGAATCGGAATGATTTAATTTCCAGATATATCTAGAAGGGTCACAAATTTCCTAAGTATATGTTAGATGAAATGAAATAGATTTATGAAAGATTTATACATCCGAGGGTGTTAATTGTTTAATAACATCAAAAATCCTTATTTCAGGTAATCCCACCGAATTATATACTTCCTTTAGAGTTTTTGCTAAATTGGATACACGAAAATTGTTCAGATCTTCCTCATCATCAAAGAAAAGGATGCTCCCATACTGATCTGTTCTCTCGTCTTTCATATATACGATCTGTTTCAATCCTGGAACGTTCATATATTGCTTCTCTCTTGCTTCGGCTTGTTTCATTACCTCATCAAATGACATATTACTTCTGAAATGGAAGGTAAGTACTTTCATAAATACACTTAGTGCAAAGTTACTTTTTAATTTATTTGTCTTAAAAGAAAATATTTTTTGTGAAATCAGAAGCCTCATATTGCAGAACTAAGAGAAAAATCAAGATGTACATAGCAAATTAACGAACTAGAAACATTTTACGTTGGAGATTTATTAAGTAAATAGGTTACTAGGTTGTGTTAATACGTCCTAATAAGCTTAATACTTATATTAACGCAAGTTAAACACAATTCATGAGTTCATTTAATTCCGATTTATTTTTTGGTATATTAATCGGATTAATTGCATATATTCTACTGTATATAGGAAAGGGGATACAAAAATATGCTATAGAGGCTTTTAAAGTCAATAAAACAATTAAAAGTAAACATTCTGGGGTCTGGATTTTTGGTACTGTTCTTACTGCGCTTTTTGTTTTTATACAATGGATTCCTCTAACTGTTTTTCATACTCCTACTTATCTAATAGCGCCTCTTGAAGGCGTGGGTTTAGTGAGTTTACTAGTTTTTTCATTTATTGTATTAAAGGAGAAAATAACAAAATTGGAGTTAGTTGGAGTCACACTTATTATCACTGGAACAATCCTAATTAACCTAGTTGTAACAGATCCTGTAGAACTTCTACTCACTGATTTCCAATTATCACCTTTCCTTATAGCTTTAGGTGTTCTTGTCCTTCCAACTATAGTATTCTGTATATTTGCTTATAGAAGAACAGCCAAGTTCAAGGGAGTAATATTAGGGTTCACCGCAGGAAGTTTTATGGCATTTCAGACTCTTTCAAAACGCATTTCTGACATTAATGAACTTGCTTTAATCTTTACTTTTGTAATGTTTGCATTTGCTACAATTACCCTAGCTTTAACTCAATATGCTTTTACAATGGCTAGAGCAAATGTAGTTGTTCCAAGTTTTTCTTCTGCAAGTATAATTGTAACAATAACACTGGGTACACTAGTGATAAATGAGAGCATCAAACCTATTCAAATAGCTGGTTTATGTTGTATAATATTTGGAATAATTGTAATGAACTTGCTTCAAAAAGAAAAGAAAAAACAGGAATCAGAAAATCAGAACATTTCTTTGCCAATTACTGAATAAGACAACTGAGTTAGTCCTCTCAATGCTGAATTATAAGCAAAAATAATAGCAAGACAGAGAATTAGTACAATAGACCAAATGCATAAAATAATTATTCTTCTAATCTTTTCTTTTTTCGAAATTTCAATATTAAATAGTATAGAGAGCTGATATAGTATCCCATTTACTGACATCAGAGCTAGAAAACTTGCATTTAGGTAAAAAGCTGATTTTATTATGGATTTGCCATATTTCCATACAATTTTCCCATCACGATTTACTTCTAATACAACCCCTGCATAATCTCCACTAATCAAGATATTAACATTTTCTAATAAATCTGCTTCATAAGGGATCACTATATTTTTATCAAATTGCCAAATTATTTCCTTAGATGTTTTATTTATCTCTATTACTCTGTTGTTGAAACAGTCTGTAATGAGCAATCTATTAGGTCCTATCTCATCCGCATCTCTTGGCCAACGTAGACCTTCATCATATTGCAAAACAATCTGTTTAGTTGTTCTATTAATCTCAACAATCCTGTCTCTCAA
Organism: Candidatus Heimdallarchaeota archaeon; assembly: GCA_023705945.1. Classification (GTDB taxonomy): domain Archaea; phylum Asgardarchaeota; class Heimdallarchaeia; order Heimdallarchaeales; family Heimdallarchaeaceae; genus UBA460. The sequence continues at coordinate 2,772 of BPTM01000265.1, forward strand.
GGAATCAGCTATGATTATATTCCCATTATTGAGATAATCTGGATTATGTTGTCTACTCACCATAGATTCGTTTCCATAATCTCCATACCACCAAATTATATTGTCAGGATTGTTCGCTGGTCCTAGTATTTCAGCAGTATAATTAACTTCAACTATTAAATCGAAATTTCTTAATGAAATCAAACAAGCATTCCAAGAATTATATTGATAAAAATCTACATCATTTACATGAGTAAAATCATATACTAGAGGGTTGTTATAGTAATGCGCTGAATCCCATTTAGGATTTACAGCAGTCCAGTTAATTAGTTTAGGTTCCCAGCTCCAAACAATATCTTTATTCGGATAATTAATTTCAATCACTCTATCATAATTGGTATCTGCAATCAAAATATGCCCCGAGGGCAGTTCTTCAACTTCATAAGGTATACCTAACCCAATGATCTCCCAAACAATCTATCCATTAGAATCGACTTCGATAATTCTATGTTTCTCATCACCTGGAGCCAAAGGTTCTTGATCATTGTTTCTTCCAATATGCGAAAACATCTCTCCAAAAGTGGTCGTACATATCAATGTATTCCCATTGCTTTTTCGGTCAACATCGTGAGGAGCTTCTATGACACGAGCTTTTGCATAAGAGAAAAACAATGAAAGATTAGCAATAATCATTATAAGGATTAACGAACCAAGAATCTTCAGTCTATGCTTATATTGAATCATAAATTTGAACAAAACATTATAGAGGTTCTATATTAATCTAATCCGAATCTAAGAAAATAGTTTATTCAATTTAAACTGCAATAATCAAAGTTTCTTATAACAGTATAAACAATTTCAACTTGAATAGGTTTCCTAGAACCAATAAACCTACAAGATAGTGACATTTTTGTTCTTTCGTAAATATAAATAATATCAATACAATACATTATCTAAGATGAATTTAACACAACCTAAAGGCAAATTTACTTGCTGTGCAGCTAATCGTCCTAATAAAGAGGTTTCAACTACTTACAAAGGCAAAAAACTTTACTTTTGCGATACTCCTTGCCTCAAGGAATTCAGCAAAGACCCTGAACGATTTCTTAGTTCAACTCATTTCCGTCTAGAATTTGAAGATCTAGAAGATGCATAGAATAGAAGGTAAGATTTAACTGTTTTTAAGGGAAAATATTCTAATAAAGAACGCTGAATTATATATCAATGAAAAAAATAGGAATCATTGGTGGCTTAAGCGTTGAATCTACTATTGAATATTACAAAATCCTAGTTAAAGAGTATAATTTGATAAAAGGAGGGGCGTCTTCTCCTTTGCTTATAATAGATAGTCTAGACTTAGAGATTGTGAGAAATTTGATGGTTGAGAATTCTTGGGAGAAGGTTTATCAAATCATCCTTAAATCAGCCAGAAATTTAGAAGATGCTGGAGCGGAAATCATCATCATTGCAACTAACACCATCCATAAGATTTTCGAAAAATTTACAATGGAAATCAACACTCCAATGATAAGCATTATGGATGCAACTGCAGAAGCAATAAAGGAGAAGGGTATAACGAGAGTTGGGTTACTTGGAACAATTTTCACAATGCAATCTAATTTCTATCAAAACTCTTTGAGCAAATATGGTATAGAAGTAATTGTGCCTATCAAAGAAGATCAAGAGTATGTTAATACTGTTATCTGGGAAGAACTAACACACCATGTTCTTACATTAGAATCAAAAAAAGGTTATTCTGAAGTGATTAAACGATTAAAATCCAAAGGAGCAGAAGGAGTAATTTTAGGATGCACAGAAATACCTCTATTGATCACTCAAAACGATAGTCCTATACCAGTATTCGATACAACCACGTTACATGCACTTGCGGTTTTAAGAAAAGCAATTAAGTAATTTGGTTAAAAATCGTATGATAAGGAAAAAAAATAAAAAGGAAAGGATGAAAAACGCTATTTCTGTCTCTTTCTTCTAACAATTATAGCGACTACTGCTACAGTAACTGCACTTATTGTTACTAGTTCCAAAGTACCAGTTTCTTCTGTCTCTATAGTTGGCCCGATTGAGGAACCTATAGAAGGATCATATATCACTTCTTCATCAAAGTGTTCAAAGCTGAGATATGTTTGTACTGTCCCATCACCTACACTTGAGTAAGATGCATTAACAGTTCTATATTGATAGGTGTTGGATATATTGTACTTGGCTTGGTTTGCATAAGCAAAGAATGCTTGGTAGTGTTCATCACCAATAGTAAATTGTTGTTTAACTTGATCTTGACTTTGAACCTTATATTCGCTTCCGGTACTATTCTCGTAATTATTTATTAACAGACCATTTGTGTCATTGATTCTATGAGTATTGGTTGTTGGGGTTATATCAAATCTAAGAGCAAGATTAGAATCTTCTCTTTGCCATGGCCAGTTGTTCATGGTAACATCGAATTTCATCTCAGCTCCACCAATAATCTCGTAACCATCAATGGTTTGATTTGCTAGATACATATGGACAGTTAGTTTGATTTCAAAATCTGTATAATTGGGAACATTGACTGATGCAGAAGTATAATCAAAATGAACTGCTGATACTTCTGTTTGTCCTTCAACATCAATATAATCAACTCTGAAACCGCTGAAGTCAAATTGGACAGCTGAAAGAGCAAGTACATTTGAATATATAGGTCCTGAGGGTGTTGTATCTTTCCAGAGTCCTGTTTCATCATTTTGGAATGCACCATCTTCATTATAGTCCATATATTCTGTTATAGATTTGAATTGAATATTAAAGGAAAAGCCTTCGGAGAACTCAAACCCAGTCTCGGTTAGGAATTGGAATTTTGGTATGCTTCCACCTGCTTTCGAGATGAATTCCAAATCATAGTACTTGAAAGTCACTTGATTGCTATTTTCTTCATAAAAGAAGTCTTGATCATCTGCACTCACTTGTGTTAAAACAAGTAAGATTAGAAACAAAAATCCTGTTGATATTTTTAATGTTTTGTGTTTCATTTTGCTCAAGTTTTTCTTATCTTCCCTTTTTGAATAGGTTCTTATTTAACAAAACGAAGAATCTTATTTAGAAAATTAAAGTTCAAGTAAAGTTGTTCTAAACTGGAGAATTAAGAAGTATGCATAGGTGATTGAAGAAAAGGACGAGGGGAAGAATTAGAAGATAATTTTTCTTTCTTTGTCAATCATTTATTGTATCTTGAGAAATCAAAGAACAATCTACTAGTTTTGATACCTCGATACGGGTTTGGAGCAGTAAATTTTTATTTTTTTCAGTTTCTGTAATTATCTTGGTTAGAATCTCCGAGTTGTTTAAATCACTCAATAAATTGATCATTTTTTTTAGTGGTAAGTAAGAGTTTCCCATAAAAACATAACAAATATTGAGATTCTGCTCAGTTTTAAGTAAACACAAATATTCTTGAAAACAGAATCTAGTAATTTTTTCCTCAGCTTTTTTCTCATCACAAATATGTTGAACCTTTCTTTGAATTTGAGAGACTTTTTCTGGATCAAAAGGCAATGAAGAATAAGAATCAGAATACAGTACTGTTCCTTCGTTATTTGACATAATGAAAAAATAAGGGGATTCTGAATCATAATGTATATCTGCATAATTTACCCATTTTCTAATCATATTGTTTAACAAAGTTTCAATATGTGTATACTCCAATCGCTCTTCTAATGTGTGGAGATGTTTGGTGAAATCCTCCCATACATCTAAATGATACAATAGAGTATCATATTCATTAGAAAGTAAAATTTCTAATCTCATTAATCCTTTTCCACGTGCCATCTCCTGTGCAAGTTCAAGCAACTCAAGAGCTTCTTCCACTTTTAGCTCTAATAGGAACATTTTGGATTGTAGGAAGTATAACTCAATTAGAAGTAAATGAGAATCTCGCATTGTTGCGGTTATTGCAAGCCTTTTTGTGTACTCACGAAGTTCTTCTAATAACTGTAAGTCATTGGAGGTTTTAATCTCTTCTAAGAGAATATCGCAAAGGTAGAGATATGCTCTCTCTGTAGTCTGATAGTATGTTATCTCTTGACCGATCAAATCAATTAGAATTTGTTTAGCTTTTTTCTTACTTTCCTTATCAATATACGACCTAAGAAACAGCGCAGTAGAAAGAGAATATATCTGATTTACAGCAGCTTCGTCAACAGATTCCTTCAATTCTTTTAGTTGTTCATAGTACTCTGTTGCCTTTTCCTGCTGATTCAGGTCAAGATTTACTATAATAATTTGCAAGTAATTTTCAGCAACTTGAGAATAGGCTCCATAACTATCACGAACTTCTAAAGATTCTTTATAGTAAGTATAAGCCTTAGTTAAGTTGCCTTTTTGGTAATAGCTATCTCCTAGAAGACTCAGAACTATAGCAAGGGAATATTTATCGTAAGGTTTTCTTAAAACTTCAAGCTTTTGCAGTTGTATTTTCAACGCTTTATCAATATCACCTTTAACCCAAGATATACGTGATTCTACAAGCATACGAATATGAGTAGTCGAATGGTCTGTGAAAGAGGGGTGTTCCTCTAATCTTACACATCTGTCATTGAATTTTGAAGCATAATTAGTATCCCCAGACATTGCATAGTATAAAGCAACAGCAAAACAAGCATGCCAGATAATGTTTACAACGCCTAATTCTTCAGCTTTCTGAAGATATTCCAATGAATGATTTATAGCTTTTTTGCAATTTCCCATGTTCCCATAAATACTTCCCTTTGTTGCATGAACAAAAGCAATCCCAAGTTTATCGTCAAGTTCCCTAAATAGTTGAAAAGACTGTTCAACATACTTAAAAGCCAAGGAGTTATTCGTTTTGTAGAGAAAATTCCAAGCTATAAAGAGAAGAATATCAACATAGTAAAATTGACCTTGAAATTCTAGAAAAAAATAAGACAGTTTTTCTACAAGAGACATATTTACATCATAATTAGATCCAAAAATGATACTTCGAAATTTGATATAAAGTAGTAAAGGTATTTTGCTTTTCTTTGTATCTGAGAGAGAATCTATAGCGTTTAAGAGTTCCTCCTTTGTTTCCTTTCCTTCTATCAATTTATCGAACTTCTCTAGAATGGCATGAATATTCCCATTTTCAGAGATCAGCTCATTAAACACTTGCTGCGTTTTCTGTGAAATATCATGAAGTTTGTCATAATTTCTAGCTCTTCGGTGAGCAAATAGAAGAAGTGTAACAGATTCAAGGAGAGCCAATTTGTTATCATAATGTCTCACTTCATTTTTCTCTAATAAATCAATAGCATCATAAAATAGACCTTCTAAAATAAGTTTCTTAGCTTTCTTCAGAATCATTAGACTAACACAATTTCAGTGGATCATGAACAAGAGTCATTCCTATCTTATAATATTTGTTCAAAAAAATAAAAAATAAAGAAAGAAGAATACTAATATTTCCTCTTTCTTTTAATTATGTAAGTTAGGGGA
>BPTM01000266.1 GCA_023705945.1 Candidatus Heimdallarchaeota archaeon
TGGATCTTTTTTAGCATATGCTCCAACTAGTGAAGAAGAAGTTATGAGAGCAATCAATGAACATGGCGGAGAAGCTTATATGGTACAACAGGATAGTGGGTTAGAAAGTTCGTCCAGTTAATTAAATTCAGTTTAGCAGGCAAAAAACTGAAAAAGAACCACTCAATCTTTAATGAAAAGAAGAGTTGGTTTAGAATGAATGATGATTGTCTTTTCTGTAAAATTGTAAGAGGAGAAATTCCCAATAATACTCTATATGAGGATGATGAAACCCTTGTTTTCCTTGATATTTATCCTATTGCGCGAGGACACACACTTCTCACACCAAAAAAACACATAGTCGACATGTATGAACTAAAAAGGGAAAATATGGCTTTTATAATGAAATTACCTGAAATTGTTAGAAAATTAAAAAAAGTTACAGGTGCAACAGGAATAAATATCATACAAAGTAATGGTAAAGATGCAGGACAAGTAATCTTCCACATACACTTTCATCTAATTCCAAGATATCCTAATGATGGAGTGATAAAATTCCCGCCAAGGATAGAGTTTGATGAAGAACTAGCAAACGATCTAATGACTAGATTTGCAGAATAAACAAACTTACATAAAAATAGAGCAGAAAACTTAATAAAAATAGAATAGTATGAGGATGAAAAGGGGAAAAAGATGGCAGAAGAACAGGGCAAGAAATATATCTTTAAGATTGTTCTACTTGGAGATCCAGGGGTAGGAAAAAGCTCCCTTATCACAAGATTTGTACATAATAGATTTCAGTCTTCATATTTGATGACAATTGGTGTCGATATACTAAGTAAACAACTTTTTGTAGGAAAAGATGAAGTTCTATTTCTTATAAGTGATATTGGTGGGCAAGAAAGATTTGCTTCAGTCAGGGAGAAATTCTATCGTGGTTCGAGAGGTTGTTTTCTAGTATTTGATTTGACAAGAGAAAACACTTTAACATCAGTAAAAGCATGGAAAAAAGGTCTAGATGCTGTTGAAGAAGATGTAATTTATTTCTTGATAGGGAACAAAGCAGATTTGAAAGAACAAGTATCTGTTTCAGATGAAAGTATACAAGCAATAATCGAGGAATTAAATCTGCCTAAAGAGACATTTTTCATAACTTCAGCTAAAACTGGAGAAAAAGTTGAGGAAGCATTTGTTACTTTTTCAAAGGAATTGATTAAAGCAGTCGAGAGAAAAAGGGTAGAAGTAGGTTTAGATTAAACACTATAAAACTGACATCTTTTTCTTTTTGACAACTTATTTTTATATATAAAACAATGAGAGTAAACAATGAATGATTCTATAATAAACTGGTTATTAAATGCAGAGCCCTGGGTAGAATATAAAACTAGATTAGATTTAATTGGTCAATCTCCTAAATCCAACGACATAATGTCAGCTAAAAAAAAGATGATAAATGAACCCCAAATCAAATCTTTGTTTAATGAAGTTCAAAAATGGCCTAATCCTCCATTGAAAAGACATAATGATGCTTCTCACCCTATTCATAAACTAGCATTTTTAACAGATATTGGAATAAAGCAAGATAATGAAATTTTATGTGCAATCTTAAAGAAAATTATTAACACTCAAGCTGATGATGGAGGTTTACAGATTTTAGTAAATATACCCACTAGATTTGGTGGAACTGGAGAAGACCAGTTTAGTTGGATGTTATGTGATGCTCCTTTACTTCTTTATATTCTACTTAAAAGTGGGATGGACGTTGAAAAAACAGCAGGAAGGACAGTGAAACTGTTAAAGGAGTTGGTAAGAGACAATGGCTGGCCATGTAGCGCATCACAAAACTTAGGTAAGTTTAGAGGACCAGGGAGAAAAAGTGATCCATGCCCATATGCTAATCTCCTCGTAGTTAAAGCATTATCACAAAAAACAGAATGGAGAGATGGTAAAGAATGTAGAATCGGTGCAGAGACATTGTTGAATTTGTGGGAACATCGAAAAGAAACGAAACCATATCTATTTGGAATGGGTACTCGTTTTAAGAAGTTGAAAGCACCTTTGATTTGGTACGATATTTTACATGTAGTTGACGTTTTATCGAGACTTCCTTGGTTGAGAAAAGATGAAAGATTACAAGAAATGGTACAAATTATAATACAAAAGTCGAATGAAGAGGGAAAATATTATGCAGAATCTGTTTGGAGAGCATGGGGCGGTTGGTCATTTGGTCAAAAGAAGGAACCATCTGCTTGGATAACATTTCTAGTGTATAGAATATTAACGCGAATTTAATCATAATGATGACTTGTTGTTGACTTAGAATAAATGAAAAGAAATTTTGGCGAGGCAGCCGGGATTTGAACCCGGGTCCATGGAGTGACAGTCCACGATCATCGACCGAACTAAACTACTGCCCCGCAGTTATTTCTTTTCTATCTACAACTTTTTTTAAATATGTCGGTTATTACTACTATACAGACTATTTCCATGACTATGTATTCAATTCGATATATTTTTATTTATACTCTCTTCATACACATTAATGAAAAGAACCCAGCTGTTTCTAGTGATTCTCCTTTCATTAGTTGTGGTACAATACGTGCCATCCGATAGTTTAGCAGCTATTCCTGTTGTTGAAGATGGTGATATGCTCTCTTTTAGCTATACACTAAAAGTAGTAGAAGCTAATTTTGTGGAAACCTATACCGAAGCTAATCCTCGAAAAATTCTTTTTCTAGAAGCAACTTTTACTCCTTCTGGTCTTTTTAATGCTCTTTTAAACATGCCTCTTGGTTCAAATAAAGATGTAGTTGTTCCTCCTGAAGACGGCTTTCTTCCTTCAGACAGTCAATATTCCCACTTGAGTGGTTTAACACTATACTACACCAACCTCAAAGTCTTAGAAATAAATTCTGAACATTATACGGACCTTCCTACAAATGGAGCTGAACCTGGTTCTTTTGGATATTACGCAATTAGGGTAGGTTTGGGACTTGTTGGAGCAGCTGCTTTTGTAGGATTAGTATATGGAGGTTACCGCTTATATCCTAAGGTTTTCGGAAAGAGATGTGAAGTATGTAAGACTCTTGCAATTGGCACATGCACAAAATGCGGAAGAAAATTCTGTGAAAGATGTTATTCTAATGGTTGTCCTTACTGTAAGGCTAGAACGATGAAAAGGTTCAAATCCTCCTCTTAATGTCCATCTCCGAAATTCTTTTAAATTTCGATAAGTCATTTATCATAATGGTTTCCCGCAAAAAACTAGTAGGATCTTTTGTAGTATTGGTTACCCTCTTACTTCAAGTTGCATCTCTATCTGTTGCATATGATGACATTCACGGAATAGAACTAAATGATGTCATTGCTATTTCATATGATCGTTATATAAACGGTGATTTCAAAGATAGTACGGATGATGAGCATCCTTTTGAGTTAATTGTGAACAAAGCTTACATTAATGAAATATTTGTTCTTGAAATGATTGGTATGAAAATTGGTGAAGTTAAACCAAGCATTAAGTGGACAGTGGATGAAGGTGGAGGTATTTTCACCGAATATGAATATGTTAATACAAAGATTGTTCGACTAGTTAAAGATGCTACTCCTGCAATTGGTCCTATTGGCCAGATAATTCTAACTATTTTTGAGGTTATTCTCGGAATCGGAGTGGTAGTTGGTGCTATCTTCTTGTATCTCAAAGTCATTCGTCCTCGTTTTCTCAGTAAGAAATGTTTAACATGTAGAAATCAAGCTACTTCCAAATGTTCTAAATGCGGACGATTCATTTGCTCAGAATGTACTGTTAAAGGCTGTCCAAGCTGTGGAAGTCAGAAATATATCCGTCTCTAATTTCTTCAAATTAATCGAAGAATTTTTTAATTTCATCTAAATCTTTGATACAATATCCAAGTAATTGCCAGGATAGCCAAGCGGTACGGCGGGGGTCTCGAAAACCTCTGGCATTAGCCTCCGGGGTTCAAATCCCCGTCCTGGCTCCAATTTTGAAATAGATCTTTTTCTGTAATCACTTCTTTTCCTTGTTACTATTATTTCATTAAGTTTTTATTTGTTTGAGTTTTATTTCGTTTATAGGTTTGAGAATAATGGTTTCTCCAAAGTTTCGTGTTAGAAGTATTTATGATGTACCCATTATCAAATTGATTTTGGATAATCTTGATTATGAACTTGTTCAACCAGATTTTGATCAATCAAAGCTGTTTAACGTAAAAGAAAAGATGTTTTCCTATGACATCGAAATCATCGATATATTAGATGGGTATGGGGTTTCGATTGAGGGTGAAGAAGAGTATGTGTCGTCTATAACATCTCTTCTCTTAGAGCGGATACCCAATTCGATAAGTCTTCAGCACCCGGTGCAGTTACATGCTGTATATAATGGTAAAGTTGTTCATGTGAACCATGAGAAAAATCTGTCTGTTATTGATATTGGAGAAAATATTAATACTATTATGTTTGGTTCAGATTTTCATAGAGGACAGAAAATAGTTGTTCAAATAAAGCAATTGAACATTTTTGAGGATCAACTTCCGGTTTGTTCTACTATAATTCATTTTCCTGGACAAACAGTAATTCTTGAAAGAGATGCAAACTTTGTAAGAGTTTCGAGGAAGCTTCCTAAAGCAGATAGAGATAGATTATTTGAGTTAGGTAAGAAATTACTCCCTAGAGATCATGGGTTAATTATGAGAACTAGTGCAAGTGCTTCATCCTCTGAAGCTATTCAAGCTGATATTGACCACCTCGTACAGGGGGCAGAAGAGCTTGATCTTCTTATATCTGGTTCATCTTATGGTCCAGGTATATTGCAACCAGGTCAAACTGTTGCTCATACACTTTTCCCAAAAAATGCCAAAGATATACTAACTAACATCAGAAATGAGATTATTCCTACAATCCCCTTGTATCATTGGTTTATGTCTTATTCCCCCGAGCTTAAAATTACTACAATGTTTGCAGAAAAAGTATCCTCCGAGGTAAATGGAGAAAAGCTCTCACAAATTTTGAAACAAATAATATTAGAAAAGGACTTCTCAGATAACACTCTTATTCGACTACAAGAATATAGGTTGACCTCTCCTCCTCAAGAGAGAGTATTGGGTCAGTTGAATATCAAGGATGATATATTAACAATGAAAAGAAGCTTCAGATCTTCCCGAGGGGTTCATTATGGATTAAGTTCTGATATACAACAAGGTGATACTTCAATTGTCATTACAAAGGAAGGAAGTTGGACAATACACTCGAAAATATCACGCAATAAAAAGATTATTGGTGAGCTTGTAAAGGTTGTAACACCTATTGAGCTTTTCGAGGGTAGTCGTATACGATTCATTGATTTAGGTCTAACCATTGTTAAGCAGAATAGTGATATAGAAATTAAAGATGAGGGGCTGGTACGTAATCTATCTGAGCAGGGTATAATCTCTTCGACCTTCAAAGACAAGATATATTCATTATTTGAAGAGTGTCAAAAACAAATGGAAGATGGAACTGAGCAAATCTTAATTCTTTCTGAATAAAATCTTTTGGAGATCAACTTGAAAGAACACTTAACTGCAGTTAAATGGGATCCTGACATCCCTCCTTATTTTTTCCTTTTTGTAAGGGATTTTGAGAATGCTCCTGACATACTCTATAAGAAAGCTATTGAACTTAATCAACCATTCAATCTTGAAATAAAAGATAGCAAAATTTGCATAGGACATTCAATCGATAAAAACAACTATTACCTTTGTTCTAATGTTACGGATGAGAAATATGTTCGCTGTTATAATTGCGAACAGAAGGATTTTCAAAAATGCTTTATTCTTTGTGACGCAAGTAAACCTTTTGGAAATTGTTCTAATAATCCTGCAGCATATGAGTACTGTAAAACACATCTATCTTCTGTCTATCTTGCATTAATCGCAAATGAAGTGAAGGTTGGCGTTTCTTTCTCACCACTCAAACGGTGGGTAAATCAAGGAGCAGATGTAGCCGTTGAAATTTTTAGAGCTAAAAATGGTTTTGATGCTAGAATGCTTGAAAAGGAAATATCAAAATCGTATAGTATATCACAATCAATTAGGAAAACACACAAAGCGAGAAAACTTAACTTTGATTTGGATAAATCCCTTCCAGAGTTTCACGAGTTAAAGGATAAAGTAGTAGAATTTTTAGATAATAATAATTATATTTCACAAGAATCTGATTTATTATGCAAGGAACAACACCTTTCCTCCTATTATGGTAATATTTCTAAATTATCAATCTCCCCCATAATTAATGATGTAGAAAAAACAAATCAGATTGTTGGGACAGTTGTCGGTGTAAAGGGAAATCTGCTTGTCACTAGAGTAAATAGCAGTTATTATGTAACAAATCTTTCTAAAATTGTTGGGCGAATCATTGAATTCTCAGACACACCATTAAAACTTAGGGGTCAGAAATCACTATATGATTACTTTTAGTTGACCTGCATGCATAAAGAGTAAGTGTAGAATAGTTTAAATGATAATGGAAAATCGATTTACTGATAATGTATGAGTGACTTCAAAAATCGTAATATTGAGTGTATTATGGCTATTCTGAAGGAAAAAAGCCCAGCGACAACCAAAGAATTACTAGCTCTTACTGGTAAATTCCCTGATTTATGCATTGGCTGTTCTTCTGGTGGAGACGTTATCATGGCTGGTAAAGAACTAGTTGAACAAGGCCTTGTTGAACGAAATTGGACTTCTAAAGGATACTCCTGGAAGTTAATTAATGATACAGTATAGATTTGGGTATGTGTTAATATGGTAGTTTGGTCTAAGATAAGAAGAGATTTCCCAGTGTTAAATCAGCTTTACGAAGGTAAAAATTTGATTTATTTTGATTCAGCTTGTATGGCACTCAAACCTGTTCAAGTTTGGGAAGCTATGGAATATTATTACAAATATTTAGGCGCGTGTGGAGGTGCTGGTAGATCAACACACAGCTTGGGTCAAGAAACTAGCATGCTGACTGAGGAAGCAAGAGTCAATATGGCAAGTTTCATTAATGCAGCTTCTCCCAATGAAATAATTTGGACACGTAATGCTACTGAAGGTTTAAACATTGTAGCAGCTACCATACCTCTGAAAAAAGAAGAAAATGTTGTGACAACAACATTAGAACATCACAGTGGTATGCTTCCATTCTATAAGAGATGTCAAGAAACCGGAAGCGAAATGAGATTAGTAGAAGCTGATAAAGATGGTACATTAGATCCTGCTGATTTTGAAAAACAAATTGATGATAATACTAAGATTGTCTCATTTGTTCACACATCTAATTTGACTGGAACTGTAGCGCCCTTAGAGGAAGTAATTGAAATAGCTCACGATCACGGCGCTTTAGTAGTCTCCGATGAAGCTCAATATGCTCCTCATAGCAAACTAGATGTTAAAAAGATTGATGTTGATTTCAGCGTTTTAAGCATCCACAAAGCTTGTGGTCCTACTGGAGTTGGTGTTTTATATGGAAAATATGAACTCCTTGAAGAATTGGATATGTTCCTAGTTGGTGGAGACGTAATCGAAGATGTAATTTACGAGGATGGAAAAATTATACCCAAGTATCTTCCTCCCCCCCATAAATTTGAAGCAGGATTGCAGAATTATGGTGGAATGATGGGAGCAGGAGCAGCTGTAGAATATTTGCAAAAAATAGGTATGGATACTATTCATAGAAGAGAACAAGTTTTTTCTCGCAAACTTTTAGAAGGAATTCTTGAGCTTGAAAAGTTTGAAGTGATTGGACCTTTAGACTACAAACAAAGAGCGGCTCTTGTTTCGTTTAGACCAAAATCTGGAAGTATAAATCACAATGATATAACTGAATACTTCAATGAAATGATTCCAAGTCATAAGATATTAATGAGATCTGGAAACATGTGTGTTCACCCTTTCCAATATCAAATAGGATTGAATCCTGGTAAAGGTGAAGGTGTGGTTCGAGCCTCACTTTATATCTACAATACCATGAATGAAATTGAGATATTCTTAACTGAACTAGAAAATTTTGCTAAATTCATAGATTAGTTTAATGGAAGTCTGTACATAGACTTTCATTTTACAAATCATTCTTCTGATTTTTTATTCTAATCTACCGAAAGCATTAAAAAATAAACATGCTGTGATGATACTGGACAGAATTTTTCACAGAGGTGTTTAGAGTGAGTGATGAGACCTTCGAGCAGGTAAACGAAGCAATTCAATTGTTGGAAAGAATAAGCGAGGATACAACTGTACCCCGAAATATAAGAAGAGCTGCAACAAACTCTCTTGAAATCATGAGGGAACCTGATCCCGAATTGAGTATAGCAGTCAAAGCAAATAATGCAATAGAAATACTAGATGAAATATCCCAAGACCCTAACTGTCCTGCCCATGCAAGGACAATGTTGTTACAGATAATAACGCTTCTAGAAATAACAGATTATGATTACTAACCTCAAGTGTTAGTCGATTGTGACAATTCAATCTATTGCTCTCTTTTTTTTAATTATTTACTTCCTTTTCAGGTTTGTAATCATCTTTGATTGTTGTTCCAGGTGCAACTACTGAATTGGTTGCTATTTTTCTTCCAGCAAAGATGAGTGTGTTTACCCCTATATCACAATTATCCCCAATTATGGCTCCAAGTTTTAAAAGACCTGTATTGATTTTCTTACCATTAATATTCATGGAAACTTCTTTCATACCTGTTTCTGTAATGACAGTCATAACTCCTGAGGATATACATGTTTTTTGACCTATCACACTATCCCCAACATAACACAATCGGAAAACCTTAGCTTCATTAAATAAGACAGAATTTTTTATCTCACTTCCAAATCCAATAAGGGACCCTTTTCCTATTGAACAATGGTCTCTGATTAATACATTGTTTCCAATATATGTGTTAGCACCAATATACAATGGTCCGTTAAGAACAGATCCGGAACTTATTTCCACATTCTCTTCGATTATCACTACGTTTTTTAGTTCCACATTAGATGCGATTGACACATCCTTGGCTATTCGTGATTCTTTCAGATTTGATAATAACAACCTATTTGCTTCAATAATATTCCATGGTTTTCCAATATCAACCCATTCTTTCTCCCATATCGCTGCTGATACCTTATCTCCTTTCTCTATCCTCGCATTTATCGCTTTACTCAAAGATTGTTGTGATCTAATTTCATCAAACAAGTCAGTTCTGATAATAAAACAACCCGCATCAACATATTTGCTCTCTGAGGTTTGATCAATTTTCTTTATACCAGCTTTTTTTACTAATCCCATAGAATCTATTTCAACAATACCAAAATCTCCAGTATCTCCACGTAAAGTTAAGGTCATTGTCATATCAGCTTGTGTATTTTCAAAAGCATTCAATGCTCGTTGCATCAAACCCTTTTCTGGAACAATATCGCCAAAAAGCAATAAAAACTCTGAATCATTTTTAACAAATTCTTCAGCAGCTAATAGTGCTGATTCAATTCCTTCCTTCTCACCTTGATCTGCGTATTGAATGTTAACATTGAAGGCTGTTCCTTTTTTGAAATATTCCTTGATTTGTTCTCCTTTATACCCAATAACAATAATGATATCGGTTAAACCCATATCCCGTAGTTCTTCAATCAAATATTGCAAAATGGGTTTACCTAACAAAGTAATCATGGGTTTAGGTCTAGTTTCAGTTAAGGGATACAAATCTAAACCCTTACCACCAGCTAAAATCACTGTTTTCATTCTATTCTTAGACATTATCTCATCACCAATATATCTCTCTTTTCCTAAATTTTCTTTTCCTAGAGGACAACAACTGCCTTAGCTAGGTTGCGGGGGTAATCTGGATTATGACCTCTTTTAACTGCTGTATAGTATGCTAGTAGTTGCATTGGTATCACATATGGTATTGTTGTTATCATTTCTGAGTACCCTTTTGGTATTTCCATCTTCCACTTCACCAGCTCTCCTATCTCTTTATCTCCTTCTTCTATTACACCTATTGTTGTTGCTCCTCTCGCTTTCATTTCCATAATATTTCCAATTATCCTCTTATGTGTTTGATCTTTTGGTGCTATGAAAACAACTGGATAGTCTTCTTCAATGAGCGCAATTGGTCCATGTTTTGATTCTCCTGCAGGATATGCTTCGCTATGAATATAAGCTATTTCCTTCATCTTCAAAGCTCCTTCATTTGCTGTTTGAAGGTTTATACCTCGTCCTAAGTAAAAACTGCTATTCTTTTCAGCGAACCATGTAGCCATCCGATTAGCTAACGCTTCACTGCGTACTATTGTTTGTTTCACAACTGAGGGTATTTTTTTGTAGAGTCTTCGTGCTTCATCGTATTCATTGTTTCCAAGCTCTCCTGAGATTCTACCAATTTCAAGACCGATGTCCCACATGGAAAGTGTCTGGGCAGTATAAGTTTTAGTTGCCGCTACTCCAATCTCAGGTCCTGCATATAGATACAATACTTCATCAGAATGACGAGTGATTGAGCTTCCTATAACATTGACAGCTGAAAACACTTTCGCTCCTAGTTTTTTGGCATCCTTTATTGCCATTATCGTATCCATTGTTTCCCCACTTTGACTCACTGGAAGAATTATTGTATCTTCATCAATCAAAGGACTAATGGAGTCATATTCAGAGGCAATAATAGAACTACACGCCTTTTTTGCATACTTGCGAATAAGGTTTTCTCCTGTTAAAGTAGAATAGTGAGCAGTTCCTGCTGCTAAAAGAAAAACCTTCTTAGCATCATAGATTTTTTCTGCGATTTTATGTA
>BPTM01000267.1 GCA_023705945.1 Candidatus Heimdallarchaeota archaeon
GTAGTGCGCAACCTTGGAATCAGAGTAGCTGGTGCCGCGCTTTCCCAGGGAACGAATGTCGACTATGCCTTGTTGCCACAGATTGTCCTGCCAGACCGCTTGTGAGATATAGGGAGTGTTGACGATCATGTGTAAGTGATAGCCATGGCCGCCAGGGTGGAGTTCCAACACGCTCAAGTAAGCAAGCGGTTGGTTATGATCGCGGAGATACCTGGAGCACATATGCTTAAGAGCGACAGACACACGGTAACGACTAAAGCACGGTTCTTTGAAGGTGAGAGTGAGGAGTTTACTGTTACGGCAAATGCCGAAGTAGATAAGATCAAAGACAGAGCGAACGGCACGCCGGAGGGATTCATGTTCGGTGTCCCTTTTAGCAACAACAGGGTCAGAATACTTCATAGATTTGTCCTTTTCTTTCGACCACTTATCTAACTGATTATAAATATCTGTTTCAACTTTGTCAATACATTTTCGACGGGGATAACTGAACAGACACATTTTATGCTTTTCCTTGCCGTCGATAATACAAGTTCTTTTAGTGATATAATACGTATACACTCCGCTTAATCCCCACCTTTATAGTGCTTAAAGATTCTTACCGTGCGCTTAGTTGTGTAGTATCATATCAAGAGAAGTAAGAAGGGTCAACAGTACCAGGCAAATAAAAAGCCTGGCAGGTTAAAGCCAGGCTATACCTTACTGGAACAGTAAGAGACAGGACGTTATGCTACGTACTCACCGCTTTCATACTTGCTGACAGAAGCAAGCTCAGCCCCCTGGACAAAGAACATCCACACATGGACTTCATTGGTTTCGACACCTTCCAAAGGCACAACAGCAGTGCCAACAGAACGCTCTACGGTAGTTGAGAATCCATAGGAATCCTGAGTGTCATTGAAGGCTATGATTATGGCCACATCGTCCGCCTTAGCTTCACCTTGCATGGTAACAGGCCAGTTCACAGTAACTGTTCCACCCGCTTCACTTGCAACGATTGAAGTGATAGGCAGGCAGTAAAGACCACCTTCAGAGATCTTGACTGACTCATAGATATCCGGGTGGGTATCTATAAACCACTTATTGATCTGCATGAAGCGATTAAAGGCACTCATTGCCTTAGGCTTTGGGAGAGTGAACAGCTTAAGGATGGTGCTATTGATCCTGCGGCCTATAGCCACAAGAAAAGCCCAGCTGTCACGGACCGCCATTTGATTGTCAGTCCTTGGGTTGGCCGGAACTACATAACGCCTGGTGTACGGCGATTGCTTCCACCTGGCACCTACCAAGCCACCCAGTTTACCAGTGAGATCGCCGGTTCGAAAGTCTATGTTTCCCATTTGGAAACCTCCTTGAGCGAGGCTGAAGCTTATTTCTTAAACTTCAGCCACAAGAAACGGGCTGCCACGATGACAGCACAAATGATGAGTGCAGGAATATTGTCTACACTCCAGAGAACAGCGAAAAGTTCAGGACTCACTTGGAACCTCATACGAAGACAGCCAGATTTTAGGGTCAACGTAAGACCCTACACTGTCTTCATTTTTCCAGCCAAGCAGCGGCTGCAGCTCAGCCAGAGAAACAAGGCAAATGTAATGACAGACCTGGACAAAGAAATAACGAAATACATGAGTCGCTCCGAGATGATCAGTGGGGAAAGAAAAGAAGAAGTTCGGGTTGCCTGTCAGTAATTCCCGCCTGTACCCGCTGTAAGATGGGGGGTCAGTTATCGAACGTCGCGAAGAAAGGAGGTTGGTGAGAGGGGTGGGTGGGTTCTTATAAACAAACACAGATGGCAAACCACCTTTGACAGCTGGAACTTTGAAGGTCAAGAGTCCCGGAGTACAGATGGTACGCAAACCTGAAAGAGCTGCAGACCGGCAACCTGTCAGGAGCTGGGAGAGCATGTACAGCAAAGAAGACTCAGAGAAGAAGCCCCGCTTAAAGTCCCATAGGCGTTCCCAGACAGAGGAATAGAACAGGTACCACTCCCGGTCTATTTGTTTGTCCGGAGAAAGTTGTATAAGCAGATCAACGTATTCCTTGTAGAGCAAAGGTACATCCGGATAGCCGGCTACTGGCCTGGGCGGATACTCGACGGGTTCCAGGCTGATCATATACCAGGCTTTGTCACAGAAAGGAACGTCGACAAACGGGTTAAGAGCGTAGTAGGAGCGTACAACATATTAAACAAGATAGTACGATAAAACACCTACCGTCAAGACCTTCTTCTACAGCCAGGTAAAAGCTCAAAAAGAAAGATGGCCCGATTATTGCACAGCGCATTTCGCTGCAGCGAGTCAGAAGGGCGGGGAATGAGGGACCGGACCTGATATGGGAAACGACGCAAAGGTTCTGCCGACAGCAAGACCCCTGAACAAGAGTGGCATTATTGGCGATTCCGATTGACAATAATGCCATTCGCAGGGTGCCCCGTACGGTTTACACGCCCTGAGCGGAACAGAGCGCGACACGCAGAAGAGAGAGCTGCTGAGGAGCCCAGCCTTCTTACTTCAATTGGAGATTTTAGCTGCCTCAATGTGACTAAGGACGTGATTGACGCTACGCAAGAGCAGCTAAAATATTCCATGAAGCGCTTCCCAGGCTGGGCGACCACCGCAGCGAAGGAAGATCAAAAAAGGTATCCACTGATCAGTGAAGAGGAGGAAGCAAGCTCTTTTGTTGGCTATGAAAGGCGAATATGAAGGAATGCCTGATTTGTACGATTTTGTACAGATTGTGAAACAATACATTGGCTGAGGATTGCCGTGGCTGGACACGCAGCAGCAAGTTGATACTTATATACCACCCCGACGGGAAGGCTTCTTCCTACCCCGCCAGCTTGGCCGGGAGGGTTTAAGAAAGCATAGGGCAGTACCCAGAATAACGAGTACAACGGCCAGGTTACACACAAACAGGCTCCACAGGAGGGAGAACGCCTGCCACCGACAAGGATTGCACGATTTCACCGGTAGGCAATGTGGAGCTGAAGGCGTCGCACTTAAAGACTGCCTGGTGCTCCACCTGTTGG
>BPTM01000268.1 GCA_023705945.1 Candidatus Heimdallarchaeota archaeon
TCTGCAAATGCCAGCTAAACTAAGCCCTTTCCTTTGAGGATTTTCTTTATCAGTAGCCGTTTCAGGCACAATTATGCCCTGAGGATAAGGGAATTGGCAATACTTTACTAGAATAGCAAGACAAGTCCTCGCTAGCTTCCATAGGCAATAATGTCCTTGCTACAGGTACAATGAAGCGTGTTGAAGTTTCAAGCCAAACTGTTCGGTCATCTCCCGCCTGACCTGGCGATAAAGTTCGATAAATTCCTTACTAGGTGTTCCAGAGGACACATCGAAGCACTCTTGATATCTCTGTCCAGTAGGTGGATGGTGTAATTGGCTCTCATACTTCTCAAGGAGTGCTACTACTATTCCATTCGCTTCCCCGCGGCTCATACCGGCGACTGCATGGGCTACTTCGCTGGCAAAGAGAGGTTCCATGGGGCTGGTATAATCTAAGGTTATGCCTCTAGCAGATCCTCCTACCTCAATGGAACCACCAGATACCACCGCCCCAATAACCCAGGCAGTAAATTCATAAAAAATCATCTTGGTCATCGGCCCAGCCCCGGCATAGCCAATGTTAACCACAGGCACTGGACTATTGCGGGTAACTGCCTGATTGGCCAAGCTCCGTGCCCAGATAGTGTCTCGGGTGGACGTGGTGCCTATGTCAAAATGGGTTGGGAATGGATGCTGGACTGCCCCGCGCAAGATAAGCAAGTCCACTGGATTGTAGGCGGCTGTAACCACGGCTGTACCAGCCGGTCCGCCAGAGAGGCCACCTAAAATGACCCCATTCTCCGCAAATATCAAGTTTCCCATAGCAAGTGAATAGGCGACCTTGTTTAATGAATCAAAGTCAACCTTCATCTCATGGATAGTTCCTATCTCTAGAGCATCCGTCTTTCCAATCCCAAACCTGTGGCCAGCAATATGTTCTTGAGCCCGTACCCCTGTAGCTACCCCGTTGACGATAGGCATCCCAGGACGCCCGGCTCGGCGCAGACCTTCTCGAGCTAGAAGGATTGTTCGTATTGCTCCTTCCAGTGCCAGAGGACTACCAGCCACAATTATTTGACCATCCACATTCGTTAAGGAAGGAGTTGTGATAGAATCCCCCAAAGAGTTCTCAGCATAGGCTTTGACTAGGTTTAGAAGATTCCACTCACTGGATACCGGAGAACCCCCAGCGCCAACCGAGCACCAAGGTGGTGTTTTATCTTCAGGCAGACGTCTGGGCATAGCCTTTGCATCTTTACCCTCGCCAAACACGACCCCACACGGCCCTCCTTTGAGAGCTTGCTCTATTTCATCATTAGTGAATCGAATTATTCTTTCAGTATCGGTGCAGTAAACCCCCGTTTCGCTCAGGAACTCCATTGCCGCTGCCCATACTCTATCAGCTAACTCGTCATCTGCGGGGACAGGGTTCTCTGGGTCATATTTAATAGCATACTTATCTACCACTCTCCGCAAATTGGGCACAAAAACCTTCAGCTCAAAATCTTGCTCAGAGCAGAGCAGCCCGGTAAATGCTCTTTCTATAACTGTTTCAAAACTTAACATTTATTAACTCCCTTCTTTCTCTCGGATATTGCTTTTGAAGCTAGAGAAGCGGCATCTCCCGCTGTTCTTCCATACCCATCGGCATTAATGCTGTCTGCCCACTCTCGGGTAGTAGCTGCTCCACCGACAAGGACATAATATTTGTTACGGATACCCTGTCCCTCAAGATGTTCAATAATGCTCTTCTGTTGTGGCATAGTTGTACTCATTAGGGCTGAAGCAGCGATAACATCAGCACCAACCTCCTCCGCCTTGGCTACAAAATCGGAAGCAGTTACATCAATGCCTAGGTCAAAAACTTCAAACCCATTCATTTTCAGCATAGCTCCCACCATGTTTTTACCAATACTATGGATATCACTCTTGACTGTACCTATGACCACGCGTCCTATCTTCTTGCGCTCAGCCCCAGCAGCCAAAAGCTTGGGTTCAAGAATCTTCATCGCATCTTCCCATGCCACAGCAGCCATCATCATTTCCGGCAAGAAGACCTCATACTTGGCGAATCTTTCCCCAATCTCCTTCATGCCTGGGTGTAACCCTATCTCAATG
>BPTM01000269.1 GCA_023705945.1 Candidatus Heimdallarchaeota archaeon
AGATCGTTTCACGTGACTGGAGTTCAGACGTGTGCTCTTCCGATCTCAATTTCAGACGTTTCTCAGCCATCATCATCAAATCTTTCGATGGTTTTTCTTTGTATATTTCAAGAGCATTTGAAATTACTACAATATCATTACCAAAATCGTGTCGTAAGAATTGAGTTAAGACAAGCAAATCGCTCAATTTATCATCTAAATCAAGATAAAGTTTTTTGTATTTCGTTCTTTCTGCTTCAATTTGACTTAGTGTTGAGATACTGATTTTGCTTCCTCTAATCCATACAAGTACAGCAAACAGCAAAGTAAACGCAAACAGAGTCATAGATCTTGATGCAATTCGGTTCCCAATCCCCTTATAAAGAGCATACATGAACTCAAAAACATCTCCAACAAAGAGAAAGAAGTAACCTGATAACAAGGCTAGTATATAGTATCTAAAATTAACTTCTACATATAGAATATAGAGCGTTACAAGTAAGGACATCAATAAAATATTGACAATTAAAAATGGAAGGTAAAGCAAAATATCGCTTAGAGAAATATCTGGTGTAGATAAAGCTACTCTTAAAACTACTACACCTAACAAGATAAATCCTGAGGAAGATACTATTGATCCAAAAAGTAAAGTAGTTCGGTTTTCTTTTTTTATGAATTTTAAATCCACAATAATTCGATAAATTAGTAGTGCAAGGATAGGTAAATTTCCTACTAAATCTGAAATCGCATCATAAATTTCTATTGGGTAATTGGAATAAATTGAGATAATATCAAATATACCATCTACAAAATAGAAAAACAGGGAAGCACTAATAAGAATGAAGAAAATTCTTTCATCACGTTCCTTTGATCGAGTTGCAAAAAACACACAAATGAGCATATTAGCTAACAAAATAGCTGTTTTCATGTAACGGTAATAATCTCTGTAGATTATTTGTTCTGCAAAAATCATAGGTAAGACTACAATAAAGGGAATTGATAATAGAACCCCTACAAAAATTCTCTTCATTATGTATTAGGGGGCTATGGCTTTCTTAAGTTTTTATATAAAATTGGTATTAAACAAGGTTTAACCAAGATTGTAACATTATGGGATTCACAACTAATTTGACTGCAATAAAACAAAAGAAAGAAAATAAAAAAGAAAAGAAATTCAAGCATTATTTAAAGTACGCAAATGTTAATTTTCTTGCTTCTGTAAGGGTTTTTTCAGAGATAGTCTCAAATGTAAAGTCTAAGAAATTCATACCTTCAGTGTCTAAATCTATGATTTGATCTTTCTCAGACTCTCTTTTCAATTGAGATTCTGAAGTTAATTTAAGCAAGGAAAGGAAAATATTTTCCAAGTAACCAAAAAATGTTGTTTCCCCTTCTACGAAAGGTCTAGCTGCTATGAGTCTAAAACCTAGCACATGAGGGTTTAAATAATCAGAATCTTCTTTATCGAATACATGAATGGGAAAGTTATTACCCAATCCTCCATCAACTATATAATTTGCAGAAGATATTTCATCAGTAACAGTTACGATTTTGTCACCTTCAATTTTCATAACTACAGGTTTGAATACCATGGGAATACTGACAGACATTCTTAAGGCATCTACAACACAGAGGTTTTTCCATCTTTTATCGTTTCTGAAGTAGTAGACCTCATTGGTTGAAACATCAAATGCAGTAAGAACTAAATCAATTTTGAAAGTATTGTAGAATTGCTCAAAAGTACAATTCTTAATTCCAGATTTGAACTCGATAAATTCATCAACTGCATCTCTTAAAGATTCAGACAAAAAAAGTCCGAAATCATATTTCAAGCTGTACATACTATCAGCAGAGTTTTCTAAAACAATGTCTATAGCGGATTTTGTAGTTTTTGTTTTTGCAATATCATGAATAACGCCAAAAATTTCATGTTTAGGTTCTTTAGTTACCACTTTTCTTGATTCGTAATCTATATACCACTTGATTAATCCTGAGAAAAAACCCATATTGAATTCTTTAAAAGCTTTTACGGGAAGTTTAACCAAACTTCTCAAAGTTTTCTTGGAGTGTTTGAATGTTTCCCAATATTTGTCAAATAACATTCTATCTTTGTCGATTGGTCGATCACTAATTATGTGCCTGGGGTTGTCTAACGTATGAACTGTAGGAATCTTTCCAAATTCCACTGAATCGAGAATCTTTTCGTCTAAGTCACCTGTTAAAACAGTAAATATCTCCTCTGGTGTAAAGCCAGCAGCAACGAGTAAAGCTGTAAGTCCACCAACAGATGTTCCTGCAACTCCATGGATTTTTTTACTGTCTAAACGATACACATCTTTTCCATTCACATTAACAGTGTTATAAGATAATATATCTAATTCTTCGAGTGCTTGAAGAGGACTTAGATAAATCAAACCTTTTCCACCTCCACCCTCGAAAACTAGAAATTTAACATCATCTTTAGATACCTTCATGATATAACCTCTTAAATTCAGCTTACTGTTATCTTTCTTGTACACTCTACTTTATTAATATTTGCAGTAAAAGAATTAGTGTTTGATTTCTATTTTTTTCTATATAGAAAAATTACAGTCGCCATCACTACGATTACTAGTCCAATTAAGGAGTAACCCCATATTGGAAATCCATAATCACTTTCTTTCCATGTTTGGTTGGAATCATTAGAGTAATAGGTTTTAATGAATGATTCAATGGTACGACCAGTTATCTTCAGGCTTTCTGGATCGATATTGCTTAAATCATCCGAATGAGTATGGTGATGTGTCCAGTCGCCATATAGAAAATCAATGATTAAGTCAACTACAGGAATATCAAGCTCTGTGAAGGGTATATGATCATCATTAATAGACATAATTTTAGGAGTAAAAGGAAATGATTCATTATAACCTAACAATCTTCCTTCTGTGAAAATACCATTATGTAAATTATCATCAGATCTCGATTCTTTTATAAACGTGAGATTAGTTCCACCCACCATATCTAGTAGGATAAAACATTCTAAATTTTCCTCTGAGGGGTCGTAGAAATTTTCTATGTTTTCAACAAAAATGGGTGAACCTTCTACATAGCCCCAATCTTGTATACCATACATACCATTGGTGTATCCTTGGTCTTCGGCATCGATAAAAAGAAACCATACTTGGCAAGTAAGGTTAGTTGTAGAGAATGAGAGAGCTCGTGCCAGTTCGATTAAAACAGCAACCCCTGAAGCACCATCATTAGCTCCAGGAATAGGTAGGTTTCTGTCAATATAGTCTTTTTCAGAAACATTACGAGAATCCCAGTGAGCTCCTAAAATGACAATCTTTTCTTTATCAGTGTTTAATTTACCTAGGATATTTTGACATTCATAAGCTGATTGACCTTCCTTCTGAATCGTAAAATTGTGAGTTAATACCGAATCGACATGAGAATTTATCTGATTACGTATCCAATCAGCACAGAGATCATGTTCTACAGTGCCTGGAACTCGAAAACCTATATCAAGTTGTGAGGAAATATGATTGTATGCATTTATTTCGTTGAACAATAATATTTGCCCTGAATTCAAGCTTGAATTTTGCTCATGGTGTGAAGTATTAGCTGAATATACAATTAAAATATTCAAGTTTACTAACATAATGAGGATACTAACAGCTGTAACCTTGTTAATATACTTGAGAAATTTTGTCATCAGCTAGAAGAAACTATTTACAGAATATTAATTTTTCCAAAAATCAGCAGTTCATATTCTTCCTTTAAAGACATCTTAAAATTCTATAAATTCATTTAACACTTGATAAAAGAGCATTCTTTCTCTATCAATTTCATCATAATTAATTCCATACTGTTCAAAGAAGTAAGGCAGCCATTTTTGACCGAAATTATAGGAAATGCTCCAAGAAACAGCTGCTAAATCAGAGTATCGATCATTAATCCCCGCACTTCCTAAATCAACAAAACCACTCAATTCATTACTATTTATCAAAACATTTGGTAAGCAATAATCACCATGTGTCACTACCTTATCAATTCTTTTTGGTTTTAGTCTATTAACATCCTCAAATAGTTCATAAGGAGTTTTATGTTTCCATCTGACATCGAAGTTTTCATTATTGATCAAACCTTGTTCTAGCCTTTCTTTAGCACGTTGAATCATCTTATCAACATCAATCTCGTTGGGACAACCAGTCATAGGTAGAGCATGAAAACTTTGTAAACCTTTAGCTAGGATTTTGAGATTGGTTTCGATATCAGAATTTGAAAATACTTCATATGAAACCTTTCCTGGAATTTCAGTGAGGAGCAAAAATTCATAATCGGAATTTTTCTTGTGATAGATGACATCAGGGACAGATATCTTATCTTTCAACCATTTTAACATTTCATATTCATGGTTGAAGAACAAATCTCCAGAATATTTGTTTATTTTGATGAAAAGTGTTGGTTTTTTTTCGTTTGTTAGTTTATAGATTTCTGAACTCGACCAACCGGTAGAAACTTTTTCCCAATCATATCCCATTAGTTGTTTTTCTAAATCTTTGGGTATGTTAATCTCTGAAGATTGAATTTTCATTATTTTCAGAGAAAACTGTATTCGTATCTTAATATCTTTTGTGACATAATATAAAAACAACAAAAAAGTGGAAAGGCATTTTCAATGAAGCTAGGTTTCGTTGAAAATAGTAATTTATTTCTTTCTCTTGCTTGTCACAAAATGACTTATGATGGTTATAGACAACATGAACGCTCCAAAAAGGAAAGTAGTTATCTGAGAAATTTCTGAAACTAGGGGGCCTTCATCAGATTCAAAAATCCTGCCATCTAAAGTATAGAGAGAAATATCCTCCAATGTTCTGAAATAACCTACTACTGCATCACGATAATGAACACTCGTGTCATAAGAAGAAAAATCATCTCTGTAATATGCCCACCAAATGTAATCACTCATCAATCCTGTATACGTCTTTGACAGATCTATATCCACAAATGTTCCTTGCTCATATATCTTAATTGATGTTATATGAAATGAAGGATTGTAACTATAGCTATATCTAATTCCAGCGTAAGAATTATATCCATGACTATTTTCAATCATCTCGAGGATTTTTACTCCAGTTACTGATATTTCAAGGATATTATTTTCAAATGGGATAACTGAAACAATATCTGCGATTGTTATATTTCCTTCTCTAAAATAATCTCTTATCCCTCCTCCTCTATTAGTTACTGCAAAATTGAAGTCCCAATAGAAATGATGTATCATACCATCAGCGATCAGATTACCTATCTCGCTTTCTGGAAAACTATCATAAACATCTACCGAAGCATATGTTATTATCTCTGTAGCATTAATCGTATCAACCCAATAATCTACGACTTGTTGTACTTCTGCTACAGGTGTTACTCCTCCTTCTATATTATTTACAAGAACTCCTTCTTTAGATACTATACTCTCCGAAACAATATCATATGATAAGATTATTTTTGCATATTGAGTAGCATAATGTCCTGCCATTGCTATCATTGAATCTCCTACATAGCTGATGGTTGGAGTTCCACTATGACCTCCTAAGAATAACGCTATATCTAAGTCATTTACAGTGGAAGCCAAAGAAGATAAAACACTTGGAGAATCATGTGCTAACACAATTACAATATCAGCTCCATCAGCTATTACATCATCATAGAATTTTCTTACCGATGTTTCAAAATTCCAAAAATCGAAATCTTGAGTTATTTTGGGATGCGCTGAAGTATAAGTTGAAATTGTAGTTAAACCAATTATCCCTACGTTTATTCCCCCGTGATTCTGAACCACATAAGGAACTGTGAAATTAGCCAAATCGGTTGTTCCTTTATCATAAATGTTGCAGGATAAAATAGGAAAGTTTGCAATTTCTTTTCGGTTTTCAATCCATTCTACACCAAAATCAAATTCGTGATTCCCAATACAAGCAGCTGAGAAATTCATTGTATTCATAACATCAATAACTGCTTCCCCTTTACTTAGAGTAGCGACTGCGGGACCGGTGTTTTGGTCACCTCCTGACAACAAAAGGAAGGTATCATTATCATAAGTATAACCTTCTTGATTGAAATAACCCATATAGGTTGCAGCTCCTCCAAATTCATCATGGGGTTCTATCCAACCATGTATGTCATTTATATGGAGAATTGTTAAATTTACCAATGAAGAGTCTTCGATTATTGGTTGAGACGGAGATATAGCAACTATTTCTAAATTTAATTCATCAGAATCTATGGAAAGACTATTTTCAGTGAAAGAAAATGAAGGTGTTGAGAATAAAATTACAATAACAAAAATAACTTGAAACTTTGATAGGGAACGAATGCTACTCATATATCAACACAACTAACCTATAGGTCTATAATCTATTTAAATTATTCCTACTTCTTGTTAGCTATATTTTTTTGATAATAGTCTCTAACAACTTCAAGCTGTAATAACTTATCTACATCCATACCTAGTTCGACGTCTTCAACTATTACTCCAATACAAGCATTTGGAGTTTTGAATATTTTCTTGTTTATAGCATTATTCAAGTCACTGAGAGTGGCTAATCCGAGAACCGTTTTAATAGCAAATATTGGACTTACAACCGCTAAGGATCTAAATACTGATTTTCTGTTATTCACCATTCTATCTAGAACGTCACCATGACTATCTATGATTGAGGGTTTTGCTAGCAGAGTATCACCGCTTGCAAATGTAACATCTTTGAATTTCGCATAAGTTCTATTTGATTCGGGAAACTTTGCAACCATATCTTTTTGATCGATCAAACTCATATAGTAAAGCCCGGTTAATTCCCCACCAGTAGTTGCTTTACATCTTTCAATGAATCTTTCAACAGATGCTGCTGTAACCAAAGGAGTATCACCTGAGACTACGATAACATAATCAGGTTCTTCTTTATCAGAGTAATAAGTTACACGATGCCTTCTGAGCTTGGAAATGATGTCCCCTTCGTCTTCGGTAAAAATTACAGGAAGGTCAGTTTTCCATTCTTTCTCAGCCATACCACTGAGATAAATATCTCTTAATTCTTTCAGAGATCGAAGATTTTCAACTAAGTGTTCAATAAATGTTTTATCTCCTAGTTTCAAAAATGGTTTTTTTGTAACCCCTTCATTTTCACAAAGCAAAGCATCGCTTTCACCATAACCTGCTAGAATTATTAAATCGAAAATCATATTTTCATCTCTCTGAAGTTTAATGTTTATATGATATTTTAGTCACTATATTAAAAATCATTCTTAATTCAAACCTAATTCAAGAAAAATTTAATAATCCATCAGATATGCTTTGCTTGATATAATGTCTGAAAAAACTATATACGACACTTTATCTCAAGCTGAATATGAGAGGCATGCAGAAGAAAGTTATCTAAAAATGTCAGATGGATCGCAACTTAAAATTTTGAGAACCTATGCAAAGGAAGAAACCAGCAATGGTCATACAATATTTGTTATTCCTGCTTTTGGTTCTATAATTCTTGGCTGGGATGAACTCTTGATTGAAGCAATGCAAGATTTTGACGTTGTTTATTTTGAATCTAGAGAGAAAGGATCAAGTAAGTTGGTAAAAAAAGCCAAAATGGATATGGAAATATATTCAGAAGATATGAAAGAAACTATTAGACAACTTAAGCTGGAAGAAAACAAACTTATCACTCTTGCATCTTCTTCAAGTGTACCAATTATAGGATACACCATTGCTTATAAGAATCTGCAACCAAAATTGACTGTTCTCGTAGGACCAATAATGAAAATACCAATACCAACAATTATTCGTCTCATGGCATTATTTCTTCCAACCTTCTTTGTAAATCTAATAAGAAAACTATCATTTATTTGGATTAAACGGAAAAGAACTGCTACACCTGAACAAGCAGCAAAATATATTCGTGCAGGGAAAGAAGCTGATCCTAAGAAATGGAAACGTGGATTAGGGTATTTTGGGACAGCAACCTATGAGAAAATATATCCATTAATTGATACCAAAGTGTTAGTCATTGATGAAAGTGAAGATAAGATGCATGAAACAGAGATTACAAGAGAGATTGCTTCACTTATCCCGAATGCAGAACTAATAGACTTAAAGACCAATAAAAACACTCATTCGAAACCGATTGTTGATACTATTCGTGAATTTATTCAGAGGTCAAAAACCTAGTTTTCAGTTATTGAATTTTACTTGCAAAACTTATAAAGAAGCAATCTCACTTAACTTTCTCTCATATTGCGAGAAAAGATAATCAACAGGCTGCATTATGAAAAAGGGAACTAAATCTGAATATATCATAGAGCAATTCACACTTCATGATGAAGATTTTAAAGAGTTTGCAAAACTTATTACTTCATCGTTTTTAAGCGATGGTGCAGCTCAGGAGGAAGGAGCTACGATTGTTTTCAATGAAGATACATTTAGAATGATGTTCGGAGCACCTTCTGGAAACAGAGATTTGTTTGTAAAAGCAATACATAAAGAATCAAATGAAATTGTAGGTTTTCTAGGAGCAATTCCCCGCGAATTAAAAGTTATTGACAAGAATTACAAATTTGCCATCCCTTCTTGGCTATGTGTACACTCTAAGCATCAAAGGAAAGGAATAGCAACAGCTCTAGGTGAAAAATTATTTAGTATTTGTAGAGATGCAAAATACGTCGGTGGATTTTCTCTTTTTGAACCTGAACAGTATGGAAAAGATATATCTAGAATAGTTGCAGAAAAGGAAAATGTTATCATTAAACGACTAGTTTCTATAGATAAATTCATCATCCGAGTTTTTGATGCAGAAAAACTCGCAAAAGTTGTAAAAGTAAAATGGTTTGAGAAACTTGCTTTCAGAATCCTTCAAGGAATTCCCAAAGTTAAAAGTAATCATGTCAGAAATCACAAAAAATCAGATGCTGACAGATTATTTAAACTACTAATGGAGCATGTTCAGAGGAATCAATTGTCTATTGTCCCTAAGAAGAAAGATTTCAAGTGGGTATTAGAACAGCCAGGAGTTATTTGCGTGGTTCACACTGATCAAGATGATATTGTACAAGGCTTTATCCTCGCATGGGAGTTCAATCTTGCAGGTTTTGGTTATCATTTCCCATGTGGGTGGCTAGATATTGTTCATACTCACAATTTAGTTATAAGAGAAGCAAAAGAACTAGCTCACTTCTTGAGTATTTCTTCAAAAAAACGTGGTTGGATAGGACTTCAAACTCCATATATACCATATTTTGATCCAAAACCTCTTCAGAAAGCAAAATTCATTTTTTTCCCAAAAACACTTCATCTTGATATGATGTTACTGAAAGAAATTGATTTTCCAGAAGTTGTTGAATCCTTCTACTTTGACTGGAGATAATAAACAGACTAAAGAACAAAACAGGTTTCAGAGATTTTCTGTATGGTTAATAGATCCTCTGCATTCAACATTTTAGGCGATCCTGAGCTTTTATGCAGTCCTTTCCATATATCAGGAGTTGCAGAAAGAGAATCTACAAAATTGCTTAATTTCTTTATAGAAGAATATGATTGTCCCTTGTAAATATATGTGAACAGTAAACCTTCATGTATCTTTAAAACCAAGGTATAATCTTGATGTTTGATCCTCTCAATGTGTCCTGGAGTATGAAACAGTTCTTGGACAAAAGAGTTAAGCGCTGCGATGAATCCTCCAATTAAAGCTCCATCAAGTTTAGTAAGAGATTGGAATTTCTCAGTAAAAATTGTTTTTCCAGAATCATTCTGAATAAGAAGATATACTGGTTCTTCTTGTATTATCTCTGGGAGAGCAATACCCTTGTTACCTATCATTGTCTGAAGAGCATCATTCATTGTGATTAAAGCCAGTCTTTCACTTAATGGAGCATTTTTCTGAGCTAATAAAATCCAATCATCTTTGTGATTGACAAGGTTGTCATATTCTTTTGAAATGTTGTAAGCTAAACCGTGCAATTCCTTTTCTTCTGCTATAAACTGAGCTTGACTGAGGAGACCTTTAGCTTTGTCTACTTCAAAATTAATAAGAGCTAATTGTGATTTTAACAAATAAGTTTTAGCTAAAAGAGAATGCGATTGTTGATCTTTTGCAATATCAAATAGATTTTCTATGTATTCTGTTAACTCATCAAGAACAGATTTGTCGCCTAGTAATTTCAGTTCATCAAGTAATAATTCACATAACAGCAGATATGCATCGATTGTAATTGTATGACTAAGAATATCATCTTCAATAACTGATCGAAGAAGTTCTTCTGCCTTAACTCTGTTTTTAAGTCGAGGAGTTGATTTTAGCAATCTGGCTTCTGAAATACTGTACAAATGGTTGGTGATTGGGAGTAAACTTCGTTTTTTTATCTTTTCTAATTGGCTATGATAATCTTTCGCTTGCTCAAGAAGACCTTCGTCCAAATAGATTGTAACTAAATTATACAGAATCTCTGCACAACTGGAAATGTCATTAAGTTCTTTTCTGATTGACAAACTTTCATTGAGAAATGTTGAGGCTAATTCCAGATTACCTTTTGTATAATACACTTTTCCAACATTTCTCAATATTGCTGCAATTCCTTGTCTAAAATTCAGTTCTTCAAATTCCTTTAATGTTAGCTTATTATATTCCAATGCTTTTTCTATTTCTCCTCTTCTTAAGTAAATATCAGCAATATTAATCATAATGGCAGCGGACATATGTTTGTTTCCTGTTGATTTACTAAGTTGTTGTACCTCAAGATAAGAATTAAGAGCTTTAGCCAACTGTCCCTTCTTAGCACTAATATTTCCCATATTCAAAGTAAAGATAGCTATCAAATCTTTAATTTTTAATTCCTTAGCTATTTCCAGTCCCTTCATGTAGTAATCTAAAGCTTCATCATCTAATCCTAATTGTGAAGCATTTGCTCCAATCCTATTGTAAGTATTTGCCAATCTTTGTTTATTACCAATTTCCTCTCTTATTTTCAAACTTTTCATCAAGGTTTCAATAGCTAACCTGTTATCTTTACCTGCATCTATATTCATAGCTTTAGCTTCTAGAGAATCGCATAATTCGGTTTTATTTTGCAATATCTCGAATATTTCTATGCTTTTTGGAAGACTTTCATCTGTAACATCTTGATTTCCTGTTGCTCTGCCACAAATACCTTTATTGAAGAGTAATCTTGCTTTTTGCAGTTTTAAATCAGCTTTATATGATTCTTCTGTTTCAGCAATTAAGATCTCAGCTTCCATAACTATTTTATTCGCTTCTTTGAATTGACCTAAGTGTCGCATTGAAGCAATCACTGCAATTTTAGAATCAATCATTGTCACTCTTTCACAAATTATTTCACTTTCTTGAAAAGTATTTATAGACAAAACTAGGGACTTTTGATACTCACCTAAATCCAGTAAAATACGAGCTTTCAGAAGCTGAAACTTCAATTTGCTCCCTAGAGGTATATCAGAGATTTGCTCAGTTTTTTCTATTACATTTAGTGCTGAAATGTAATCTCCTTTAACTATCATATCTTCTGTTTGAGAATAAATTTCTTCTAACGATTGCCCCAATTTCAACCCTTTCCAGAGTAGTTATTTACTAAAATTTGCACCCTATGACTTAATCTTATTGGTGTAATAAATTAGTTTTTTACATTATAAATATATTGAATTAATCATCAGAAATTCTGTATGACATCACTAAAGAACATAGTTGCTCCAATTTACAGAACTTTCTTTAGTTTTTCTACAATTTGAGGTAAAATATCCCCTGCTTTGTTTGTAATTCTAATGCTTGCTAAATCATCTTGTGTAGTTGGATCAATGTTAATAATTATCAATTTTGCTCCATTCTTTTTGGCCTTTCGTGGAAAATTAGAAGCAGGTTGAACAGATAAACTCGAGCCTATGACTAGCATTAGATCACACTTTGCTGCATGATCCTTAGATATTTTCATTTCCTTTTCGGGCATAGGATCATTGAAATTTACAACAGATGAAATAATCCTCCCACCACATTCTAGACACACAGGTTGATTAGCTTGTTGTGGTTCAGTTCTAAAACCCCTACCATGAATTTCCCTATCCCACTTAAGTTCAACACTTGTAAATCTCTCATCGCACTCAAAGCACTTCATCAATTTATAATTCCCATGTAGTTCAGCTACTAGGGATGAATCAATTCCAGATTCTAGGTGTAGATTATCCACATTTTGTGAGATTAGATATTTCATCAACCCCATATCTTGCAGTTCTTTGATTGCATAATGAGCTTTATTTGGTTTAACTTCATCAAAGTGTTTCCCATGTTTTGGAGGAAGTCCTTTCTCTTTCCGTGTCCATATCCCATCTTTTCCCCTGAAATCTGAAAGTCCCGATTCTGTACTTATCCCCGCACCTGTAAAAACAACTAAATATGTTGAATCTTTTATCATTTCAACTATCTTATCAACTTCTCTTTCAATTTGGGGAATATCACTCATCCAATTTATAGTTTAGTTTGTATTTTAAAAATCGTTCTAAATACCGATATTGATTTAAACAGATAGATATCCAAGTGCATTAGTGTTGAACTAGAATGGAAAGCAAATACATTGAAGAGACTTATCAACTTCTAATAGAGTTGATTCAGAATAAATGTGTCAATCCTCCAGGGGATGAGATGAGATCAATTAAAACAATTGAAAAGTTTCTGAAAAATAAAGGTGTTAGCTGTAAAGTATTTGAATCTAAAAAAAACAGAGGTAACTTAGTAGCAGTAATTCCTGGAACAGATAAAGAAGCACCTGGATTAATTTTTGGACCAAGTCACGTAGATGTTGTCCCAGTAACTAAACCTAACGACTGGAAAGAAGACCCGTTTGGAAGTGTAAGAAAGGACGGTTTTTTTGGGGTAGAGGCACATTGGATATGTTATTTATTGTTGCTTCACAAGTTCATGCTTTTGTTTTACTCTCACAAGAAAAATTCAATCCAAAAGGAGATTTGGTCCTGTTTATTGTCGCAGATGAGGAAACAAGGGGGATGTGGGGAGCTGATTGGATGATAAAGAATCATTTCAATGAGTTATGTATCAATAGCCGTAAAAAACTGTGTGTTCAAATCTTACTCAATCTTGCCAGAAGTGTTATAGTGTGCATATATTGAACTTTACAAGGGAGAGTGGACTTTCTTTCACCTTCGGTACTTTTTCTACGAGTTTATATATGAAAGTGCGGATAAGTAAGTAGTGCTAGGTGAATAATCACCTATAGCTTGGTTCGCAGGTGCTCGATCACCTGTCCCTCAGTTAGTATCGTTAGAACCAAGGAGCACTAAGTGCAATTGTAGGACGTAGTTGGAGACTATGCACACTCCCCTTCGTCCTACCCTCAATCATGGTTCTCATGATTCTTTCCCCTCAACGCACGTGAGGGGACCCACTTAAACGACGGTTAG
>BPTM01000270.1 GCA_023705945.1 Candidatus Heimdallarchaeota archaeon
TTAATACTTCTAACATAGTTGATCTTACTAATCTTGAATATATTGCCATGAAGTTCAATAGTAAAGTAATTGTTGGAAGAACCATGTGAATGAGGGAGTCACCTAGTCTTAAAGATACATTGGCCCACCACGTACCCCATTCTCCTCCAAAGAATAAGCTCCAATTCGTATCACTGAATACTGGTGTTGGTGTGGGTATTCTATGAGCTTTTGCTGCTGGGAACCATCCTAATCCATAACCACTAAAGATGTAAATTAAAACTAAACCAAAGACGAATATGGGCATTGATTGTCCTAATAATGCAAGAGAACTTGACATTGAGTCAATCCATGTATTATGGTTCTTAGCTGCTAAAACTCCTAATGGAATGGAAACAAGTAATGATAAAACAAATGCTAATAATTGTAGTTTGAGTGTTTCCCAGACTAATCCACCAATCATAGTGTTTATCTCTTGACCTGATTGGAAACTGTCTCCCATGTCTCCATGTAAGAGATTGTAGAACCACATAACGAACTGTACATAGATTGGTTGATCCAGCCCTAATTTCCGCGTTAGATTTATTCGATCTTGTTCTGTAGTTCTTTGTTTACCAAGCAACAATAAGGCTACTGGGTCACCTAGACCACTTACCATCACAAACGTCAGAACGCATACTGCAATGAATAGCGGAATAAGAGTCAATAGACGACGTGTAATATATGTTGTTAAACGCAAATTAGCAACATTCTTTATCCATTTGAAAAAGCCTGTTTCTCCCATTTTTCTTACTTTTTCAGAACTAATTGGTTTTTGCCAGTTAACAGGTAAAAATATTCCCATTATAAGCAATATTATTCCGATTGTAAATAGATAGAAACCAGGACCTATAGTTCCATTTAACTCAATATTAAAGAAGGATGGAGAACTGTCATTCGGATTAAATGTTATTGGATTAAATGATAATGCTGTTTGACCATCAACTACTGCTATGTATTTTTCTGCAGCAATGTATAACGATCGGTTCATCGCAATTATCGCCACAATCAACCCACTAAGCAATAATATTACTGCAACAATGTCTGAAGCTAAACCTTTTGACTTAAAACCTCCACTTTGGAAAACTTGACCTAAAACCGCAAATAACAATGCAAATATTAGTAAGAACCAGATTACTGCAGATAGAATCACAATACTGCTTGGAACTTCTCCACTAAGAAGTTGAGCATCTGCAGAATATCCTGTAAAATTATACGTGATGGTTCTATAACGAATACTGAATCCCAAAACTTGAACAAGATTCCCTTCCGTGTCGCTGTTTTTCCTTGGTCTTACATGGAATATTAGCAATCCTGTACTATCATCTACAATATAAGCATACTCATTAACAATGTAAATGCTATTGGGTACTCCTTCTATATCATATGATGCTTCTAGTTCAGGGTTTGTTGGATCTTCTACATTAATAATCTGTAATCCTGTTTCTGCATCAGTAACATATGCATATCCACTTTCTACAAATATACCTTCTCCATCTCCATCTAAATCATACCCACCCATCAAAACTGGGCCAGTTACATCTGTTACATTTAGTATTGTTAAACCAAAACTTTCGCCTACAATAAAAGCATATTCTCCTTTTATGACGAAATCATTTGCAACACCATTTGTATTGTAGCTTCCTTCTAGTGTTGGATTTGTTACATCTGTTACATTCAATATTACTAAACCACTTGTCTCATCCAGAATATACGCATAATCCTCGCGAATGAAAACATCTTGTGCTATACCGGTTGTTTCGTAACTTCCTTCTAGTGTTGGATTTGTTACATCTGTTACATTTAAAATTGTTAGCCCTGTATCAGCGTCTGTTACGTATGCGAATCCCTCTTTTACAAATACTTCATTACCTTCTCCAGTGAGATTGTAATATCCTGCTAATGTTGGGCTTGATGCAATCGTAACATTAACAATCAATAATCCGGTAATTGTGTCTGTTACATATGCGTAACCATCTTCAACATATACTCCTCTGCTGTCTCCTGCAGTAGTATAAGTCCCTGTCAGACTAAGGGAAGTTGGGTTTGATGCGTTAAAAATAAGCATACCTGCATTCGCATCAGTGACATAAACCATACCGCCTTTGTAGAAGACATCATTTGCTCCACCTGCAATGCTGTTGAAAGACGAT
This sequence comes from Candidatus Heimdallarchaeota archaeon, assembly GCA_023705945.1. GTDB lineage: Archaea > Asgardarchaeota > Heimdallarchaeia > Heimdallarchaeales > Heimdallarchaeaceae > UBA460. The sequence goes on from BPTM01000270.1 coordinate 2,172, forward strand.
GCAATTATCGGTTCTGGATCAGTAGTTGTGGATTCAAAAGCAATATTGTATAATGGTATAAAAACTGATGAAAATAGTAGGATAGCTCCGACGATTTTAAGTGAAACTGCTACACTTTTATCCATAATAAATCACTCGAGTGTGTATGAACAGATTTTCTATTCGTTGTTTACCTCTCACTGAAGTTTTTATAAATGTTGTCTCGATTTAGATGAATCAATACAACCATTGGAATAAATTTTGTAGAGGAATGAAACCAAATATCTTTGAATAATATTGTTTTAAGTCTTGAATCAATGAAATATAAAAGTTAACTTCCTTTTTTTAAGCACAATACAACTTATTGCAAACACATCTATTTTTGATTCTTCTACCAAAAAGGGGGAGAATTTCAACTAATTATTTGGAGTAGATGGCTAACAAAAAATATTTAAAGAAAGTAAGACTGAAAAGAACGAGCGACAACATTACCAAAAGGGGTGGTGATCTAGCTCGGTTATGATATCTCCTTGACGTGGAGAAAGTCGGCGGTTCGAATCCGCCCCACCCCACCATCTTTTCTTTATTTTTCTTTATTCAAATAATTCTTTTACACTAAGATATCTTTGTCCTGTATCTGCCAATATTACCACAATGATTTTTCCTATGTTTTCCTTCCTTTTAGCTATCTCTTCTACAGCTTTACATGCTGCACCAGAAGATATGCCTACCATGAGACCTTCTTCTTCTGCTATTCGACGACACATGGCAAAAGCTTCAGTTTCCTTAACAAGAATAATTTCATCAATAATCTCTTTGTTCAATGTTTTTGGAACAAATCCTGGAGCTGTCCCCATCATCTTATGAGGATGAAAAATACCTTTCGAGATGTAAGGAGATTCAAATGGTTCAACTGCTATTAGTTTAATACTTGGTTTTTTTTCCTTCAAGAACTTCCCCGCACCACAGATTGTCCCGCCTGTTCCTAAACCCGCGATAAAAATGTCAATTTTTCCCTCAGTATCTGCCCAAATCTCCGGACCAGTAGTTGAATAATGGGATTGTGGGTTTGATGGATTTACATGCTGACCAATATAGAAATATTCTGAGTTCTCTTGTAGAATCTCTTTTAGTTTTTGTCTTGCTCCTTCTGTTCCTAATTCTGCTGGTGTTAGTATTAATTCTGCTCCGAGAGCCTTGAGTATCTGTCTTCTTTCTATACTTTGAATCTCTGACATAACTAAAACAACTTCATAACCCTTTATTGCAGATATAAAAGCTACAGCCATACCAGTGTTTCCACTAGTACATTCTATTACTACATCACCAGGCTTTAGCTTACCTTCTTCTTCGGCATCTTCGATTATTTGAAGCACAGGTCGATCTTTAACACTTAGAGGATTCATGAATTCACATTTTCCAAAAGCATCAAAATTGGGGAATAATCGTTTGAGTCTAAGCAAAGGTGTATTCCCAATCAGCTCAGTTAGATCTTTCGCGTATTTCATACTAATTCACTAGTAATTTTCTAAATCCTTTCCTGAAACGACCTTCCCTTTATATTCTTTCCTTATCTCAGTTAGGAGCTCTTTTTCTTTTACTCCCCATAGAAGTTGATGGTACAGAATAAGTAATTTAGGTCTTACAATTGATGCTATCTCAGCAAGTTCATGCGAAGAAGTGTGAACATTTGCATGATATTCTTGCCATTCCTTTGGTCGATTTTTGAGACCTTCTACAGAATAAACTTCATGAATCAAAACATCACAATTCTTGTAAACGTTTATCATCTTCTCGAAAGGAGCAGTATCGCCTGAAATCACAATCGTTCTATCTGGAGTATGAAATTTGTATCCAACTGCTATCCATAAACCATGTTTGACATTAAAAGCCTCAACTTTGATATTATCATCTTGATAAATTATCCCCGGTTCTATCTCCTTCACTTCAACTTTATAACCAACCTGATTTATTGGTTCTAACCCATTTATCCTCTCATTTATGTCTTCTTGATAAGCTTTGAGTATGTTTTCAGTCATCATTTCAATACCTGGGGGACCAAAAACACTCAGTGGCTTATCTCTTCCTAAAACCCAAGGTGTAAAGATAAGATCAGGATAACCAGCGGTGTGATCTGAGTGTAGATGAGTAAGAAAAACTATCTCCAAGTCTTTAATTGCTATTCCGGCTGCTTTTGCTCTACGGATAACTCCGGGTCCAAAGTCGATAAGATATGGGACATCGTTGACGATAATCGCAATTGCAGCTCCAGATCGACTAGGCTCAGCATTAGGTGTTCCTGTTCCGAGTAAAATAATTTTTGTTCTACTCTTATCTTTGGATTTAGCTATCATCAATGATTTTAGAAGAACAGACTTCTTAATTTTATCTGCTAAACTCCACTAAACTAAAGAATTTAATATTTGTATGGTAGTGAGACAAACAAGTAATGGTGAGGCTATGGATTTCATAAAGGAGGCAAAAGAAGCTGAAAGAAGGGTTCGTAGCTATGTTAGGAAAACTCCATTGGAATATTCTCCATTCCTGAGTAAAGAAGGCAAAAATAAAACCTACCTAAAGTTAGAAAATTTACAACTCACTGGTTCATTCAAAATCCGTGGAGCTATAAACAAGATACTCTCTCTCACGATAGAAGATAGAGAAAAAGGGGTTATAACTTCGTCTTCTGGGAACCATGGTGAAGCTTTTGCCTATATTACTGATAAACTTGATATTGATGGGACAATCTATCTACCTAAAAATGCTTCAAAAGCAAAAATTACTTCTCTCAGAAACTATGGTGCTAATCTAGAATTTTATGGTTATGATTGTGTTCAAACCGAAACCCATGCGCGTGATATATCACTGAAACAAGGATTGACTTTTGTTTCTCCTTATAATGATCCTAAGATTATTGCTGGTCAAGCTACAATTGGAATAGAGCTTCTGGAGCAATTAAAGGATATTGATGTTATTCTTGTACCTGTTGGTGGTGGAGGTCTAATTTCCGGAATTGCAGGTTATTTGAAATCCGTTAATAAGAATATTGAAGTGATAGGATGTCAGCCCATTAATTCAGCTATTATGTATGAATCCATTAAACAAGGAAAGATTGTTACGATAGACTCTTTAGATACAATATCTGATGGAACAGCTGGAGGAATTGAAGAGAATTCAATCACTTTGAATTTTTGTCAGAAGTATGTAGATGATTTTATCCTTGTTTCAGAATTAGAAATTAAAGATTCAATTAGGCTGATGCTACAGTACCATCATATGTTAATAGAAGGAGCAGCTGCTTTAACTGTTTCCTCCTACCTCAAAAACAAGAGTAAATTTGAAAACAAAAATGTAGTTTTAGTTATTAGTGGTGCAAAAATTAGTTTAGAGAAGCTGAAAGAAATACTGTGCTGATTTAAAGCTTCAATACTCATGGATTCTAGTTAACTTTAGTTCTTCTTTATCTTGTACCATCTCTATTTCAACTGCTTTAGTTTTCTTTTCCTTTAGTAAGAGTTCTGATATCATATAATAGTCAGAAGGAATAATCTGCTCCTTCATTGAGTTAATGTCCTTCAAAGTAAACCATTTCAACTCTCCCTCATCTGTTGGAGATAACTTCCCTTCTTCTGTACTTACTTGACATACAATGATTATGAAATGCCTGATGTTGTTTTCTTTGTCTACTTCTATCAATCTTTCATTTAGTGTTCCTTTAATTCCTTCCCACTTAACTTTTAACCCTGTTTCTTCAAAAATTTCTCTCAGGATGGCTTCTTTTAGTTCTTCATTTTTTTCTAATTTTCCACCCACTAAAGCCCACTTTTTCTGATAATCTCCTTTTCTACGATTAATTAATAGCCATTTTTCGCCCCATCTTATTCCTGCTACAATAATATTTAGGATATCTGTTTTCATCTTGATGGGAAGAGAAAATGACCTCAAAAACTTTTTCCTTCAGATTCATAAAACATTTAAAGATTCATATTCCAAATTCTTTAGCGAAGCCCAATGACAAACTTCATCCAACGAACATTTCAAACTATTCGCAGAAAGCTTGGCTATCCTGAAACATCGGTACTGGTTATGGGAGACAATCTTCCCGCAACACGCAACCGTGTTTTGCTAATGCGTTCTAATACTTCTTTAAATGAATTTATCATTGATAGTTGTTTGAATGAGCTTCCATATACTGAAAAACTAAAATTCGCACCTAAACAATTTCTCCCCTTTGAAGGCATTCTCTATCTTATTGATGCAACGAAAGAAGAAATGATTAAACATGAGCGTAACTATTTCTGGGAAAAAATTATTTGGGACGAGGAAGTAGAAGATCTTCCTATAGCTGTCTGTGCTTACAATACTGATTTACAAGGAGCTTTGACTAGAGGAGAATTAATAGAAAATATGTCTCTCATACGTTTAACAGATCGTATATGGAACCTTTTTGAGGTTCCAGACGTGGATTCATTAGTTGAATCTCTAAAATGGATGAAAAAGGTAATCCATATGGGTTACATAAAAACTTGGGAAGAAAAAGAAAAATTATTAGAAAAAATACAACCTATTAAAGTTCAATTTCCTTCAGAAGAAGAAAATAATCAATAAAATAAGAGGAATATACAATGACAATTTCAATTGAAAACATAATGAAGGATGGTTATTCTGGTTATTCCGTTCGTTCAATATTAATGAATCCAGAGTTCCGTGATAGAGTTTCTAAGGACGTTACAGTTCGTGGTAATGAAGTTGGAAAAAAACTTGTTATGGATAAATTAGCTGTTGGTGGTAAAGTCTTGATTACAGGTCCAACAGGTGAAGCCAAAACTCTTTTTGCAAGAGTATTGCTTGACCACATCGTTAGAGAAATTAACAACAACAAATATCATATCGGTGGTTGTCCATTCTTAGAAGACGCTGGATACATTGTAGACATTATCAACAACTTTCCAGCGAATCCTTTTGCTGGAATTAGAGTTATGCAATCTCTTTGTCCTTATTGCAGACAAAAAATCGAAGGCGTTTTGTCTAATGAGGGCAGTTCTGTGCAACTAGACAATACTAATAGTATACTTGAAATTTCTCCAAAAGAAGTAGTAAGTAGGCTAGGAAAACTCGATGCTACAAAAACGCTCGTCCGAAGATCGCAACTTGATCCAAGAAATGATCCTGAAAGTCTCTATATGTTGCTTGCAGGTGTTGAAAACTTAGAAGAGTTGTTTGGCAAAGAAACTCAAACTACTTATGCCGCTACTTCACATAAGGTAGGTGTTCTTTCCCACGGTATATTAGTTGTAAATGAAATTCAGAGGCTCCCATTAACATTATTAGAATCATTGATGGGTTTTCTAGAAGAACCAATGGGTATTAAATACAATATCCAAGGAGAACCTGTTTACATTGATGGAGCTGTAATCTTTACATCTAACGCACCATTGACAGTCTTTGGAGAAGAAAGTCAGCCTATTATCAATCGTATTCCTGAAGTATTGTGGCCAGCACGTTCTGTTGAAAGTAGAGAACAAATTATTCGTGATATGTTTGAAGAGCAGATTGTTCTTTCAAGTAAAAAAATCACAGCAAATCCTTCCATTATTCAATTACATGAATTGGAAAAAGATACTACAGATTTTGTTAGCAGACTTGCAGTAGATTTTCTTGCATATCTTGGAAATAATTCCTTACCTAGCAACCTAAAATCAAAGGACATTCGTTCAGAAAGTCGTATGGCACGTACCGATTTCTATTCTGGTCTTGATGAAATCCATGACCCACAAAGAAATCCTCACATAGATTTACGTACTATGAACAATATCATTGGTGAAACAGTGCTATTACAAGCTAGAGAAACAGCTACAGATGTCAATGTTGTAACTCTAGAAAAGTTACGAAGCACAATGAATGCTTATGACATACCTGTTTCAATGCTCAATGATGCTCTTCAACAGATAAAGATTCTCCTAAGAACATCAATAAAAGAATCAGAAGTTTCTATCAGCGTTCAAGATATCTCTGAAGATATTTCAAAGATGAAAGCACTAAGTGATAATGAATTAGCAGATTTGATTGTAAAGTTTGAAGGTTTAGATAAATACAAAGACAAAATTCGAACAACAATTATTGAGAGTCTTAGACCATCTTACGAGCAATTATTGAGAGTAGATTACATCTAAACAGGCATTATTAGTGCCCACTGGAGATAATAGCATGCCCCATAGAATAAATTTCATAACAGCAGAAGAATTCACTGATCCTATTCAAGCATATGGAGACGTTGAATTCATCTTAGATTTTGAAGATGCTGCTCAAGTACTTAGGTTATGGCGTAATCCGCATCTAGGAAGAAGTTCTCGTGAAGGAGCAGTTCTTTCTCTTGCTGCAAAAAACGCTGTGGCAATGGAGAATATTGTTCAGAAGATAATGACATCTTATTTGACAGCTCAGGAAGAAGAACGTTTGCTTAATGAACTCAAAATTCTACGGTTTATGGGTGATAGGATTCTACCAGATGTATTGGAAAGAGTAAATCGTAATGAGCTACAAACTCTAGAAGAAATTCTCAAGTACATACAAGATCTTCTTCGTAATCTTAAATACGAAGGATCTGTTGATTTAGATCAGTTAGCAGAAAAACTCAACCAATTACAAGAGATAGTTGATATTGAAATAATTGATGCCTTTGGTAGGAAAAAGCGTATTTCTAGAGAAAGTGTTATGGATTTACTTGGAAAGATTCTCGGTCGTTTTCTTTTAAAACAAATATCAGTAGCTCCTATCGATGAAGTACAAAAGAGACCTAGGGGCACAATAAGACTTAAAGAAACCTATAAGAGCGCAATTTTGAGTTCTCAAAATATACCACCAACTTCTGTTAAACAAGAAGATATAATTCGGGTGAAAAAAGATAGACGATCACTTGTGTATCTAATTGTAGATATGAGTCAATCTATGAAAAAGGCTGTTTTTGAAGGTAAAATGTCAAGGCTGGATGGGGGGCTCTTAACCAGTTTAAGTTTATACTATTACTTCAAAATACTGAATCGTCGAAAAAGGAAAAGATTTAACATGTTTAAACTTGCTGTAGTTCCTGTTAGAAAGAACCCTACAGTCGTTGATGATGATAGTAAAATGGAAAATTACCTTCTAACAGCTGACGCAAAAGGTAAGACTTACATGGTTCAAGCTGTTCAGACTGCTATTGAACATGCAAAAAAGCAGCGTGTGGATAAAGATATTGATGTATATTTCACAGTAGTTACAGACGGTATGCCCAATGTTCCTGCTTTTCCATATGATTATAGAAAAAATGAGGAGTTGCAGAAATACTTCTCTGAAATTCAAACCAAAACGAAACC
>BPTM01000271.1 GCA_023705945.1 Candidatus Heimdallarchaeota archaeon
TAATTGCTTTTTATTAGCAGTATCAAATGAAAGAAAAATTTTTGAGGGTTCATTTTTCTTTGCACATTGTACAGCTCTAGAGAGACCCACTTCCAACCCTTCCTTTGTCATGGATGGTTCAATAAAAATATAATCAAATTGATTTTTCAGTATAGCAATCATCCTTATTCGTATATCTTGATTGATAAACCGAACAGAACGAATTTTTTGATCAAATTTCATATTTAAAGCTATTTCTGGAACACGTTTGTCTAGATCAAGTACTGCTAGATCCTTTGGTTTACTTAGAGTGCCAATTGCTAATGAAACAAGGTCCATATCGCCTAAAATAATAATTCTCTTATGATCATAGTCTTCAGGGTTTACTAACAACGCTCTTTTTAGAGTTGTTTCTCTTGATATAAAATACTGATCAAGCTCACTATTTGGTTCACCTCTAATTTTCTCTATCGCGTCATAAGCTTGATTGAACTTAGTAATTACATCATCAGAAATAGGAAGATTACTCATCTTGTGAAGTCTAAACATGTTGATTTAAAAAAATTCGCTTTTTGTCATCAATATATAGATTTTCATCAAACAAGAGAAATATCATGAGAGAAAAGTAAGTTGTTTCAGTGTGTTAAATATTTGATCCATTGGAAGATTCTGTAACTTTTCATTATCTCTAGCCTTTCTCTCCAATTCCTTGAGCAAGATACTATACTCATAGGCAGTTTTTGCCAACTGTGCAAATGTTTCATCATAATGTGCTATTGGTTGCATTGTCTCATTAGAATTCTTAGCGGATTTTGATGCATCATTGAAATATGAAGCAGCTTTGTATGTTTCATTATTTTTACTGGCTCCATAACCAAGAATAGCTTTTTTTGTAGCATCAAGAAAATCTATTAGAGTGTCAGTTAACTGTTTTTTTACCTCTATAGCTTTCCAATTGATGTCAGAAGATTCTATATTAAACAACTGTCTATGTTTTAATAATTCACTGCAATCATCAGCAATACGTATGTTGATCGCATCAAAAACTGCAAACTGGTTGAAAGCATGATTTATAATTGTTTGATAATTTTCTGAAATCGTCTTATCTTCAGTATTGGCAACCTTGTAACCATTAGCTATCTCGTCAATTACTGTATTTAGGAAGAGATATTGTCTAGCTAGTTCGAATAGACGCAATTCGATATCCTGACCTTTAATAAATGTTTGACTATATCGTTTTTCAACCCATTCACTATCAATTCTTGTAAAACTGCTTAATTGAGTGATCTCTAAAGCTTTTGTTGAATAATAGTGAGCTTTCGCATGATAAATTAGGTCAAGAACTTCATTTGTTTCCTTATCCCTCAAGAATAGTTCTAATTGGATAGAGTTTGCAATGAACTCTAGACATTCAATATCCTTTACAATGTACAGCTTATCTTCACTTTTTGGTAAAAAGTAAGTAGCCATTTTTATATTCTGAATATTCTCTATCATATGAGAAACTGTTTCTTGCTTAACCCTCTTGCCTTTTTTATCTAATTCAGTTAACTGAGCTGCTAAATCACTAGTAGCAAATTCTAACCTTTCAAAGAAGCGTGTAAAATTTTGCTCAGCCCTCTTCATAGCTTCTTCATATGGTGTACTTTCAAGCAGTGCGATTTTAAATTCTTGAACATAATTTAGATATACAAATGGCAAACTACTTACGTAGTTCTTATTGATGTTGAGATTCGGACTATTAACTATTTCCTCAACTTGTTTTATTATATCCTGTAACTCTTTTTTCTCAGCTGTATCAATCATATAATTCAATTGGGATGTCTTAGCAGCTAAAAGTGATATACCATGCAGAAAAGTATGAATGAGCTCATCCTTTATTATACTCTCTTTTAGTTTAAGATTTGTTGAATCTTGCTGAATATTTGCTGAAATAGATTCTAGAGCTTCGTTACCTAAACCTAAGACTAAGTTGAGATACTCAACACTAGCAATAAAGTTATCATTTTTTGCTGCCTCAAAACTAAGTCGAAGATAGTGTTCAATGAATTCCTTATTCCTCATAACAAGGTTTGTCAATATAAGATTTTGTTCGATATGCTTTGCTATAAATTCAGGATCCTCAGGAAGGTTTTTGTAAATATCTAATGCATTCTGTAGATGAGCTAAACTTCCTTCATAAACAGAGTAGGATGCAATAGCATCATTCCACCACCAATCATTTCGTAGTTTTTGAAAAAACTGTGCTGTGAAAGAAACATCAAATTCTGCTTGTGCTAATTCATAGGATGCTTTTTCTTGAGAAGTAGTAGTTTTTTCTTTGAGATAGGGTGATTCTTCAAGAAGATTAAGTACCTGTTGCTTCTGATTTAAGAGTAGAATTGTTAACATCAGTTCTTCTATACTAGAAGCTCTTGGATGTGCTGAATCAAAGTAAGTTTGTGATATACTATTTAGAATACGATGCCCCTCAATAAACGCTATACAATAATCTTCAGAAGCAGCTGTACCAAAGATACCTGTATTTACAATCTCAGCATAAATGATCATTAATATTGCTGATTCCATTTGAAATTCTTGCAAGTCTTCAATTTTTCCAGTTAATGATTTTTTACGTTTTTCATCAGCATTTATTTGTGTTTTATCTCTAGTCCATTCATCGATGTAACGATCATAAAGCAAGTTTGCAATTGATGAAACATCTGCTAGTGATTGAGCGCATATTTTCGAAAAACTTAGCCATATTTCGCTGATTTCGTCTAATTCATCAATCTCTATGAATGATTGATACAATCTTTCTCTTTCTAGCTCCATTAAGACAAATTGTTTGAAAGGTGAATCACTCAACAGTTCTATTGTTTCTTTTGAATAAGGCATTAGTAATAGGTTAGAATGAGGGTAAAAAAATATTGTGACACTCTCTCTTTCAAAAACATGTTAATCTAAAATGAATTTTTTACATTATGCATCAGATTTATACCACGAGGGTTCAGTCATCTCTCCTAGTTTTTTATTAAACTCCTGAACAAGTTTCCTAGCATGGATTACGGAATTGACTTCTGTTTTGCTTGCCTTTTCAACCATTATTCGATGTTCACAATAGGGACACATTTTGGTTTTTTGATTAGCTTTACAATAACTAAATTTTCCACATTCTTTCTTCCTGCATCTAACCACATAATATTTTGAGCTCAATCTCATTCACCAATGATAGTTATCGCTACTTTTCTTGATCTAGCTCTAACATCTAAACAAATAAAAACAGGTTGTTGCCATGTCCCTAATTGCATCCTTCCTTCATGAATTGAGACTGTTAGACTAGGTCCAATTAGTGATGCGCGTAAATGTGAATGAGCATTGGAATCGATAATATCGTGCTTATATCCTGCACCTTTTGGAACTAGTTTGTGTAGAATTTGCTTAAAATCATCAAGCACACGATGTTCATATTCTATTGCTGTTAGAGCTCCCGTTGATCCTATGACATTAGCTGATAATATGCCATTTTTAATTCCAGAATTTTGCACACATTTGCTGAATCTTTCAGTTAAATCAATAATATCAATCTCTCCAGCTGTTTCAAATCTTACTAAGTCATTAAACGTTTTCAACCGTATCACCAATGCCTACTATTAGATTTGAGACAAATCTCTTAATAAAGTAACGCATCTGATGATTCGCAAAAATGATTACAATTGTTGGTACTTGTTATTATGCACTTGGAATCTGTCTTATAACGTCATGATATAAAAGCCCTTTTGCTGCTTTTTCAGCATCAGTTTCTGAAAGTTTCATAAGTTTGATAATATCATGAAGTGTTGCTGTTCCCTTGTATTTTAAGAGAGAAATAACCTTTTCCTGTTGAGGACTAAACTTGCTCTTTAGATTCTCTCTTATAACAATTGGGTTTAATTCAAGTTTAGTATCTGCTAATTTCTTAATGGGAGAACTGTATTTTTTCAAGTGATTATCAACATAATCTGATAAATCGGCAAATCTTTCCACTCTACCATTCCATTCCTCTAAATCCCGCGAGAATCTGTTATAGAATTCTTTCTCTATCTTAACAAGTTCTTGACGAATGATGTTTTCATCATCTTTGCAATCTACACATGCAACTGTAACAGTATGCTCTCCAGTTATATAGATAAATTTATAGCTGGAAGTTTGAAGAAAATCGCATCCATTATCTATGTTTTGAGCAAAAATCTCTATAGCACTCAAGAAACTCGTGATTAAATTTTCATCTTGCTCTATGCTACCATACCTTCTATGGAAAAGACATTCACCAGTATCTTTAGCTATCCATAAATTATGTAACATGAGTTTCATATGACGGAGTTAGGTTATACACAAAAAGGCACATAATACATAGATATGTTTACTCATATACAAAGAAGTGAAAAAACCGCTAATTTCCGTTCAGAATAAAGAATAGCTTTTTTCCTTAAATCCTTTAATTTTCCACCAAATTAATCAAAATGACTTTTTTTTACTAAAGTAAAACCACACCTTGCACATTTTAAAAGATACGAATCTTTCCTTGATCCTATTCCGGCATGTTCCAATTTGTACCTACAGTTTGGACACAAGATATCGTCAGGTTCTAGTGAAAGGATTCTTTCCATTTCAAGATTGAAATGCTGTTGTTGATCTACTATTTCAGATAACGATGTAAGGTAATATCCCTCCGAATGCTTCGATATGATTATGGTATCGCTTTGTTTGACTGGATATACTTCAAACCACTCATCTAATCCTGTGATAACGTTATTTTGTGTAATATGGCCTCCATAGTATTCTTCAAGCGATTCAATAAAAAATAACACTCCCTCTTTAGGGAACATTTTCCTATCTTTCTCTGATATGTCAAGTACCCTTGATTTGATTTCTTCCGGCGTCAGTTTTTTTATTAAAAAGCCTACATGCACTGTTTTCCACCAGAGATATTACTGAAATACTACCTCTAGTACACTTATAAACCATAAGATGGTGTGAAAGGTTTTGTTGGTTTCAAATAGTTTTTTCTAATGTTTTTATGCTATGTTGCTAGCTATATAACTTCCCAGAAGTGGAAAAGGTGAACTGTAACTCATCAGCTTGCCGATGACGGGCAGTGTAGGTGTGATTGTAGCAATCCCATTCAGTCTTCTGGATAAAATGACAGATGAAGTTAGTTATACAAAACTAGCATGTCATGAAAATTACCTTATTCCATTATTATCAAAAATAGAAAGAAAGAAGTGGATTATTTTATTTATCTTCCACTTCTGGTATTTTATATTTCTTAACAGCAAGAGCTCCTAAAACTGCTAAACCAATTGTGACTACAAATATGATTGTTGCAGTTACCTCAATTCTGATGGGGTTACCTATAACTGCTTCCAGAAACACTTCAACTAGTTCTGTCTCATTATAACCGTAACCTCTTTGATGCAGTCTAATGCTAACATCAACGAAATTAGCTTTAACACCCTCGGGAGTGATTGTTCCGTTGAAATTAATATTGTCTTCATGCTTAGTGAGAGTAACATTGTTTCTATCTAATTTTAATTCATGTACAACAACCCAGGCTCTAAGCTCGGTTAAAATGGTTTCATTATCTCCAAGAGCTGCAACACTAACACTTATTGATTCTCCTTCAATAATATTAGACTTTTCAACAACATAGTTTTCAAAGTTTATAGCATTTTGAAGTTTCATCAACCATTGGATTTGTCTCAAGAAGAATATTTTATTGTCTCTTTCTGCGATGTAACTTGCATTTAGGAAGTCAGCAGAGGATGTAACTATAAGTCTTCCTCCTCTTTGAAGTTCTAGACCTGCTTGAACTATTGTATAGTTAAGTGTTATGTCTTCAGTATTGAACTCACCATTATCATCAGTATCTATGTAATAATCTCCAGTGAGATTTATGATTGGATAAAGATCCCCTTCTTGATATAAGAATTTCCCTTCACCAATATCTTTTGTGAAGTTTATTGCGGTACCTGTAAATTGAATTTCATCAACATCTTGGTCAGTAAAAATATTTGTTCCAGTCATATATGGAAGTGATTCAATTTCAGCTACATCTATTACGATTGATGAATCGACATCTGTATTGATCGAGTATAAATACGAATCATAAACTTCCATGCCAAAATTTGATAACAATTGATTTAGTTTTCCTCCACTACTTGAAGGATCTGCAAAAATATATGCATTTCCTCCAGAAGCGATATAAAGTGAGATTGCATCAATTTCATTATTACTTAACTTGGGTTGGGGACCAATTAGGATGAAAAGATCAAGTTCAGATAATCTGCGATAAGTAATTTCATAATCTTCATCATCTACAATATATGTTACATTTACACCTTTTTGCTCTAAAAACCAATGAATACTAGTCAGGTTCATTAAATTGGAAGCTTTTGTCTCTGAAACATATATAATGACATCTAAATCCGAAACATCTTTAACATATGAGAAATAATCATGCAAAGTAACAAATTGAATGTTTTTCCATGGTGTGAATGCATCTATCTCACCAAATAATGTGCGATTATATGTAGCCGTAGCATTTTCAGCTACTATCATAAGAAAGTCTATTGATTCACTTGCGTGTAAATCGATATCATTTCCTATTTCATCATCAGATTCAAGTTCCTTTACAACTTCAATTGTAACAACATGATTATGAAAATCATCTTCGTACTCACTAACATTTGCATAAGAATTTTCTATGCCTGTGATATTTACATCTATTCCAAGAGAGTTTAATTTTGTGCCATTAACGAAAGCATCCTGTGCTCCTTCTGCTCTATAATTTATCACTATAGCATCATCTGGAGTTGTCTCTGAGCCTGCAATTTTATCATAGTTTCTATCGAAAACAACTGCATACCATGTATGAGTTTCATTATTGAAGTCCTCATCTATTGGAATGGTTGTATTGACTGGTATGAAAATTGAGCTTACATAATTTATACCCATAAACAAGTGAGTTTCATTTGCTAAAACACGTATTGTCAACGCTTTATTCCCTACGCCAAATTCAGTGTTATATATTGTGGCATTTTCCCATTCTCCTTCAAAACTTTCTAAGTCTCCATCAATAATTGGCGATGTGCTGTTTAAGAAAACCAAATTTTCTACAGTTGTTTGATCAAGCTGTGATGCACTATTAGGTTTTGTAAATGACATAGAAGCTCCAAGGAAGCTGGTTAGAACGAAACCTAATATGATTGTAGATAGAAATATAAGTCCTTTGACTCTGTGTGTTCGCATTTTGAATACTCCATTCAATTAAGTAAGCGCTAGCTTTTGCCTTTTTAAATTTTATTTATGTATAGAAATTATTAGTTAGCTTTCTATTAGCGTTAACAAAATACTTATTTGACAGAGTGAATAATATACTCAAGAGGATAAATAATTATCTTAACTAACTCTGGAGAAGAAGAAATATGTCTGAACTAAAGGACAAATTGCTAAAAAGTGAATATAAAGATAAAGAAGATCTTAGGAACTTTCCAGTTGTAGCTTTGTTAGATATAACAAAAGAAGAATCTAAGCTCTTGAAAGAATTGGGTTTAGACACAATTGAGAATCTATCTACCAAATGGAGTGAACAATACGCTAAAATGGCTAAAAAAGTTCCCAAAGAAAGAATAAATAGTTGGATAGTCGCTAGCAGGCTTTTATTAGTTGAGGAAACAGAGAAGGTAACTACTGGTGCAAAAATAATAATGGTTGGCATTGACAACGCTGGGAAAACTTCTCTTTCAATCGCGTTAAAACACAGGGGTGCATTATCCTCTTTATTTCAGAGATTAAATGGGTTAACCCCAACCCGCGGTCTTCTTCGTAGCAAAATTGAAGTCTTTGGAATGGATGTTCATCTTCACGAGTTAGGTGGACAAAGTATATACCGTGAAGATTATTTAGAAAATCCACAGCAATATTTTGTTGGAACAGATACTATAATCTATGTGATAGATATTCAAGCTAAAGATAGATTCCAAGAAAGTTTTGAATATCTAAAACAGATTATCAATGTTGCTAACAATCTTAAGATTAAAGTTCCTTGGAAAATTTTCTTCCACAAATCGGATCCAGAATATGAGATTGACGAAAAAAGCGCAGAAGTTTTCAATTCCATAATTGAATATATGGCTGATAAATGTCCTTACTTTAATCCTGCAAAAGATTTCTTTAGAACCAGTGTTCGAATTCGTTCATCTATTCTGGGTGCATTCTCACACATATTTAGAGGAATTTCCTTAATACAAAACGGTGTAGAAGAAGCAACAAAAAGTGTTGCAGAGGGATTAGATGCAGATTTCTTTGGTTTGTACGATTTCAGAAGCAATATATGTTTTGCTAGATTTGCAAAAGAAGAAGAGCTTGAAGATTTGGCTCATAATGCATATTATGATGCAATAGAATCAATTGTTGATATAAGAGAACCTTTTCTAAGGATTAGACGGTATACACTAGATGATAACGTAAATGAAATTTTCATTCTTCGTGATTTGAAATTCAGTGGCGAACGTTATATCATGGCAATGTTAACAACAGATGAAAGTATGGCTAAAGATCTAGACCAAGATGCAATACAAGAGATTATTGAAGAAGAACTACGGGACTGGATTGAGTTCAGAGGATATGCTGCATTCCCAATGGAATAGTAAGAAATAAACAAAATCATCGTTTTTCTTTTTTCATTTTATGTGAAACTCTTTCTCTTACTATCACGATTTAATAAATAGATTTCAACTAAATCAATGAAAAAGAACCTAGACATAAAATCTTTAAATCTATCTAAAGAAATTGATAAACAATGCCTCGGTAGCTCAGTTCGCCAGAGCAGTGATCTCGTAATCTATCGAGAAAGTCACAGGGCAGGGGTTCAAATCCCCTCTGAGGCTCCAGTTCCTTATTTTTCGCACGATTATTTAAATAAAAGCACAAGCTTTCTTGTATTATGACAACTTATTTGTTCGTAATAAATCCAAAAGCTCGCGATGGTAAAATTGGAAAAATGTGGCCAAAGGTTGAGGAAGAGATATTAAGACGAGGACTAGATCATAAGTCGATATATACTCAACATCAAGGTCATGCAATAGAAATTGCAAAAGAAATGGAAAAGGACTTTGATGTTGTAGTAGCTGTAGGTGGGGATGGTACAGTAAATGAAGTTGCGAATGGTCTCTATGGGACAGATACTTTATTTGGTCTCATTCCACTGGGAAATGGCAATGATTTTGCAGCTCGTTTAGAGTATAATGAAGATTTCAAAAGAAGTATAGATATCCTTGAAGCTGGTAAAACAATTGGAGTAACCGTTGGAATTGCAGAAACTAATGGTGATAAAAGGTATTTTGTGAACATTGCAGATACAGGTGTAGGGGCAACAGTATCCGTTGCTTCATTCACTGAAGCAAAGTGGCTTAAAGGATATGTAAAATACTATTATTTAGCTCTTAAAAAACTTCTTCAATATAGACTTGTTAAATCAACGATCACTATTGATGATGAAATACTTAAGGATGTGGGGTTAGTGATTATTGCTGTTGGTTCAGGTAGTAGATTTGGTGGTGGTTTCAACATCCTTCCGGATAATTATCATTTCATGAAAGACTTCGCTGTCCTTTATGGACGAGATATTGGGAAAATGAAACAGATTAAACTTCTAAATTTGTTAAAACCTGGAAAACATCTAGGATTTGATGGAGTGCATTATCTTCGAGCTAAGAAAGTTTCATTGGAGATGGCTAAATCTTTACCAATCGAACTAGAAGGAGAAATTCTGAGTTTTGGGGCAACAAATGTATCATTTGAAGTCGCACCACAAAGGTTGCAAACTATTGTGCCTGACGAGATTATTGAATTGGAGAAACAGTGGAAATCTAAATAATTTTCAATTTGTCCTTTCCTTTTTCTTTTACTGAAAAATATTATTATACTTCAAGGGTAAACCATGTTTAAGAGTTACTCATGATTAACCTTGCCATATTCTCTGACGTGCATTCAAATCTTGAAGCTCTAAATGTAGTTAGTGATCAAATCAAGGATTTATCACCTGATATTATTATTTACTTAGGTGACACAGTTGGATATGGACCTAACCCCAAGGAGTGCATAAAAACTGTTGAGAATATGTCACAAATCCATGTGGTGGGTAACCACGATTATGCTCTTTTTACTAATAATTTCATCTATTTTAATCCACTTCCAAAGCTATCACTTTTGTGGACAAAAGAACATCTATCAAAGCAAGAAATTCAACTTCTTGGTTCTCATCCACTCTTTTCAATATTTCCACTTTTCATTTCTGAAGGAAACGCAATGTTTGTTCATGGTTCTCCTAGAAAACCTTTGCGAGATTATGTATCTCCAAATTTACCTTCCTGGTCGTACAATATGTTCTTTGAAATCACAAGAGAGTTCACTGAAATAGATTTCCTATTCCTAGGGCATACTCACAAACCATTGCACATTGTAAATGAGAAAAAACATCTTTTCAATCCTGGTTCTGTAGGTCAACCCCGAGATAATGATCCAAGAGCTTCCTTTATGACCTTCAAAATAAATGAAGAAAGCAAGGATTTTGAATATGAACACGTTCGACTAGAATATGATGTTGAAACAACCTGTAAGAAAATGGAAGAATTACAGTTCCACCCGTTTTTGATAAACCGTTTGAAAAGGGGGATATGATTAATTATCATCTACTTCTAAAAGAACAGCTTCTTCTGTTTTGATTTCTTTTTCTGGTTTTTGTGATTTGTTTTCCTTTTGTTCCTTCACAAAGAATGAGGATATAGCTGCAACAGATAACGTTACACCAGTTCCAACAATGGTTTGAAAGATTACTGATGCTGCTGCAATTGCAGGTGCTATAGACAGTTGCTCTAGAAGATATTGTGTAGTAAGTGTTCCTGTACCCAAACCAGCTGGAACTAATGTTAACATTCCAACAAAAAGTGTAATAGAAGAAATAGCAGCCGCGTCTAAAATAGTGATATTTTCACCAAATGCCATGATGGTGAGTTTAAAGGAAAGAAATTCTAGAAACCATCTGATTAGTGTAGTCACAATAACTAACATAGCTAAGAAAACTTGTTTGTAAAGATATTGCAAGGATGTATAGTAATTTTCAAGTGCTGGATCTATTACAGTATCTAACCATTTTTTTCCCTTATGAGATATCTTTCCTACAATTGCTTTTACTCCACGTAAGAACAATCTTCCAACTGGAGGGAAGAAGAGTAAAATAGATAGGATAATTGTACCTGTTAAAGCGATATAGAAAACAATATTTAATAAAATTGTATATTGCTCCTCTACCATTCCAGGGATTGTTGTTCCTAAACCAATAATAAACAGAATTAGAACAACAAATAAATCAAATATTCTGAAAAATGCTATTGCTGCTAAAGATGATGAACGGGGAACAGATAATGATCTTTTGTTGATTTCAACACTTGCAATTTCTCCCGATTTCAGCGGTCCTAAGGTGCTAAATCCATAACCAACGAAAAACGGTAGCAGAAATTTGAGAAATTTAAGTTCAGGGTTTGATGGTTTTATTAGAATGAAGAATCTGTATGCTTTGATTATCATACTTACTAACATTAGTAGAGCTGCCAATACTAGATATAGTAAATTTGCTGTAAAGAAACGTGAAAAAGCTTCTCCTAGCTCATCTCTTAGTGCTAGGCTTACGAAAAAGTATGTTAATGCTGCTAACATAAGAAGAATAACTAGTATTCTGAATAGATATTTCTTAAGAAAAGTAGCTATCTTCATAATTTGAACCTACAATTTGTGTAAAACATGAGTATAACTGTCTCTTAAAAGGAAGGAGGAAGTAAAAGTGGAGAAAATTAAAAACATTATACAATTTAGCTTATTCCGCTCCACCTTCAGAGAACCATTCATAAGTGCATTCACGACAAACAGCTTTCTTTCTATAGATTGGTTGATGGTTGAAATATGCGATCACTTTAGTTTTATCTTCTACTTCTTTGAGATTCTTACTATGACATTTAGGACACTCTTTAGCCATTCTTATTTTCACCTTTAGAATTGTTTCTTGTTGTTTCACTACTAATTCTTCCTTTAAAAAATTTGTGTAAGAATCATCGAAATATGTCAAGCATTCACTTGATTTTTGAAGGGCTTTATTAAGA
>BPTM01000272.1 GCA_023705945.1 Candidatus Heimdallarchaeota archaeon
ATGGTGGAAACTATATGGGATTAAAACGATTAGTTACACGTAACTCCTCAGAAAAGAACGAGGACAGTAAGAATGTTAATCAAACACCAGGTGTAAAATTCTATTCAC
The DNA here is from genome assembly GCA_023705945.1 of Candidatus Heimdallarchaeota archaeon. Classification (GTDB taxonomy): domain Archaea; phylum Asgardarchaeota; class Heimdallarchaeia; order Heimdallarchaeales; family Heimdallarchaeaceae; genus UBA460. Next base: position 109 of record BPTM01000272.1, read on the forward strand.
TGTTGGATGTTGTAAAAACTGAAAGAATTATCGATGATGTTGAAAAAGGCAATCTCGTTTTTCTGAATATTAGCAGGATATCAGCTTTTCCTGAAAGAAAGAGAGATTTTCTTAAAACACTCAAAGATAAATCTGCAGAATTACATGCAACTCTAAAAATGGTTTCAGAAGAAACAGTGATGGTTGCCCCTCCATCTGTACCAATTGAAATTAGATCTTTATCGCCACTAAACATTAACAAACGGAACAAAAAAGAGTAAATTAGTTTTAGAGAAAAACTTGTTCTAAATCATCTTTCTGATAATTTCTTTTGCTTTAATAAGAATATGAGGAATATTATCTACTGCTGAACCTCCACCTATAGCTACTTCTCCTTTCCCTCCACCAGATCCACCAGCAATTTTTGATAATTCTTTTATTACAGCTACAATATTAAAATCTAATTCTATGTTTCTCGCCCCTACTATAGATACCCTATTATTGTCTGAGGAAATTAGAATACAAATACCATTCGGATAATGTTTAACAGCTTGAGTAGCTTGAAGAATCAACTCTTTTTGACCACCACTTGTTTCTTGAACAAAAACATCAAGGTGTTCTATTTTCTCTGACCTTGTTGAATTATTGGAATATTGAAACTCAGCAATTTTCTTCGTTAGAGATTCGATTGTTTTTTTCTGTTCCTTCCACTCATTGAAAAATCTCTTTGCTGTTTTTGGCAACATTTTAGGCTCAACACTTAGTATTGCAGAAGATTCTTTGAGTATATTTTCTTGTTCTTGGATATATCTTAAAGCAGGTTCTCCTGCTAAAATATCCAATCTTACAATACCATCTTGTATCCTCTCACTACCTGTAAGTTTGATTATCCCGATGTCACTAGTATTATCTAAATGAGTTCCACCACAGGCTTCAATGTCCCATTCATCAATTGAAACGATATGTAGAGTTTTTCCAGGAACAACTCCACCTTGATAAATTTGAAATCCATAATTTCTTTCTGCTTCATCTCTATCTAAATCTACTTTTGAAATCTCTCTCTTCTCGAAGATAATTCTATTTGCAATAAATTCTATCTCTTGGAGTTCTTCAGTGCTAACCGATTTGTAATGTGTAATATCCAACCTTGCCTTTTTCTCTGTTTTATCCGCTCCTGCTTGCCAAATATGTTTTCCTAGTACCTCTCGAGCAGCATTATTTATAACATGAACTGCAGTGTGATGACGCATTATAGCCATTCTTCTTGTTGCATCAATTTCTCCAGTAATTAACAATCCTTTCTTTAGATCACATTTCTCTTTTAATTTATGCAAAATAGAAGAACCTTGTCTAACTACATCAACAACATAATATTTCTTATCCTTGAATTGAATAATTCCTGTATCATGAATTTGACCCCCACCAGTAGGATAGAAAATAGTTTTGTCAAGAATCAAATATTGACCATTAATTATGTCTAATATTTCTGCCGTAAATTTACTTTCGTAAACATTATCGTAGTAGAGTAGATCAGTTTGAAACTCAGTCTCTAGTTGTATCTCTACTTTATCTTTTATTCCCTTTTGTTGTTTCTTTTGTTTAGCAAAGAGTTCTTCAAGTTTAGTATAGAAATCTGCAGGTACATCTATCTCTAAATTCTTTTCCTTTGCTAGTTCTTTTACCATAAGGGGATTTATACCATTATTTTGGTAAAGATCTACAAGTGTTTTGAAACTGAATTCAGTTTTATCTTGTAGTAACTTACTAATTATTCTTCTACCAGATTTTTTAGTTTCACTATAACGCTTAACTTCTAAATCTACTATTTTATGGATCTCCTCTCTGTGTTCCTTCACTCTTGGAAAGGAGATGCTTAGATTATTAATTTGAATATCAAATAATTTCTCGATAGAAAATTGCAGTTTATATAGTTCCTTCAAAGCAATAATTCTACGTAGCAAAATTCTCAGATTATACCCTCCTCCAACATTAGATGGTATTGCTCCATCTGCAATGGTCATGGATAAGGTTCTAGCATGGTCTCCAATTGCATATATTGCTTCTTGTGGTCCAAGGATATCAAGCATTTCTTCATAGGACATTCCAAGCTTACCTGCTAGTTCAATTCGCTCTTCTTTTAGATCCTTTACTTCTTCTACCGCTAAAAGACCTGACAACTTGCTGTAATCCATTAGTAGTTTTTGATCAACCTTGTATCCATTTTCTTTTTGTAAATATTCTATCACATTTGGAAAAATGGCTTCATAAATTGTTGGAGTACCTTGAGTGAACCATGATGTTCTATCAAGTCCCCACCCAACATCTATAACTTGCATATCAAGCTTCTTTACAGCTCCGTTTTCAAAACCATAGGCAATAAAAACGTTATTTACTAGTTCTGTTCCATATGCAAAAGCTTCAAGGTTAGGACCAAAATTACCTCCACCAACCCAAATTCCTTCTCCATAGGTGATTTCTTCAGGTTTAAGGCCAATTTCTTCTGTTAGATATTTGAAGTTTAAATCAATACACCTATCCATCCAGTAACCACCAGTCAGTTTTTCCGAATTAAACGAGTGCTGACCAAACATAACAAAGCTTGTTAGATGTCTTGCTGTCTTTCCGATATTGTCTATATCTGAGAACTCTCCACCAGTTCTTATACACATTTGAGGTACGACTAATGGGTTTGCAGGTGGGTCAATAATGCCTTCTAATACCCAAGGTTGAAAATCTGCAATGGAAGCAATTGTAAATTCCATGTCAGCCCTCCATCTAGCAACAACAGGATAGTCTTTAATGGCAGTATGACCATTTTTAACGAAGAAGTCTGTTAAACTTTTGATAGTTTCATCAAAATTTAGGTTCTTACCTTTTTTTCCTAAAAACTGGTATCCACCTGAACAACGTGTGTCACCACAAGTTTCTTGGTCATGAACTAAAGTCCAAAAATTATGATTGCAAATTGGACAAGATTTTCTGATAAATCCTCTATCTTTGAAGAGTTTCACCTCGTAATCTTCTCTTTTGAACCTTTCTTTTAGTTGTTTTTTAGATATAGGCATTAGTAATCTATAATTAGAAAAGAGCTGAAATATAATAAAATTTTGCTTTAATATTAAATTTATAGAGTGACAATATCTTTTTAAGAGTTTTTTGCAGTATTTTTGTATGAAAGAGATTAGAATTGAAGAATTGCAGGGAGATAATATTGATCCAATACTTGAAATGGCCTTTTATGCTTTTTTCAGCTCTCCTGGTAATCTCGAGCAGATGATTAAAAATAAACCATTCTTCAAAGAAGATCTGTGTTTAGCTCTTTATGAGAATGATGATGTTGTAGCGGGTTTGATGTGTAAACCTATCATGCAAAATGTTCGAGGAGCAATTAAACCCATGTGTGGGGTTGCAGAAGTTGTAACTAAACCCGAAGCTCGAAGGCAAGGCTACTCTAATAAATTGATGAATTTGGCTCTAAAGAAAATGAAAGAGCAAGGACAGATATTCTCAACATTGTATCCTTTCAAGGAGTCGTTTTACGAAAAATTAGGTTATATTACCTTCCCTCAATATAGAAATGCCATTTTCGCTCCAACCTCTTTAGTTAACTTACTAAAGGAAAATTATGAAGGAAAAGTTGAAAGGGTTAACATAAAGGACGGGTTAGATATTTATCTAAACTTCTTAGAAAAAATTCAGAAAAAAATTCATGGGCTAGGGATAAAACATAGAACTGAGCAAGAACGTTTAAAAGAGTCACCAAATTTCTGGTTGGCAATTGCTAGAAATAATAACGATGAAGTAATTGGTATAATGACTTATCGAATAACTGGTTTCTGGAAGGAATTAAAGGTTAGAAGTTTCTTCTATGCTAACTCTCTAGCCAAGTATTTGCTCTTACAATGGTTAGCTCATCATTCAGATCAAGTTAGAGAAGTTCATTTAC
>BPTM01000273.1 GCA_023705945.1 Candidatus Heimdallarchaeota archaeon
TCCCTTCTTCTTCCTAGAGAGAGATAGATGAGTGCACCCAATAATATCCAGAATGAGCTGGAAACAATATAACCACATATTTCATTGATATTAAAGGAAACAAGTATTAATCCAGTTTGAAACAAGTAGAAGAAGAGAATGTATATGGTATGTTGTATTGTTTTTTCCCTAAATTGACTTTTAAGAACGAAATCCAAAAGTAATTGAACAACAAAAAATGCTATGATATAAGAAAGGACTACATATACCCAATACTCATAACCTATCACGATGTACCCAATCAGCACAGCAATTATTGGCATTCCTGATAACAGAAAAACTATTCCTAGCTTTTTGATGAGATTCATTGCATTCTTTCGAACACTGATATAAATTGCTGAAACCACTAGATTAGCTATAACTGCTGTGGTTACAAAAATAATATCAAAGGTATTAACTACCATGAATGGAAAATGACTTGGATATTAATAAATAATGCTAATTAATTGGATGTTCTTTCTCTATAAATTAAACCATAAAGCTAGGTATATTACCCGATTAACAGGAAAGTAAAAATAGAAAACAATTGTTGTACATTCATTCACCTTGTAGTTTAGGATAGTATTATATATTCCCTAGTAACAACTGAAATTGAACTTTGCGAAAAAAGAAGATTCTACAGCTGTGATATCTTCTAAACTGGTGATACCTTGACACAAGATACTAAACCTTCAATTAAAGAAGTACTTACAAATGCAACTTTTATGGTTCTGTTTGCAGCACAATTTACTGAAAACATAGGTAGATCAATATCTGGTTTGGCAATAGAATTTCTAATTTTTGAACTTACTGAAAGTCCGTTGTTAATGGGAGTTCTCGCAATAATATGGTTACTACCGTTTGTCATATTAGCTCCAATAGCAGGAGCATTAGCAGATCGCTTTGATCAGCGAAAACTTATGCTTTACTCCAACATTGTGAGTGCTATTGCTTCAATAGGTTATGTGATTATTTTTCTCTTCAATGAGCAGTTAACACAAATACAATATGCGGTTGGGCAACCTATTCTAAATTACCTTAATGTAGCTGGACAGCCCGTACCAAATTATCTTCATGTTCTTTGGCCCTTATTCGTTCTTTGTTTCATAAATTCCTCATCTGCAGCATTCTTCTTCCCTTCAAGAAATGCATACACTCGATTAATTGTTAAGAAAAAGAATCTACTAGTAGCTAATTCAGTAGGGTCTTCAGTTTTTCAAGTAGCAACAATTATTGGATTTGTTCTAGCGGGATTATTAGCTGCCAAAAGTTATTTGTTGAGCTTCATAGTTAATTCGTCAACTTTCGCCGTATCAGGTATTTTGATAGGAGTCATTTTCTTTATAGGTAGGAAGCCTCCTGGGATTGAAAGAGAGAAAAGTAAGAGCATTAAGCAGGAGTTACAACGCTTTGGGGAGGATATTGCTGTTGGATATAGAACAATTCGTAAGCATCCAAAAATATCTTACATGCTCGTAGTTTTCTCGTTTATTACCTTTTCATTTGGAGCTATTAGTGTTCTCTTCATTGTAATTCTTCAAGGTGAAATGGGATTAGGTCAGACGTGGTATGGTATATTGCAAGCCTTAATGGGAACTTCAGGAATTGTAACAGCTGTAATCCTCATGAAAGTAGGGAGAATAAAACGTAAAATTCTAGTTCTAAATATCACTTTTAGTGCAGTAACGGTATCTATGTACATATTTGCAGTAGTAAGAGATCTCTATGTAATGGCAGTGATAATGTTTAGCTATGGGATTATGTCTGTATGCATTAATGTACCTTCCACAACTCTAATACAAGAATCAGTACCCTATGAATTACAAGGAAGAGTATTTGGCACGCAACAATTATTGCAAAATTTCGCACAACTAATAGGAATGGGAATAGTTGCTCTTATCGCAGAATATGTTTTGCCAATGTATGTGCTACTAGGAAGTTCAGGAATACTCACAATTACAATTATTATAGGACTTATCTATTCAGGAAAGAAAGGATTGATGGGATCAGATTATCTTGAAGAGATTCCATCGGATAAGCTTATGAAAGAAAAAACGAAAATTACCCAATTAAGTGAAGTCCCTACAAATCC
>BPTM01000274.1 GCA_023705945.1 Candidatus Heimdallarchaeota archaeon
TAATGATTCCGAATAAAAATGCTTTTTTCTTCATTTTACTCACTTTTGTCGGGTAAATTTACCCAATTGATAAAATCAGAACGCATCTTATAAACCTATCGCAAAAAATCGGAATATGCTCTGCATATAATCCGAAACATTTCATTTATTACAGTGCTCCTTTGAAATTATTCTCTCACCTGTTTTACTTTTCAATAATTACTCTATCCCCGATCTTCTTTGTTTGTGCATAACCCTCACATTTTTAGCAAAGCGGTTTTAGTTGCACTTTTACGTTCTTTATGATTAACCGATACCTTTTAACTGTAGACTGAACTTGGAACAAATGGAAATGTTTTTATATCTGTTTTTACAATAGTTCCATAAGGGTGTTTGTCTACTGTTATTTGTAAAAAGGAGAGCAAGAAATATGTCACGTAAGTATATTGTTCCTGTTGATTCTAAGGAGGAAGAAGGCGAATATATCAAAGATATGTATTGTAAAAATTGCAAAGCGAAAGGTGGTGTAGAAATTGAGTTTGTCAGGGATATTATTGAAGAGGGATACCATTATGAAGTTGCTAGGTGTATATGTGGTCGATGCAATAGACGTTTTGAAGTTAGTTTTTTTCCCACATTTTCTAGTATCAATACAAAAATCAAAACCATAAATAATACTTTGTCAAATTATTCTTTGTAAAACAAATTACTCTAAATTTCTATTCCAAGATTTGATAGAGGTTCTTTTACCATATATTCACTTGAGGTTTTCCAGCATTTGTTGTCAAAATCATAATTCTCATCATAAAACCAATAATTTCGTGATCCTTTGTCTTTGGTATTTAGGATATAAACCTCTACATTCTGAAGTGTGTTCCAAATTGAAAATGCAAATTCAGATGCTTGTGAAGCGCTCATATTTCCCCACATAAAGAGATTAGTCCCTTTTAGGATGTCCAACGAAACATGAAATGGTGGAGGATTATCTTTCATAAGATTGTATAATTGGTTCTTTCTTTCTTGAGTTACTGATGATGCGACAGCTATATATGTTTCAGTTAAATTGAATGATCTCTTGTCTATAAGTAGTCTAACTTTATCTACATAGTTATCCATAACATAGTTGTAATGCCGGTGTGCATCAGTTTTGCTAAGATTGAATTTCTCTTTTAACTCACTTTGTTTTTTAGTAGCATTTGATGCATTTGATGTAAGCTCTCTTAAAATTTTGAATTGTATAGGTTTATAATTAGTATAGATACTCGTATTTTCAGTAGTTTTATCATGACTGGTTGGATAGCTTTTCAATTTTCTAAACCACTTGTCCCATGAAAAATTCCAAGATAAAGTTTCTGAATTGAATTTCTCGAGGTCTGGATAAGAAATTTGTCTTAAGCCTGAACTTTCATAAATTCTGAAAGTATTGATGTATTTCTTCTGTTTCAGTATCTGGAAATATTCTTTTAGTAATCCTAGTGTATTTGGTGGAACCTCAAATTGCATGTATAAACCAAATTTTCCTCCAAATGTTCTTGCTCGATATACTGTATATGGATGGGTATCACATGAATCTTCTAATAATTTAATGGATTCTTTCGATGAAACCTCAACTAAAACATGCTTTCTCTCTAATCCCAAAGTTTCAGGCTTATATAGTACAATTGGTTTTCTAATCATTCCTCTTTCTTTTAGATTATCAAGTCTAGCTTTAACAGTAGGTCTAGATAGTTTAAGTTTTTCAGCAAGTTCTGTTATCGATATGGTAGGGTCTTCTACTAATGCTAAAAGCAGCTCCATATCTTTAATATTCATGCCCATAAATCTAACCTACATCATCTGAATCATAGAATATACCCATACTCAATCTATTTGTTACTTCCTTCTTTATCTAACTGTTATTCTGTTAATAATACAACGATATGCGAGGGATATCTTCATCGTCTCCACCGGGTGGATCAAAAACACATGTATCAAATGCGGTTATTCCCAACGCGTTTATGGTCCCTTTGATAGAAGTTGTATACCATCCATTTTCTGTCGCATGATTAAAGTAAACTAACATAGCTTCTATTTCATCATCAGTAACTTTCATTTTTAGTTTGTATACGTATGTTAGACCTGAAGGGAGCGTTAGTTCAACCTCAAGATCGATAATTATTGTTGCAATATATAGGTTATATTTGTCATCATTTATTTCCAAATCCACTTCAAATTCAACAATAACATCATTTTCTACTCATGAACTATCGAAATCCATGTAGTATGCCGTATCAATCTCTATAGTAAAACCTACCTCGTCCTTCTCTCCTTTAACCCCTAAAGAGCTTAATATTAGAACCAATAAGAAAACCGTTACAAGTAGATATTTCTGTTTCTTTCCTCTGTCCATTAATATACAATAAACAATTGTTTTATTAAAAGTTGGGTAAATTGGCAAATTTTTCTCTTTTTTCTTGACATTAATTGCATTATACACTTTACTATATGAAGTAAACAAATTTCACAATTTTTCTATTCTCATGCTAAGACCATTTTAGACGTCCTTAATCGAATTTAAGGCGTATTTTCCTTTTTCCATCGTGCTTTCAACCTACACAGAAATATGTACTGCAACATAATACCCTTGTATTACATTTCAATGGTATTTATTGATAACAGAACTCTTTTCGAGGAAATTATTAAATTTTTGTGAAAAGATTAGGTTTATTATCTTCAAGGTAAAAATTTAGTTAGAGTAATTTTTGGTGCTATTAATGTTCAATATTGCTAGTTTTCTAATCACATTGAGAGAAACAATTGAAGTTGCTTTGATTATAGGTATAATTTTAACATATGTCATTAAAGTTAAGCAAAATAGACTTAAACGAGACATCTGGATTGGTACAGGTTTAGGGATTATTTTATCTGTTTTATTCGGTATAGTTTTCAGTTATGTTCTAGGAAGCTTTGAAGAATATGGAAATCTCCTAGAAGGCTTTTCAATGATACTTGCTGCAGTTTTACTAACTTGGATGATAATTTGGATGAGTGAGACTGGTAAGAATTATCAAAAGAAACTAGAATCAAAGATAGATGTTTCCATTAAGAATGAACAGCGGTTAGGTTTAATTTCACTAGCTTTTATCTCTGTACTAAGAGAAGGTATTGAAACTGTAATCTTTTTAACAGGAGTTGGTGCTGTTGAAGAAGCACCCATCGATATTCTCTGGTCAGGTTTGATAGGGATTCTGGTAGCAGTGATTATCGCTGTAATAATTTTTGTGAGTAGCAAAAGAATCAATCTTAAGCTATTTTTTGGAATTACAAGTATATTTCTAATTCTTTTTGCTGCAGGTATGTTATCTCATGGTTTCCACGAACTTCAAGAATTGGGTTGGTTTGGGGCGGAAGATGGTTTCTTTCAGACTATTGTTTGGGACACTAGTCCATTTCTTAATGATAAAACATCCGAAGTTGGAAAATTCCTACGTACTCTATTTGGTTATCAAGATCAACCAACATGGTTGGAAATCATATCATATTTCGGTTACTATCTATCATTAGTAGGTCTTTTCTTCTTAGTTAAAATATTGAAACAAAACCAATTTAAACATACAACAGAAACAACAATAATACTAGAAACAGAAGACATTCAGTAATTTCTACGATAAATGCTAACATATTTTGTTTTATACGTCCCTTCATCCAATCTGTCTGATTCTTTTGGCCATTGATAGACTTCTAATGGAGTTTCACATTTTCCACATACTATCTCTGTTTGTTCAGGAAGACCCTTGTCATTGTATAGAAAATTGATTTTTATCGAATGATCACAGATATAATCTCTCTTACAATAAGGACAATGATGATAATCGTAATTGTTCGAAACCGTAGGTTTGAGTATTCCTACTGGACAGTAATAGGCATTCACAGCTTTTTTACAATCGCACAGTAAATGATGCGCTATTTCTGTCATAGAAAAGAGATCGGAAGAGCACACGTCTGAACTCCAGTCACGTGAAACGATCT
>BPTM01000275.1 GCA_023705945.1 Candidatus Heimdallarchaeota archaeon
CTATGGGGAGATAGAAGATGTCAGCCCTCAGGACTATATGGACAGAGCCCTCCAGATAATGGACATCAACCTAAAAAATGTTGCTGCCAAGAGGAGATAAGCAAGGCTGTTACCCTATAGAGGTGAATATCGGCACTTAAGTGCCGATATTATGATGGCAATTTTAGTTAGCAAGCTGGAATTTTTAGAATTTGTGCTAAAGCACAAAGTAGTAACCGTAATGTACCTAGTTAACGAATTCGGATATAGGGAGTCTGGAGCAAGGGCAAAGCTATATCGCCTCTATAAGCAGGGTCTCCTTCATAGATTGCATAGAGGCGAGTATATTCTAACTGATGAAGCAAGAGGGAGGTTAATGTATTATGGTAAACTCTGAAGAACCGGGAAAAGAGCAAGGGGACTTTGGTCCTGATGAGGCAAAATACTTTATTGAGATACTGATCGGACACGAAGTCAAACGGAATAGGGCTGAGGGCATTGCTGGGTTCATTGCCAGAACGGGCTCAGCCAAGGTTTTTGATGACCCGAAGCAACTGGCTGAGAAACTAGACCGGTACTCCAAAGAAATAGCCTCGTATAAAAGGAGAAGGATACTAGAAGAGTGGTTTTCCGGCAGAAGTATTGCTATTCCCGAAGGGTTATTAGAAGAGGTTGAGCTAAGCAGTGAAGAGAAGGTTAAGGAGAAAACTAAGGAGGAGAAGACCAAGAAAATCAGTGAGGGTAATGTCTGGACAGTTGATCAAGATGACAAGGGGATGCCCAAGATAAGGATGATAAAAGGCACCGATGAGCCAGGTACCACTCTAGAGATAGCAACGAAGGCGGCCAAGCAGATAGGCAAGGAATATGGTGGTGAAGAAGCTCTAATTATTTATAATGAAAGCTTGGGCAAACATATGCCTAATTTCAAATCTGAGTTTGTTAAAATGAATATGGGGGTGGCATGGGCAGCAGCCAGGCAAATGGATAAGTCAGTAGCTGAAGGCGAGCCAGTTGACCCTATGGATACCTTCCTGGAACAGATGGCAAAAATCGAGTCAATGAAAGAATTAGTTGGCGTCAAGACAAAAGAACCTGAGAGAGGGGGGACTTTAGGTGAGGTTGTTTCAGCAATAAAAGACCTTAAAGAGATGTCCGGTGAGAAAACGCAGCTGCCGGAATGGATGCGTGACCCGATAGCATTCCAGAAGACAATTATGGAACTATCACCAAAATGGGAAGGGGAGGGGCTAAAGGAACTTAGAGACGAAATCACCAAACTGAGAGATGACCAACACCAGACAGATCTTAAGCATAGAGATGAGCAGATTGGTGAGCTTGGCAACGCGATTAAAGGATACAGGACTGAGTTGCAGAGATTGAAAGGTGATATAGAGCAAAGTAGGCAAATAACGGGCAGGACCGCTTATGACCTGCTTGGTGACCTGGTCAAGAAAGTACCTGACCGGGAAGATATTAGACAGATGGTTATGGAAACAGTGGGCAAGGTGCCAAAGCTCCTGACTCGAGGAACTAAGGAAAGAGA
>BPTM01000276.1 GCA_023705945.1 Candidatus Heimdallarchaeota archaeon
CTGGATTAGGCCTGGTGTCTATGCAGAGAATATAGTAAGAACCCCTTACTTTTGCCATGTAATCGGGCTCGGCCTACGCGGAACCGATACGGCGGTCGAAATACACCCGGCTGAGGGGAGGTGCTTTGCTGGGATATTCCGCGCAGTTCACCTAGCAAACCTGCAGTTTGGGGTAAATGAAGTTGTACCGATGCTTGACCTTACGGTAGCCAACGGCTCCCTCATTGAGCACTGCCAGTTCTACAAAGTTGGAGATTGGATCCCTACAGCAGGAATTGAGACCGACAACTCCAACCATCTGGAAATAAGGCATTGCGACTTTGGGAAAGGGGACGGCGGCGAGCTTGCCTACGGCATGCGTTTCCGTGGTGGAGCAGGCATGATGCTTCACAACGCCCGTATCCACGATAATGTTATCTTTGCCGATGTGGGAATACTTATTGAGGCTACTGCCAGCGAAGCAGTAATTCAGCATAACAAGATTATCGCTGTCACCGAAGGCATTCACGACAATCATGGTCCCTCTTATATCATTGAGAACTATATCAATGCCCCAGATGCTATTGCCACTGCCGGCGACGCTAATCACACCATTGGCAACCGTGTAGTTGAGGCTGGTGTTGGCGCTTGGGAAGTCTAATAGAATAGAAGCCGTGGGCGAGGGCTGATACTCGCCCAACTAAACTTACTCTCCGGAGAGGAGAGAGAAGGAGTGTGAGTTATGCTTGAACTTAAACCTATGCCGTTGGCAACGGTCAGTCCACCAGTACCCAAATTACTTCAAGAGGGCTACTACGTTCGGTTCACCGAACAGTGGCCTAGCACATTACCCGCTGTCAAGGGTAAATTCTTCCAGATCGAAAAAACCAATCAGGTCCCCTACGACATAACCCGCATAATCCCGGGTGGGAATTACTGTGATGTGGATATGTCCAATTCTGCGGGTGGGGAGAATATTTACCCCGAGAACACCAAGACCCTTTACCAAACTATCCTCGGATTCAAGCCGGGCAATTATCTAGTTTACCTCTACATTCCTGCTGGCGAATTTGTCAATCGGCTTGAGCAGGCAGGGATGGTCCCCAATGTTGCCTCAGCCACCCTGCGCTATCTGGGTGCCCTCAAGCCAGTCGATAGTCCCTACGACGACAAGAGGATTTTCATGTACTCAGTGAAGGATCTTGAGCCGCTTATCCTGCGGCTTTTCGTTGATAATGGGGTAGCCTTTGAAAAAATAGTACTGGGGTTAGTCGTGAATAAGTGCTACCTGAAGCAGATAACGCCAACAGCTGAACAACTTGCCAGAGCCTTAAAAATTGATTACTACACCGAGCTTCGTTGGTGAGCTTAGTAGAGTTATAGGAGGATAAAAACATGCCAAGTATAGTAGTGGCTATGACTCCAGCATCCACTCAGACGCTAGTAACCGAGAAGCGTAATGCCAAGGTTAAACCCAGTCTCATTATGGTGGATAATGTCCTGGCTGGCGCCGACTCTGAGCTGACTTTCGAGGATATCTTCAACACAGACGCCAGCATAGTAGCCGCGACCGGTGCGGCTGTGGCGGCTGTGGTGGGACAAACGGTAGACCGCCTCAGGATAAATGTCTCAGATGATGCCTGCGTCTCTATAAGGGATGAGCTAAAAGACGTTAAATTCCTGGGTGGGGCTCAGGTAATAAGGGAAGAAGGTGGAGTACCAACCGTAAACGCTAATTGTCACGTGACACTCGGTTACGACTTAGAATAGCTCTTAAAGGGGGGAATTGATGGTATATCCAACATTTAAGCTCCCCTTTGAGGAGCTAACCACTATTGACGAGAGGGTGGATTACATCCACAACCAGATTATCGCCTCTCAGCTTGCACTAAACCAACTCCTGGAAAAGGAGGGTATACCCACTATGGCTGTAGTTACCAGAGAGGTTAATTTAAGAGTAAGTGTCCAGCCGCTAACCGGCACCAGAGTGGACAAGCCCTCACCACTCACCGGGAAGATAGTCCAACTTATCCTACACTGGCCCGATGGATGCGATGCCCTGGTAGATGTCGCCATCGGACACAAGGATACCTGGATCCTCCCCAACGAGGTTGACACTTTTATC
>BPTM01000277.1 GCA_023705945.1 Candidatus Heimdallarchaeota archaeon
CATAAAATATTCCGAGGAAATAAAATGAAGTAGCAGCTACAACCAATAAAGAAGAAAAAACAATATCTAGTGATTGTCTAAATTTCAGCTTTCTTTGGAAAGTATGTTTGATTAGTTTACCAGAATAATCATACATTATCCCTGATTGACCTGTAAACCATCTAAAGAGTTGACTAATTTGGTGTGCCATTGTTTCTGGAACTAGGGACATCGATCCTATTTCATCTAGGAAATAACCTCTTTTGCCTTCCATTATTAGATTAACAGAATGATCAAAATCCTCTGTCATTTTGCCTTCAGGGATAGGATAAGCATATTCTCTTCTAAAACAAGCAGTTGAACCACTATAGAGTACAGTTCCTATTGTTCTTCTTGCATTTTCAGAGCAGAACTGCTGTGTTAAGCTCATAGCTTCCCAAACATGCAGGAAGTTGGTAACATTTCTAAATCCGAACTTGGATTGGATGAAGGCATATTCCGGATATTGTTCCATAATGGCAACAAATTTAGAAAGTATATCGGGTTCGGGGATATGATCAACGTCGAAGAAAGCGAGCAACTCACCATTGGTTTTTGGGATTACTAGATTAAGCATATGAGCTTTGAATTGATCATTCTCCTCAAAATAATAAATTGCGTCATTTCTAGCTGCTATCTTTTTGCTTGCTTCTTTGAGTTCTATATCGGTACTATCATCAGCTACCCATACTTCATAATTTGAATACGTTTGTTTTGTAAATCCCTCAAGAGTTTCTTTGAGAACTTGGGGTTGAACATTATGAATAGGAACAATTACACTGATTTTTGTTTTACCAGATAAGGCATTTAAATCGTAAGGGACTTCTCCAACTCTTAATACACCATCAATAAGTTGAATAGCGAAGTAAAGAGCTATAAAAAACGCAGCAGCTTCCAAAATTAAAGCAAGAATATTGAGTATTTGCCCTCCAACATTAAGTTCATTATCAAAATCACCAATGATATTAATGAGTGACCATACAAAATAAGCTACGATAAAAACATAGAAAATATAACCAACAATATGATTGATTCGACTCCAGGTTAATCTCTTACGCATAAACATGGTTATGGAGGAAGGATATTTAAATATTAAGACTTGAATTTAGGTTTCTAACTGTTCTTAAAAAAGGAATGTTTATGTCTCTTAGAAAGTTTAGATGACTTAAACCTCTTTTATAAAACATTCAATGATAAGCTAATGGTAAATATGTTTGTCCTCATATATTTTAGTTTTAAAATATTTTTTTGTTATTGCCATGAAAGGTAGACAAAATGTTAAAGTAAAACCTACCAAAGCAAACAGCAAAAAGAAAAAGTTTCGATAAGGATCTGTATAATAACAAAAACCCAGAGTATAATAGTAACATACTTGTTGAAAAATGGAATCAACTGTTAAATACAAAAAGAACAAACCAAAGACAGTAAATACTGATGCAATACGGAATATAGGTATTTTTTTATTCCACTTTGTTTTGCCTGGAATAAGCTTATTTTGACCTATTAAACCTTTAAATGCGGGAATTATGTAAAAAGGTGAAATCATACTACCAAAAGATAGGAAAAACGGTATATGCCAATATTTCAATGGAAAGGATGCTGAATTCATTGAATATATTGTAGTTGCTGTAATTGTAGCAAGATAAATTATGGCTGTTAATAAAGTAATGATTATTAACCAGATATGACCTAAAGACCATGCTCTTACTAATGCAATTTTTGCAAAGTATATGATACTGTAAAGAACACTTAGTGTATAAAACGAAGTTGCTCCAACCACAAGAAATGAAGAAAAAGCAATATCAATTGCTTGTCGCAATTTTATCTTTCTCTGAAGAACAAGCTTAACCAACCTTCCAGCATAATCAAACATTGCTCCAGATTGTCCAGTAAACCATCGGAATGATTGTGAAATCTGATGTGCCATAGTGTCAGGAACTAAGGACATTGATCCTATCTCATCTAAGAAATATCCTTTCTTGTTTTTGAAAATTAAATTCAAGGATAAGTCATAATCTTCTGTCATCTTTTCTTCAGGTATTGGAAAACAATCATCTCTTCGGAAAATTGCTGTTGTACCATTATAGAGAACAGTATCTATTTTCCTTCGAGCGTTTTCAGAACAAAACGCTTGCATTAAGCCCATAGCTTCCCAAACATGTAGACGATTTTCTACATTTCTGAAACCGAATTTTGCTTGAATAAATGAATATTCAGGGTATTGTTCCATAATCGCAACAAACTTCTCAAGAATTTCTGAAGTTGGGATATGATCAACATCGAAAAAAGCCACTAAACTTCCTTCAGTCTTGGGAATCACAATATTTAACATGCCAGATTTGAAACGTTTATTCTCTTCAAAATAATATTTAACAGCATATTTTTCACATACTTTCTCACAGGCTAGTCTTAAATCTTCATTTGGGCTATCATCAGCTACCCAAAGATCGAAATTTGAATATGTTTGAAGATTAAATCCCTTAATTGTTTCTTCTAAAACACTTGCTTGAACATTATGGATTGGAATAATTACACTTACTTTTGTTTTACCAGTGATTTTTTCAACTTCATAAGAAATTTCTCCAACTTTGAGAACTCCATCAATCAATTGCATTGCAAAATATAGAGCGAAAACAAACCCAAAAACCTCAACAAACAAAGCAAGGGTATTGAGAATCATACCTCCTACAGTCAAAGGTATATGTGTACCTATGTTAAGAAAGATGTTAATCAAGGACCAAACTAAATATGCTGAAATGAAACAATATAATATAAAACCTATGAAATGATTCACTATACTCCAGAATGTTCTTCGAATCATGAATTGATAACTTAAGAAGGGCTATTTAAATCTTAACACATAAATACAAAATACAAAAATCCTCTTAAAATCAACTAAAGTTATAAAGAACTAAATGCAAGTTATTTAAGATGACAATTCCAGATAATCATCCAAGAGCAGAATCATTGAGAATACGAGAAAGAATCATAAAGGGTATGCATGAAAAAGTTGTTGCTGAAGCAGGATTAATAGCACATGGTCGTGGGGAAGCTTATGATTATCTATTAGGAGAAAAAACACCAGACTGTGCTAAAAAGCAACAAGAGATTGCAATCGCGATGTTACTAACATCAAAAAATCCTGTTATTAGTGTTAACGGAAACATAGCTGCTCTCTGTCCAGAAGAAATAGTTCAGTTTGCAGAGAATACAGAAGCTTCGCTTGAGATAAATTTATTTTATAGAAGTGAAGAAAGAGTTAAAGCAATCACTAGTGTTTTAGAGGAAGCAGGAGCAACGACAATTCTTGGTGTTGATCCTAAATATCATGAGACACTAGAAGAACTCTCACATTTAAGAAGAATAGTTGATGTCAGAGGCATATATGCTGCAGATGTAGTTCTAGTTCCCCTTGAAGATGGAGACAGAACTATGGCACTCAGAAGAGCTGGTAAAAAAGTAATAACAATTGACCTGAACCCTCTTTCTAGAACATCTCTATGGGCTAATGTAACAATTGTAAACAACGTTATAAGAGCAATACCAGAGATGATTGAGGAATCCTTTAAGCTAAAGGAGAAAAGCTCTGATGAATTAAAAGAGTTAATAAATGACTTTGATAATTATCAATCACTTCAAGAAACGCTTAATTTCATGTCTTCAAGATTAAGAGAGTTAGCTGAAGGAAAATTGGAAGACCCCACAAAAAACCTATGAGATGTCAAAAATGATTAAGAAAGTCACTATAAAAAATCTTCAGAAAATGAAAGAGGAAGGAGAAAAAATCACCATGATTTCAGCTTATACCTATCCTATGTCTAAGATAATAGATCAGATGGGTATAGACACTATTTTAG
>BPTM01000278.1 GCA_023705945.1 Candidatus Heimdallarchaeota archaeon
CAGTATCAGCTATTTTTGCTATTCTTGTAATTTTCTTGCTTTATAACCGAGTTGAAAATGATACAGAGTTAATTTCTGGTGACCTAAAACTCATTGTGATACTTGTTGCAATTTCTATATCCTATTCCGTTGAAGGTAAGTTAATTAATTTTAGTAATGAAATTGATAAATGGTGGAAATACATTGTTAGAATTTTAATCGGTGCTGCAACCTTTGGGATTTTCTATTTTGGGGTGTCAATGCTATTTGATCTTGCTATTAATGCTGTAGCTTGGGTAGGCATAGAATTAACACTAGACCTAATTAGATATGCTATGCTTGGCCCCGCCTTCATCCTACTTGCTCCTTGGATAATGATGAAATTAAAAGTCTAAAACAACTTAGCACTTTTTTTCTTTTCTTTTTTTTATGAGTACAAGAAAGCTTATTGTTGTCTTTCAACATTAGATTTTTAAAGTAAATATGATTGGCTAAATTAGTTGTAAGAGGATTCAAAATGCAAGAAGAAATCAAACTCTTCGATAAGTGGGACTTCAACGAAGTAGAAGTAAGTGACCTAGGTCTACAAAGATACATCTCTCTTCACCCCGTATATTTCCCACATTCAGGTGGTAGATATCAAGATCAAAGATTCAAGAAAGCTGAGATGAGCATCGTTGAAAGATTTACCAATAAATTAATGAAGAGAGGTAAAAATGCCGGTAAAAAACAGAGAGCAATCAATATTGTAAGAATAGCTTTCGATATAATTTATGAAAGAACTGGCGAAAATCCCATACAAGTTTTAGTAGATGCTATTACCAAAGTCGCACCCAGAGAAGAAACAACTCGTTTAACATACGGTGGTGTAGCACAACATATAGCAGTGGATATCTCTCCTCTCCGAAGAGTTGATCTTGCACTAAGATATATGTCCAATGCAATCAAGCAAAAAAGTTTCAATAACGTAAAAAGCGTAGAGGAAGTTACTGCTGAAGAATTAATCCTTGCCTCCAAAGGAGACCAGGCAAGTACGGCAGTTAAAAAGAGGCAAGAGATAGAACGAATAGCTCTATCAGCTAGATAAAGATTAACAAGGTGGAAACAATGGGTAAAAGACCTATTATTTTCTACTAGAGTGATAATCTTTATAAGCGAAAACAATCGTAAATGAGATTGTTTGGGACTTCTTAAAACTAATTTCTTCTAGATGATTAAATTATTGTATAATAATTTTAAACTGTTACTAAGGTTGTTTTAGTTAACAACACTTCAAATTTATACATAATGTTTAAATATTAAATTAAGTAATTACCAAAGAACAATAATTTTATTATTGTTTCAAATTTACGGAGATGAGATTTTTGAAAGTTCGAAAAATAATATTGTTTATTTTATCTATGGTATTAATAGTGAGTATTATTAAAACTACAAATGCTGACTTTAATCCCATTAGATATGATATGCAAGGAGAATACAGTTCAAGAATAATACCAGAAACACAAGTACTTGTTTCTCTTAACTCTATACAACATAACATACCCACTTCTTCAAATAATGCGAAAATTTCCATTTGTGGAGACTTTCTTGATTGGGGGGTTGATGATATTGATGCAGAGAAGGTTTGGGGAAATGTCGATCATGCTACTAATGTTGTTACTGAGCACAATGGTGATGGAATCACAATTGCGATACTAGATACAGGTATCGATAAAGCTGGAAGTAATTACAATGTAGAATTTGACGGTAAAATTATAGCTGAATATGATTTTGTAAATAATGATGGTGATGCAACAGATGATAATGGCCATGGAACTCATTGTGCTGGAATTATTGCCGCAAAAGACAATGATGTAGGTATTATAGGCGTAGCTCCCTATAGCTCCCTATTAATTGCAAAAGTACTAAATTCTGCAGGTGTTTGCTATGATATTGATTATTTGGTTGATGCTATATTTTGGTCTATAACCCAAGGAGCTGATATTATTTCTATGAGCCTTGAGACTTATGGTGACTATCCAGAATTACATGATGCTATTACTTATGCATATCAGAATGGAGTTGTATTAGTTGCTGCATCAGGTAATGGAAATTATGACTATATATCTTATCCAGCAATGTATCCTGAAGTAATTTCTGTTGGTTCAATATCTGAAGATCATACAAGGAGTGTATGGTCAATCTTTAGTGGAAGTAATTATGGAAATAATTTAGATTTGGTTGCTCCAGGCAATAACATTTACAGTACATACTTATACGATCAATACATAAAACTGAATGGTACCTCTATGGCTGCCCCACATGTTGCTGGGCTTTGTGCATTAATCTTGCAGGTACAACCTCTACTCACTAATCAACAAGTTAAAGAAATACTTAGAATAACAACCACAGATTTGGGACCAAATGGTAGAGATAATGAATATGGTTATGGAGAAGTTCATGCAGTAAAAGCTGTTGACGCCGCAGAATTATATTTCACTGATACAGATGGTGATGATCTTACTGATTCAGAAGAAAAATATGTTTATTATACAAATCGATTTGATAGTGATACAGACAATGATGGTTTAAATGATGGTCAGGAAGTACATGTATATTACACAGACCCTCACGATATTGATACTGACAATGACTCCATGTCTGATGGGTGGGAAGTAAATAATGGATTGAATCCATTAAGTGCTAGTGATAAATATGCCGATCCAGATGGGGAAGGGCTTCGAAACTTCAGAGAATATTACCTAGGGACAAATCCTAATGATCCAGATACGGATAATGATTATCTGACGGATAAGGAGGAGTTTGATTGGGCTCTTAATCCTTTAGACGATGATGAAAATCATAATGGAATAAGAGATGATAATGACGATTTTGATTACGATGGGTTAACCAATAAAGAAGAGATAAGGGGTTGGTTTGACGAAAATGACGATGGAATATATCAGTCAAATGAAAAAGATTGGTATATCACAAATCCCAAGGACTCTGATACAGATGATGATGGTTGGGATGACTATTTCGAACAACACCCCCCTCCAGATTTTAATACTTCGAATCCCAGAGATTCTCTAAGTACTCCAACAGGAAGTGGAGGAGGATTCTTTTTCCCCTAACCTTCCTTTTTTTCTTCTTTTAATCATCACGATTGATGATTAATTTTTTTCTTTTTACATACACTATCATCAAGACAATTACACCAACCATACTTAAGCCGCTGGACAGTAATATTATTGCTATAGGTGTCCAATATCGTGTTGTACCCCATGTCGAAGGAGTATTTTGATAGGTGATTGTAGTTATATTATTCTTAACTCTTATCGTAGTTTTATATGTATTAACTGTGTAATCTGTCTCTCCATCAAATTCTGCCCAAACAGTATAAATTCCATCTGGAGGAACGCTTTCATTATAATTCTCAATTACAAAAACCGATGATTTCTCTACGTATGATATTCCTGGTTCAATTGTGTGTGTATTTATAATTGGAAAGAAAAGATCA
>BPTM01000279.1 GCA_023705945.1 Candidatus Heimdallarchaeota archaeon
AAGTTCAGTGGACAGTGAGTTAATAGGTAGAGGTTTTTCAGCTTCAAAATCACACATCAATTTTTCCCAAGCATTAGCTTCTAATATCAGCTCATATCAAATGCTCATTTCAAAACATAAAAAAGATGTAAACATTTTCTTTCTTATCTCAAAAAAGGGTTTATCTAAGAGGAAACTACTAAACAATATTCAGAAAGAAGCTTTGTTCCTTACAAATCTATTGAACACGCATTATGGCTGTTCATCTAAACTACTATCAGTAGAACAAGCAAAATTTCTCTATCAAACATTGAATAAGAAGAATTATAGTAATAATATCGATTTCTCTTCTCTAAATGAAATAGAAACTGATGCGTTGGAAATGTTCTATAGTACTTTATCAAATATGGAACATTCTAATTTTTCTCTACTCTTAGAAGTGAATCAAAAAGAAAGAAATTCATCAAATTTTATGTTGGAAATCACTTCATTTTCCGATAATGTTAAAGCTCTGAATCATTTCATTGATGCAACAGGGTTGAAAAGGAAAAGAAGAATATTTCCATTTAATAAACCACAGTTTGTTTCTTCAGAAGATTTACACATATACACTCATCTTCCTGTAGATTACAAAGGGACGAAGTTCCCACTAGGTAAAAAGACGCAAACTGTTACTAAATATGAACAATCTATTCTTCTGGGAACCAACCAATCTACAATGTCAGATGAGGAAATATTACTCGGAATTGAGGAGTTGCTCTTTAACACAGAGATTTATGGTATGATTGGGAGAGGGAAAACACGTTTAGTTTGCAGTATTATTGATCAACTTATCAGTTTTGAAGTTCCTTGTCTAATTTTTGATATTAAAGGTGAGTATGCATCTACATTTGTTGATGACCCTAATGTAAACATCTACACCATCGGAGGACCTAATCCCCTAGCTATTAACATATTTGAAACACAAGATGAAGATGATGTACATAGTACCCTTCTTATCATAGAAGAGATGATGATTAGTTCAAACCAAGAATTCAGTTCATCAATGAAGAATCTATTTGAAACTGCCTTGTTCTTGACACATAAAGCTGAGGAAAGGAATTTAGAAACATTCGTTGAAATTCTACTCACACTTACAAAAAAGAAACAACACGTTCCCTCAGTTCAGCTTACTTTGGACGCTGTTCTTAACAGATTAAATTTCATTTTCAATCCAATTAATTTTGGAATAATAGGTGTTAAAGAGACTACATTGGATTTTGAAGCGTTAAGTCAAGGTAAATGCATAATTATGGATCTCAGCCAGTTTCAAAGAAGAGGGGGGAGACCTTCTGATATTTTCCTGATCTGCAATTTGATTTTGAAATTATTCTATCGTTTTGCTTCTAATAAGGAGCTTACTAACAAATTACGCTATGTTGTTGTTTTAGAAGAAGCGATTAATGTTATACCCAATATCTATCGAACAGAAAGCTCTGCATCTTTAATTACTTCTGAAAATAACTTCTTACTCGGAAGAAGTATGGGCATTGGTCACATAACCATCTCTCAGATGTGGGACAGTGTGAGTAAAGTGGTTCATGGTAATTCTTCTACTAAAATCCTTTTCCGCTCAGGACAAGCAGTAGAGAAAATTGCTAAAGCTCTCAATCTCCAGGATGAGGAACGCAAACATCTACAACAGCTTCCGATTAGAAATTGTTTTGTGTGGATTGATGGACAAGAACAGATTATCGAAATGACCACAACAGATTTTTCCCGCGATCCCAAGAAACGTGCTCAATATCTTGAAATTCTTAAGAGCAAATATCCCCTTTCTTCCTCTTCTAATCTTTATGATAGTTTCATCGATATGCGAACTTCCCTATTCGATAAGATGAGTAAAACCAGTAGGGGAAGCAGAAAGGAGGGTAAGGATAAGAAAAATAGGACAATAGCAAGCCGCACACCTCTAGCTAAGAAAGAGAAAAACTCTTTGGAAAATAAGAAAACCAAGAATCAAGCAGACATTGTTCATAATGATAGAAGTAAACTAACAAAAGATAATGACTACTGTAATACTTTCTGTTCCACTATTATGAATAAACAAGAATGTGTGAACACTAAAATAATCTCTCAACTTGCTTGTTCTATATTGGTTAAAGAGTTCTCTAATTATGAAATTGAACAAGCCATCCTAGGTACTTTTTCTACAACTATTGAAGATCTGTTGAAACAAATTTTATCTTCTAAAAAGTTAGATTATAACGATAAGG
>BPTM01000280.1 GCA_023705945.1 Candidatus Heimdallarchaeota archaeon
GAAAGAAAAAACTTTGCATACTTTTACAAACGAAGAAAAACTGGAAAAATGGTTAGAGAAGAATGATTTACTTAAAGACTATAAGAAGAACAAAGAATTCAATAAGAGAGCCATAAAAAAACTAAGCAAAGGTGACGAAGAAGAAATAAAAAAACATCAGATTAAGATGGTCGAGGATTCAACTGAAATTTTCCGCAAAATGTTGAAGGAAAACAATATTGAGCAAAATGAAGTTGAAAAGATAAAGAAACTTTTTGAAGAGCAAGATCCCAATTATGGACCAATTCTACAGTGTTTAGTTATCTATGAACACATTTGGTATGGAGGAAGGTATAAGTTTCTGAATTCAAGAACTTCATACCCATACTTTAGTTGGTATGGATTCAATGATAAAATTTCATCTATCTTATGTATATTTCATAGCGCAACCTTCTATGAACACCCAAAGTATGAAGGAAGACAACTATTGGTTTTTTTGTGTTCCAGACCTGATCTAACTTGGTGGCCTTACTGGTTCAATGATATAATTTCATCAGCAGTAGTCCATTTTTGATATCCATTCTACTTTGATTAATATCTATCCAATTTCTTCTCTTTTTTTCTTATAAAACTCAACTATTTCTTGTTATATAACTTCATTTTTTATAGATGATCTCCATAATTTTTTGGGTAATCCTTAAAACCTACATTATAAAAGATGCCCCATGAAAGCAGTTGTTTTTTTACTATCCAATGATAAACAAAGATGTGATAAATTATGGAAGATTTGAATATAAGGTTTTCAATTATATGGGTCGCTACCATGTTATGTTATTTGTTAGGTGATGTAATGAGAATTTTTTCTGGTAGTTTTACACCAGGAGAGATAGATGGTACTCCTGTATTAGATATAATGTGGTTTGGAATGGCAGCAATTATGGTGATTCCTATTGTAATGGTTGTTCTTTCAGTGATATTGAAACATCCAGTGATAAGCTGGATAAACATTGTTGTAGCCATTGTCTTTCTTGTATTTAATCTAGCTGGAATAGCTGGATATGAAGCTTTCGACATATTCTTACTCAGTGTAAGCTTTGTGTTCAATGCATTGATCATTTACTATGCAGGTGCTCAATTGTGAAGAGATTTTAAATCTAAGAAAACTGTAGAAAGTTGACAAACTACGCATTATTATATTTTCTAGAACGATCAAACGGAAATGAGTAAGACATGCTTACTTCTTTTTGTAACCATTTTATAATCCGGTATGACTTTTATTATCTGATCTAACGTTTCTAGTAAGAAGATATATATGAAATATAACTGATTTAAGTGCAGAAGTTTTGAACTATTGTTTAAGTTCCTTTCCAATCTTAAACGCATCTCCTATTTTTCACCAATTGACCAATATGTTGGTTGCTTTTCAGCTCTGGTGTAAATTATTGGGTTCATTTTTTTCATATTAGGTAATCCTTCTATTAAATTCTGTCCAGATGCAGAAGTGTTAATTGCCACCCCTAAGACTATAAAATGATCAGGGTATTCTAGAATATCTTCAACAGAATATTCTATGTTTAAAGGACATTCTTCTATCATCGGAGCTTTATTCAGAATGACTTTCATGCAAGTAATTATGCTTGAGAAATATTTAAAATTGAAGTAAGTGAAGTAATATTTGAACAGTATTTGTATCTTTACAAAAAACAAGCCAAGAGGGTGATGGTATATGAAAGAAAAACATTCTAGCAATTCTACAAGATCTTCATCTGATGAAGAAAATAAGAAGATTACCCTAAGAAATCAGCTGAAATCAATTGAAATTGAGAACTTCAAATGTATTTCCAATGTTAAACTTCAGTGTAAACCAATTAACTTATTCATAGGAGAAAATGGAACGGGAAAATCGTCTGTTTTTGAAATTATTGGGTTTTTCTTTCAATCTGAAAGTAATATGAATACATCAGGTCCAATTATACATTGGGGACCAATTCCGAGTATTTTTAATAAGCAAAATATCAAGAAGAATGTAAAACTAAATATTAAATACATAGATGAATTTTCCATAGTTTCTAGAAATGTAGGTTATGAAAGGTCATTTGCTGATACTTATAATTGTATTATTGAGATCAGTTCATTTAAAACTCCAGAAGACAATCAAATGTATGAATTTAATGGTAAATACCATCTACTTAGAGAAAATATTGATGTTTTTAATTGGAAAAACATGACTATTTTTGATGGCCATAAAACAAAGCAAGAACCGATACAAGAATTTGGTGAATATTCTACTAAATTGGATTCTATTTTCAAAGAAACTGGAATCGAATATGCCGATTATATATCTTCTGGAACTTTAACGGGGAGTGGGAGTTCAAGTTCACCAACAGGTATTTGGAACCTTTATAGATCAAGAGCGTTTGTTCTAGAAGATACTGTTACAGATCGTTTGGAATTCAAATTATCATCATACATTCCTAGAGTAAGTATGATTCCATTCAATCGCCATATAACCAAATGGGAATACAATTTGGCTAATGAACCTCCAAACTCAATTCTATTGGATGATAATGGACAAAGCATTGCAACTTTTCTTATGTACTACAAAGACAGAAAATATCTTGATTTCTGGAATAGTCTTGAATATTGGTTAAAATTATTCGGCTTTTCAAATTTTGAATTGATACCAAAATCTGGACCTGCAATAATGATGGATGTAATTGATATTCAAATGGAAACTCCTGTGAATCTAAAATCAATAGGTTCTGGAATGAACACATTGATAGGTTTAATTGTGAAATGTATTTTATCTGAAAAAGGTGATATCCTACTAATTGAAGAACCTGAAGCTCATTTACATCCAAAATTTCAAGCTTTGATTGTAGATCTGATTGTAGAGACAGCAGGAAGAGGCATTCAAATATTTATAACGACACATTCTGAGTATGTTCTTTTACACATACAAACGAAAATAGCTGATGGAACTATCAACAATGATAATGTAGCAATTCACGAATTTATAAAATCAAATGAGGGATCGGTTGCAAAAGAAATAGCAATCGACAATCAAGGTTTGTTTAAGAATGGTCTTCCTTCTTTCCTTGATCATACAAGGAAAGAGTTTGATATACTTAAAAAAAGACTGAACAAGTCTTCAGATAATTGAAGT
Organism: Candidatus Heimdallarchaeota archaeon; assembly: GCA_023705945.1. Taxonomy (GTDB): domain Archaea; phylum Asgardarchaeota; class Heimdallarchaeia; order Heimdallarchaeales; family Heimdallarchaeaceae; genus UBA460. The sequence continues at coordinate 3,146 of BPTM01000280.1, forward strand.
AGGTGGGAATTTTGCATAAAGTAGTACTCGATGTGAATATTCTATTTAAGTATTTAATTACACGAGAACCTGACTCAGAAGCTGTTGAATCCTTTAAACTTATGAAATGTATTTTGTACAAAGAAAATGAAGTTAGAATTATGTGCTCTCCTGAAATATTAGTTCGTTACGAGACATTATTTTCTAAAGTAGCAAATGGATATTATCAGTATCAAAGCAATTTTCTTCTACCATTGGAACAGAATAAGCAAATTGAATACGTTGAATCAGCTGCAGCTCCATGTTCTATAAATGATCCAGATGATCAAGTTTACCTGGATTGTGCATTTGGATGCAAAGCCGATTTCATAATAAGTAATGATTCAGATTTCAAATTATTTGATTTAGGTGAATGTCAATTTTTGTGTTACAATAGTCAGGAATTTCTTTCGCACGTATGCACAGAATATGTGTGATATGCTAAATGTAGCAAATTGTCGGTATGACGATATAATATAGGCGTGGTGTGAACAGAATATATAATTCATCGAATTTTCAGAACCTAAAAGCAGATTCTAATTGTATGTAAAAACAAACCTGTCCCTCAAAACCATTCTTCTATTACAAAGCAAACAAAGAAAATACCCGTAAATTTCTGTATTAATAAAGGTTCCAAGACATATTGTGATAATCCATACATTCAGAGTATTATTA
>BPTM01000281.1 GCA_023705945.1 Candidatus Heimdallarchaeota archaeon
GATTTTCTCTTAGACTAGTAAATGATCTACTTTTGTCTTCTGGGTTATTTCTTAATGCGTAATCTAAGGTGTACATGCCGCATCCAAAAGCTGATTCGCTGAAGGATTCCCATGCAGGAGTATTAACAATAGATGCATATAATCCGGTCATATTTATTCCACTAATAGTTTGAGTTATAGTTGTATCAGAACTATTTAGAAAGAATTCAGGTAAAAGTGGGAAATTCAATCTCCACCAGAAATCTGCATAGGGTTCTTTTTCTGAAGTTGAAGGGTTTCCATCGATTTCAATTATAAACGAATTTTCATCAATTGGATCCTCATAGACATCTGATAACCAGTAAAAGTAACTTGGTGTTTCACTTACCAAAGAATTAGAACACGCCAATAAAGTAAATATAACATCCTTAACAGTAACTTTTTGATTCTGACCATTGCTATATCCTCCTCTTACTCCCGTCATTAATTGAGAAATACGATCAGGATTTAGTTCATCAGAGTACTCATTTCTTCCAATAATGTTATATGACGGAGCCCAATAAATATTATCTCTTATTGTAAATTTGAATTTTGAATTATCTATTCTTGACCATTCTTTTATAATTGATGTTGCTAAAGGTTTGTTGCTTGGATCTAGTTCCAACATATTCATCATAAGTAGATCAGTTACTACATTACTAGGACCATCATCAGTGAGTAAAGGGTTAAGATCGCTCCAACTACCTTCCAAATTTAATGTTTCTATGTTATTTTGCCCCTCATGTAATCCCTCCCATACAAGATTTGGAAGATTCTTATCAATAGACCATGAAGAATTAAGGTTTTTAAGATTACTCCACGCAATTGAATAACTTTGACTAGAAAATAAAGGTAGTTGATATAATATCTTATCCATAACCAGTTCTTGCCACTGATCGAGGTATGTTTTCCTTTTTACAAAATCCATTTCATATTTAGATTCATTTAGCAATCTTTCAGCTTCTTGAACATATGGTATGCTTTGATTTAGATTGTATGGACTAGAGTAAGGACGTTCATATATCCACGCTAGAGAAGGACTCTCTGATGAACCATATGCAGAAATCAAAAACATGTCATAATCATGAGTATATGTTATCTGACCGACAAACTGCCCCCACTCTTGTACTTGTGTATGCACATCAACTCCCAAATCCCTTAAATTTCTAGCAATATACAATCCATAATCAAGTGTATGGTTTTGACTGACTCTCAGAGTTAATTCACAGAATGGTTCTGTCTCTGCTCTTGTTTTTGTAATTGTTACAGTGAGAAAAAAAACTGCTATAGTTACTGCTACTATTTTCTTCTTCTTACTCTTCAAGGGATTTACACTTAAATCTTTTCAGATTCATGTATTATGCTCATATACACTTATAAATTTTAACGATAATCCTCTACATTGAACTTTTAGTCGGTATTACATTATGGGGGAAATCATTATATATGCGGTAGAAAAATCATAATCTGTTAAGGTTCAACCAACATCTCTGAGCAGGATTGTTAATGAGTACAAAATACATTGATAAGCTAGAAAATAGTGAGAGTATTATCAATCTAATCTCTGAATTAAAGGATAAAGATTCTAAAGAGATTAACAATCTTGCTACCGTTATTTCTAAATTAGGTGACAAAGTCGTTGAACCTCTCATTGATTCCTTCAAAGATGAAGATAAAGATGTTCGTTATTTAGCAGCTAGATTTTTGGAGGAAATTGGTTCTTATGCCGTTGAACCTTTGATTGCAGAATTAAGTAATATTCAGAGTACAGTAAGAGTTTGTGCAGTTGAAACCTTAGGTAAAATTGGTGATCCCAAAGCTATTCATCCTTTAATTAATACGCTCAAAGATAAGGAAGAAGATGCATTAGTTAGAGAATATTCAGTGTATGCTTTAGAAAGGATAGGAAAGCCTGCAGTCAAGACCCTAATTACTGCACTAAAAGAACTAGATGATCCTAATGCTATTGCTCCTCTTAAGGCAGCTCTCTTCTACAATCAAAAAGATGTTAGGCAAGCAGCCACTGAAATTGCTTCAGATTTACAAGATTGTTACTTCACTTACAAAGATGTCAAATCTATCTTGAAAAGAGATCACAAAAAGGTTCCTCAATCAAAGGACATAACTTATGAATATTTAAGAGATAAATATTGTCGAAAGAAAGGTGACAAGTATCTCAGATTTACTCAGACAACTCTTACAGAATTTTGTGAAGATTAACCATTGTATTTTACAGAAATACCTTTAAGTGTTCTAAACTATCTTGAGTCATCAATTTAATGAGGTGTCAGTGTTTGTATGATAAACAGAATTAATCTCTTCTATCTTGAATTCACAAAGCTGACATCAGAAATTAATTTATGATGAATTTTTGTTGACTATTCTCGATTAAGATTTTATTAATACTTTCTCTGTTTTCATTTGGTGATATTTATGAAAAAAGAATCAGAATTTAGTAACTCAATAAAACATGCTAATTTAAAAAGAGAGATTATCAATAATCTTATTGACACAAAGAATCCAAGTAGAAAGGAGAATCGTTAGATGTTTGAACTGCTTCCAAAAGAAAGATATCCTGAGATCATTAATCTTTATAATGAATCCCGCTACATTAATGCTATTCGTAGTCATCTAGAACGTACTCCTGTATCAAAAAAGGTGTTTGTTGATAATATTGCTAATCCTCAAACAGTTGCAATGATAGTCAAGCACAGAACATTTTTGGGAGGAAATTCAAGGAATTTAGTTTTCAATGAAGCATTAAGAGACTATTTTTTTGAAGAAAAAAGAAAAGAGCTTGAAGCTTCAGAAATCTATGAGCTAGACTTCTATTTTGCTTCAGAAGAATGGATTGAAGCTCTTAAAATTGCTTTTTCTTACTCTTTTCCTTATCCAAGATATTATTATGAAATCACAGATTTATGCCAAAAAGATTGGCGAAACAATATTCCAGAAGGTTTCACCATTGAACCTGTGGATCTATCTCTACTAGAGAAAAGTCATCTGAAGAATTATGACTGGATTATTGAGGAAATTGAAGAAAATTGGTTGCCTTTTGAAGAGAATCTTCAGGAAATACGTGGATATTATCTCGTCCATAAGAACGAGAAAATTGTATGTTGGTGCGTTATTGAATATCTTACAGAGGACAATCATATAGAAGTAGGAATAGCTACAAGGAAAGAATATCGAAAACAGGGATTAGCAACAATTGTGGGTTCAGCTATTGCTGAATATAGTTTGTCAAAATACAATTCTATAGGGTGGCATTGCAATACCAATAATACAAGTTCTTGTAAAACTGCAGAAAAAATAGGTTTCAAGTTAGTGAAAGAATATCAAAAGGTAGCTTGTTTCTTTAACAAATTAGACAATTTTATTGTCCATGGTTATTATAATTTCCTTCAAAAAAACTATGAAGGAGCTATTGAATATTATGGTTTTGTGATAGATGCTAAGAGAAATGGTGACGATGACATTAAGACTTCTGCTTATCTTACAAAATGGGGATTTTCTTTTGATAAATTGATAATGGAAAATGCAACATTCTATGCAGCACAAGGAAAAGAGGAAGAGGCCCTAGACATGATTAAAGAAGCAATAAGGAATGGTTATAAGGACATAGAATTTTTTGATAGTGAAGAGTATCTTACTATTCTGCATTCTAGAGCGGAGTGGCGAGATTTAAGAGCAGCAATATTAAAGAATAAAGGAGAGAAAAATGATGAAGGAACTTGAAAAAACTAACTTTCATAAGGCTAGATCATTGTTCTCAAAGTTAGAGGAATATGATCTTTCAATCA
>BPTM01000282.1 GCA_023705945.1 Candidatus Heimdallarchaeota archaeon
TGGAATATAGCGTAAGCATGCTTATTGCAATTATTATAAGCACAACAATATGGTTAGTAGTTACTTCGCTTATAGGAGTGCCTATCTCTACAACTCATTCAGTTGTAGGAGCTGTTTTTGGAGTAGCTATTGTTTGGAGCTTCCAACCTGACCAAAGTTTTTTAACTTCATTGGATTGGTCGACAATGGGACAAGTTGCGCTAGGTTGGATTATATCTCCGCTGATGGGATTCTTTGGAGCATTTTTGCTTAAATATTTACTAGATAAGATTTTAGCAAAACATATGAAAGGGCTAGAACGTTTAGAAAAACTAGAAAGAAGCTTCGGGTACGTATTGATAATAGTAGTAGGATGGACTCAAATAAGTCGAGGGGGAAATGATTCAGCAAATGCTTTGGGAATAATGTATGGTTTGATTGATTCAGGTCAATTAACAGATGGTACGCTAATAACCTTACTGACCCTTACAACAGGAGTTGTTTTAGCTTTAGGGATCGTACTCATTGGTAGGGTTGTTATAAAATACGTTGGAAACAGTCTTATAGCGATGAGACCTTCTGATGCGATTAGTATAGAGTTGGCAACAAGCATTACACTGTTCTTAGCAACGATTTTCGGTTTTCCAATTTCCGGAAGCCATGTACTAATTTTTGCAGTAGTAGGTGCAGGAATGGTAAAAGGTGAACGTCCAAATAAAAAGGCTTTCACAAAGATGATTATAAGCTGGGTGATAACATTCCCTATTGCAGCTGCTCTATCTGCTCTGATCTATGGTGTTTCAATAGCTATTTTCTGAAGTTGATTTTCAAAATTTATTTGATCAAACGATCTAACAAAACCTCTTTCTTGATTTTAATAGCACTGATAAGTTTCTTGAGCTCCTTCTCTCCCTTTTCATTTAAGCAATAAAGGTAAGCTACTCTTTTTCCTGTTATTTGTTCTTCTTGAATTAAAAGTCCTTCTTCTACCATTCTTTTCAATTCTGGATAAAGAGTACCTGTTTTGAGTTCAATCCGTCCATCCGTAAATTCTTTAACTAAATTTATTAATCTATATCCTGAAGATTTGGGATTGTCTCTTAAGAGAAAAAGTAGCAAAGTTCTCACTATGGGAACTGATTCCAAGATGTTTTCCTTACTTGGTTCGCTCATCATCTCACTCTCAAATCTATAAAATAAAAGAAGAAAGGGTCTTAATAATTTTACCCTAAATTACAGAATTGCTATTACTCCTAGGTAAGAACTTAGGAATAATACTGCGATTGCAAAGACAACATTTAGTAGCAGAAGTATTTTTGATATTTTGTTTCTTACTTTCTTTTCTATCCCCTTAATCCTATCCAATATAGCGCTCCTGAAGATAGCAATTAGTGCCATTAAAATAAATAGAATGTGCTTGATTGATAATAATGTAGCATACGAGCTTACAAAGGATATGAAATAAGTAGTCCCAGCTGGGTCTGTTAGTTTTGTCAATAATAGTCCTGTAGCCATAAGAACTACAATTGAGACATAAGTAAATATGCTCAGTCTGTTTTTAATCATTTTATTAACTTGATTCAATTTCTCTTTTTCAAATTGCTTCTTTAATACAGGCATTATGACTAATACTAAGAGAAGCATTCCTCCTATCCAAAGTACAGTGAATAATTCATGTAGGAAGTTGATTAATGTTAACGCTATTGGAATTGCCATTTCATTTCACCGTTTGTGATATGTAGGTTGCCTACATATTGTTAATAAACTTAATGCTTTAACAAAAAGAAGAGATCAAGAATAATGAAAAATATATTCGAACTAAAATGAATTTATCTTGTTACAGATTTATAGTTATAATCTATATGGTGATTCCCTCATATGTTTAGAAAGCTCGACTAAGGAAACTATCCTATCCACTGCATCCTTTCCATAACGATTATAGAACTCAGATAAATCGTTATTATTTTCAAGACTGAAAAGTATTTGATCAACAACTGTTGTTTCTCCAACTAATTCTTCTTTATCTGGTATACCAGGTAAAACATCAGGATCCGGAGGTTTATTTTGTATAACTTCAGGTATTTCAAGATATTTAGCTACCTCTTCTAATTGACTTCGATAGATATGAATTATGGGCATAACATCCGCACAATGATCAACTCCCCATTTACAAAATGTTCCTGTCAACAATTCTGTTTTATTAGCTGCTCCAACAACCATAAGATTATGGCGATCAGCATATTGATAGATCATAACCATTCGCATTCTATGTTTGGTAACTGCATAAGCATTTCCTTTTGCAATCCAAGAATTTGCTTTTGGTTTCAACCTAGCTTCTAGGATTTTATCGCTCTTATTATCAAAAAATCTAGCTTTCGCATATTCAACTATTTTTCCACGTAATTTCCTAAAAGGTATTAAATGAATGGGAAGCAATCTATAGGTTTTAGCTGCTTTTAGGATAGGAGTAATAGATTTTGTTTTTAACTTCACTCCAAGATGTTTTGCCATGAATTTTGCATGTTCTTTGTGAATGGGTTTACTGTCTTTTTCGGGAAGATTGAGAAAATGAACTTTTTCTGCACCTAAGCTTCGAACTGTGAGCGCTGCTGTAACAGCTGAATCTAAACCGCCACTTAAACCAAGCACAGCTCCATCACGCTTTAGTTGAAGCATTGTATTCTTTATTATATCTTCAATGTCACTGCAAGTAGCTGATATATTGATTTGTTGGAGTTGTAGTAATTTAGTCATTTTATTGACGTCCATTTTGATTCGAACCTAATGCATAAGTTCACAAATATATTTTTGTGAAATAATAAGTTGTTTAAAAATCCTTTATTGTAGTTGAAGATAAACAACCAAGTTTAATACTCCAAAATGATTAGAAAAAATTTATCTTCTACTTCATACAAACCATTCTTTTGGTGAGACAAATGGAGGGTGAACATACCTCTGACTTATTTTTATCTTATCTATTTGTAGAATATCCTCTTGAGGTAAAGTAACTTCACTTGCTGCAAAATTATCTTTCAGATGATCAAGACTTGATGCTTTTGGGATAGGGTAAGCTCCTTTACTCATCAACCAAGATAAACAAACTTGCGCAGTGCTTATCTTATTCTTCTCTGCAATATTCTTAATGAGTGGGTCATCTAAGACTTTACCTCGACCTAGAGGTGAGTATGAGATTATTGCAATACCTTTCTGTTTGAGAAATTCCATCTGTTCTTTTTGCTGAAGATAAGGATGGTGTTCTATTTGGTTGGCGAAAATAGGTTTATCAATAGATTCTATCGCGTCTTCCATCATTTTTATTGTGAAGTTCGAAACTCCAATATGATTGATAATTCCTTCATCAACAAGTTCACTAAATACTCCCAATGTTTTTTTGTGTGAGTAACCGAAAACAAATGCAGGAAAATGAACATACATAAGATCAATATACCTTAAATTCAGTTCTTTCAGGGATTTGTAAATAGCTCTTTTAACAGCTCTTGGTCTAACACTCAATGGGAATACCTTTGTAGCTACAAATAGTTCTTCTCGCTTTACAATTCCAGAGTCAATAACCTCAGCTAATCCTTCACCTACACCTTTCTCGTTTTTATAAGCTCGTGCTGTGTCAATAAAACGGTATCCAATCTTTATTCCCTCAATTGTGGAGTATTTAGCAACTTCTGGTTTTTGCATCCATGTACCTAATCCGATGTTTGGAAGATTGACTTTTGACATAGTGTATTTTTTTATACTCGATTAATAAAATCTTCGGAAATATAATGAAATTTCAAATTTGATTAAATAACTGAAAGCCTTAAAATTTTAGTGTATTTTTGATTGCAAAAATAATTCCGAATTATCCCAGTTGTTATGATATCTCTCAAAGAATTTTCTCAATGTTCTCTGACCAAAAAGCTTAATCTGAGATTCATAGCATTCCAGAGCAGAAAGTTTAAGTTTCTCATAACCTTTAATCGAGTTGGTTTTTAGCACCCATTCAATATCGAGATATTTCGAGGGAAGCAAACTCTCTATGGAATGCCCCGAGATCATTGAATTCATTATTGTTGAAATCATAAAAAGTTTGAAACTAGATGTCTCAGGTTTCTTTGTTCCTAGAGTAATCAATTTTTTTCCTAGATAGTGTTTATTTCTTATTTTAGTGCTAATCATTCCATAGAAATCTATGTAGAACTGGAATTTTTCAAATATTGCATAGTCAACCATGTACATCAAAGACGCAAGAAACACTTCAACATGATCAAAATGATTTCCTATTGCTAACGGTGTATAAAATTTAGCTTTTGGGTATTTTTCGATAAGCTTATCTAATTCAGCTTGAATCTTAGTGATGTTAGAGAATTGTTCTAAACCATCTGAGTGATTAAACTTGAAAATATCAGTAGGTTTCTTGAGTAAAGGTGGTCTATAGGCTCTTTCTTCTATATCCAACCATTTGTAGTCAACACTTAGTCGATCGAGAGCTTTTTGATCTTCCTTCTTTCTTTGAACATAAATAGCAAATTTATGAAACTTTTTAGGAATTTTCTTAATGTCAGGATTTTTTGTGAAGACTGTTAAAACGAGAACATCTTCTCTCTGATATACAAGTTTCGCAATAGTCCCCCCACAACTAGCTACTGCATCATCCAAATGCGGTGAAAGAAAGATGTGTTGCATAAAAATAATAAATCATCAAAATTAATAAGCTTATTCTCCTTGGTTTTTATTATCCTTGTTTTTGTGTTTTCTTTATTAGTTGGTGTTTGTATATATAGTCGATTATCTATAACACTCAAGTTA
>BPTM01000283.1 GCA_023705945.1 Candidatus Heimdallarchaeota archaeon
CCGATCTATCTAGTTTTGACATTTGATATTCTATTACAGATCTAGGTAATTGTTCAGAAGTTATAATCTCAACATTTTCCGCCAGAAGCATATTTTTAATACCCAAGGATGCATATGAGTCATTTATGACATAAGAATGACCTGCCAACGCTATTTTAAATGGAGTTGTTTTCTTAGAGGTAGATATCTCTTTATTGAAGACAAATCCATCCCTTTCCCATCGCTTTAACTCGTCCTCAGAGATATACAAATCATCGTGGTATTGTTTATACTTTCTAAAAGATTTAACAAATGAGTACAATATTCTAAAAGGATTTTTTGTAAATTTAAAACCAAGTGAAAAAGCAATTATAATGAGACGAAAATTGCCGTGGCCATCTTTTGCTTTTGAGTAATATGGCATTAAGATAGGGGGTAAATCAGGGAACATTGATCTTAATACTTCTGCCAATCCAATGAATTTTGGACAACTTATATCCGTCTTGTGATCACTACTAAAACGGGGGATGAAGAAATAATCCACCTTATCTTTTAAATACATAACATGTCCAAAATAGAGCTTTGTGGAATAACAATCTTCATCTGGTGCGCTTTTCACTGATACATCCTTTATCGTTTTATTTGTTGGAGGAGAAACTATTACTTCAGCACCTAATGTTTCGAAGAACACTGTCCATAGTACATGGAATTTGTAATAAAGCAGAGATCTAGGAAAGCCTACTCTAAGCTGTCTTTTCTTCTTTTTATGCTCTATTTTCCCCATAGAAGAATTTTTTTCAGAGAAGTGTGTTTTCTTCATTTTGCACAGCTCATAATAGTTTCTAAACGTGGTTATTATGTTCTATTCTTATAAAAAAATTTCTAACTGAAGATATTAAATAATTTATGAGTAATGAAAGAAACCAACCTCATGCCCTTCGAAATTGAGGATGTAGAACCTCAAACTGTAAATGATGAACATAATAATCTGGTGAAGCAAGATTTATATTTTAATTTACAGTCTGTATTTTATCTTGAATGATACAACTCCAATGTATAAAGGATATAGAAATCAGGTTTTGGTTATAGATTTAACACAAAATAAAATTGAAACAAAGGCTCTTGAACACTCTCTTGTTGAAAACTATCTAGGTGGACGAGGTATAGCAATCAAATATCTTTTTGACAATCTTGAACAAGGTATTGATCCTCTAAGCCCGGAAAATATTCTTGTTATAGGCACTGGACCACTAACAGGAACTTTAGCCCCGTCTTCAAATCGCTATACAATTGCAGCAAAATCCCCACTAACTGGAGGAATCGGTTATGCAAATGCAGGTGGTCATTTTGCTCCTGAGCTAGCCTATGCTGGTTATGATGCCATTTTCATCCATGGAAGAGCAAAAACACCTGTCTATATTCAAATTGAGGATGATGTTGTTAAGATTCAAGATGCTCAACATCTCTGGGGAAAAGATGTATGGGAAACAGATGAGTATTTTAGGGGACAACTTGGGGAGAAAATTCAAATCCTATCTATAGGTCAAGGAGGAGAAAATCTTGTCCGTTATGCAGCTATTTTAAACAACCTCTCTCGGGCAGCTGCAAGAACTGGTGTTGGAGCTGTTATGGGTTCCAAAAATCTTAAGGCAATAACAGTCCAAGGTACAGGGGTAGTAAAAGTTAATGATACCGCAAAGTTTGATGAATTAATTGATGAAACTTTAGAGAAAATATATGCAGATCCTGCTTATCCCAGTTTATCGTATTATGGGACATCTTTTCTTGTAGATCTTGCATTTATTAGTGGCGGATTAGCTACAAGAAATCACCAAACAGGTATTTTTGAACACTATGAAGAGATATCAGCAGAAACTTTTGACGAAAAATACAAAGTTAAATCGGAAAGTTGTTTTGCATGTCCAATTCATTGTGGGAAATACTCCAAAGTAACTACTGGGAAATATGCAGGTACTAAAGGAGGTAGCCCAGAATATGAAACAGTCGTTTGTTTAGGCTCAAAGTGTGGTGTAGGGAATCTTGCTGCAATACATCATGCAAATGAACTTTGCAATAAATATGGTATAGACACAATTTCTACTGGAGATGTCATTGCTTTTGCAATGGAAGCATATGAAAAAGGAGTATTGACAAAAGAAGAAGCTGATGGATTGGAACTTGAATGGGGAAATGAAGATGCTATGATAGAGTTGATAAAAAAAATAGCTCTTAGAGAGGGAATAGGTGATTTACTAGCAGAAGGATCCAAGAGAGTAGCAGCGAAAATAAAGAAAGGTTCAGAAGATTATGCTCATCATATAAAGGGAATGGAACCACCAGCATATGATGTAAGAACTGCTAAAGCATTTGGATTGGGGTGGGCTACAGCAACAAGAGGAGCAGACCATTTAGCAGCCTTACCAAATTTCGAACTACTCGGATACGATCCTGAAATTGGTGTCGAGTGGTTTGGATCCGAAAAAGCAGTTGATCCCCATGCATGGGAAAGCAAAGCTCGAATGGTTGTCTGGCATGAAAATCTAGGCGCAATCGTAGACTCAGCTGAAATGTGTAAATACACGTGTTTCTCAGCATATGCAGTAAAACCAGAAGATATGGCTAGATTTATTGCATATGGTACAGGGATGGATTTGAATGCTGAAAATCTTATGAGAATAGGAGAACGAATCTACAATTTAGAAAGATTATTCAATTTAAGAGAAGGAATAGGAAAAGATCAAGATAGATTACCAAAAAGATTTACTAATGAGCCACTTCCAGAAGGTCCAGCCAAAGGACAAGTTGTAGAACTGGATAAAATGTTACCTGACTATTATAAACTCCGAGAATGGGATTGGGAAACAGGATATCCAACAAAAGAGAAATTGCAGGAACTTGGATTATTAGAAGAAGCAGAAGAATATAATTTGGTATCAAGGAGGAATGGATAATGACTGAACTTGTTAAGAGACGTATCTTTGCGCAAGAAGAAAAGTGTAATGGATGTCGAATATGTGAATTGAGATGCTCATTTTATCATGAAGAACTATATGCTCCATCACATTCTAGAATTAGAGTAAAAAAGGTAGAAATAGAAGGAACAACTATCCCTGAAACTTGTAGGTTATGCTATAAGTGCATTGAAGCATGCCCAGAAGATGCTATATCAAAGTCAGAGAAAACCGGAGCTATTCAAATTGATGAACAGAGATGTACAGGTTGTGAAGAGTGTGTGAAAGCTTGTCCTTTTGGAGTTATGCACATGCATCCAGTTTCTAATATTGCCATGACTTGTGATCTATGCGATGGTGACCCTCAATGCGTGATATATTGCCCTGAAACAGCTTTACACTATATGACAGCTAAAGAATTTTCTGAATTTAGGAGAAAAGAAAAAGAAAACATTGAAGCTGGTCGAGTTTCAAAGCATTCCCCTATACCACAGTGAAAAATAATTTTTTCTACCCACCAGCTATTGCTGGCATAAGTACAAACATATCTTCATCTTTTAATTTTGTTTGAAACCCATCCAATAGATTGATGTTTCTACCATTCACAATTATTCGGTAGACAGATTTAATTTTCCCTAATTCATCAAACAATTCATCCCTCAACTCTTGTCCATATTCCGCAAAAAGTTTATCAAGTAAATCTTCCACAGATTCAGCTTCCATTGTGAACTGCTTTTTACCAATTATTTTCTTAATATTAGCAAAAGTTATGACTTGGATAATA
>BPTM01000284.1 GCA_023705945.1 Candidatus Heimdallarchaeota archaeon
ATTTTCCCAAAAGATTTGAAAAAGGAAGAAATTGGTCCTAATGTTGAATAAGAAAAGAAAAAATAATCATACAAGTATAGTTTTTAAGCTTGCATTAAGGTTACCTTCTTGGATATGGCTCGTTATTGTATGGAGAGCTTTCTGTCACAACCTCCTTTTCTCTTTTCATTTTAATGCAAAAAGGGAAAAAAAGAAAACGAAAAAAAAGATTCGCACAGTTATTTTATTTGGATTCCGCACAAAGGGCAGAATTTGAATTTATCATCTAGATTGTCACCACAATTGGCACAGAAGCTTGCTTTAGGAACAGATTCTTTTCTTTCTTCCTGAATACCACACGAAGGGCAGAATCTAAACTTCTCTTCTAAATATCCTCCGCAACTTGTACATACTATTAATCCTTCTCTCTCTTCATCCACGATAAGAGAAACTTGTTTAGTGGGCTTTTCAACTGCTTTTGTATATCTTACAGGTGGATAGGTTGTTTGAGATTTCTTTCTTTTTACAGGTATTCTACCATAATCAGGTAATAGTTTGAGAATGATATTCTTGTTGGAATTTATACCGTAAATAATGCCTATCATGGCTAAAGTAAATATAACTAATACTATGTAACCTAACCAATTCGAATCTACTACAAAAAATGCTCGGACACTATAAGAATCCCCATGCCCATAATACTGACGGAACATTACAGATCTTATTATTGTATCTAGTAATAAAAGAATAAATATTAGAATACTTGAGAGTAGTAGAGAAAGTAATTCGAAATTGCTTCTTACATATTTCAAGCTTCTTCCTATTTTCTGAGATAATCCTGTAGCAGTTGTATTGTCCTCATCCTTTTTGCTCTTTGTATCTTTTGCTTCCTGTAACTCTTTTAGCGTCTTGTACATAAAGAATGCACTAATGGAAAATAGAAGAATTCCTATCATTATTAAGATTCTTGAAATTAAGTAGAGTTCGTCATTACTAATACGAAATCCTATATTAAAGAAAAATCCGGCAATAATAACGAAAGGACTAGTAATAAATAGAACAACCATGATGATCCCATAATTTGCTGTTTTCTTGTTTAACTGAGATATTTTGTGATAATGAAAAGCCATTCGAATAATATAATTAACAGCAAATACTATTGCAATACCCACAAATGGTCCAAATGATATACTTACCTGATCTAACAAATAGGAATAAATAGAGTAATGAGTACTTCCATAATAACTTTGATAAGCGTGTAAGACATCACCAAATGATATAACTAGAAGATAGCTAAAAGCATATGCGAAAGCTATGAGCAATGATAAAGAGAGCATGATTGATAACAGTAAATTACGTGTTTCGAAAACTTCATCAAAAGATTTCAAAGGAAGTTGAAAATTTTCTTCGTTAATCTCGTTATCTATTTTTAACCATTGACTGCTTAGTTTGTATAACTCATAACAAATGAAGATAATAGCTATTAGAAGGAAAGAAAGATTTATCCATGACATAGGTTTGTTGATCACTGTAGTATACCTTTCGTATGTCCAAGACCCATTATCTAAGAGAGACGAAACAAGAATTGGTCTTAATATTGTATCTAAAAGTGTCTCTATGATTACTATAATCACTAGTATAACTAAGAATTTTCTAATTTTTTCATTTTTTGGATATTTTCCTGACTCTTGTAGTTTTTTAAACAAACGATTGATTGAAATGAAGAAGCACAAGAAGCATGCAAGTGCAAGGAGTCCAAATAGCCTTGAAACAAAAAAGGTTACATCCATCTCTCTTACATCACCATACACACTGGCAAAACCGGCAATAGCGAAGAAGAACGCGCATAGCAATGAAACGAAAATTCTATTCGTTGTTGGTCTTAATGTTGGGTCTATTCTATCAAAATTCTTTATGTTTGCTAGAAACAAAGCAACAAAAACAAGAGCTGATACGCTACAAATTCCTGCAATTACATAACCAATTGTCATAGTTATCCATTCACCAATTATTTCTCCTATTGTAGCTAAAGAAGCTGTAACCATAAGAATGAATAAACTGATCAAAATCCCTTTTGTATACCTACTGAACTTTTCTGTAAGTTTCAGTGGTTCAATAAAAACTGATTCTACTTCAGACATATCTATCACATCTATGAATCGTTATATTTTGCATCAAAACTAAATAAATGTTATTGTTTGCTTGGAAATTTCCCCTTTCTTAAAGAAATTTAGCTCTTTTTTTTTAAACCACTAAACTCTTATTAAACTAATAAAAATCTTGTTAGTATAAGGTGATTAAATGAATGAAATAATATCGAAAAATGTTCTCAAAGAATCAAATCGTTCTTCAAGATTTGTCTCTTTTGACATTTTGAGAGGTTTCGCAATCTTCTTCATGGTTTTCATTCATTCTATTATGACATCTTATGATTATAGCTGGATTGAACAAAATCCGTCAATAATTTCAGATTTACCCGTACTTTTTATCATCATCATAGCTATTATCGGTTACTTTGGTATGTGGGTTTCGTTTTTTGTTATTCTTTCTGCAAGTGTTAATTCATATGTTATGACAAAGAAAGCTAGGGAAGGTACAAAACATAAAAACATCTTGTTCAAGCAGATTTTAACAGGATTTTTAATTTTATTAGCTGGGAGATTAAAAAACCAACTGATTGGATATGAGGGTTATCTTGGAAGAAGTATCATAGAAGGATCTTTTCAATCTGCCTCTTTATTATGGGAAGGGTTCTGGATATTTGGTCCCCTAGATATTATTGGTTTGTGTATAATTATTACTAGTGTTATACATTATTTACTAATGATTAATAGTGGTTATGAAAAATATATTAGAAATATTATCGTTTACGGGATTTTAGGAGTTTCAGTTTTGGTTGTAACACCCTTTTTTAGTTCTTGGTCTGACTCCATTATTAACTCATTTGAACCATTTTCGCTCAAAAAATGGTTTTTATTAATCTTAGTAGATGCTAAAGATCCCATCTTTCCTTATCTCTTATCCTCTTTTCTAGGTTCTATCTTGGGCATTGTTTTAGAAAAACCAGAAAATAGAAAGAAGCAGATTATTTTGGGGGGAATTATTTTGATACTGATACTATCAATAGTCAGTACTATACTCATAATATTCAATGTAGCAAACGATTTTCCTCAATCAATTCTGCTTAAACCACCTGAACTACCAACTTATTTGTTTTTAACTATTGGACAAATTGCTATGATAATGTTTGTTTTTGGATTAATAGAATTTAGAGGAAAAGCTACGAATTTTGCAAATAACAGGTTTTTAAGATTCATAAGACTGTGGTCAATCATCTCTCTAACTATTTTTGTTATAGATATATTCCAATTATTTCCAAGCTAGTTACTAAATTTAACATTAGGTCCTTCATTTGATGTAAACTTTCTTGAAGAACAAATCTTTTCAGGATTCAAAGGATTCCTGTGGTCTTTTCTCTTCGCTCTTTTCGTTCAGATTTTCTTTAGTATACTTATCTTTCTGTGGTCGAAAATTAACTTCCGCGGAAGTTTTGAATGGATAATTGTACATATTCAAAGGTTGATAACAAAGAGTAGTTCAACTAAAATTGATGTTCATAAAATAGAAGAGGAAATTGAGTGGATAAATATTCTAGATTAATAACTATTGAACCTTATTGTGGGAAGAAGATAGAGTAAGAAGATAAATCTTTTTCTACATTTTTCTACTG
>BPTM01000285.1 GCA_023705945.1 Candidatus Heimdallarchaeota archaeon
CCTTTCTCTTTTTTAGTATCAAAATGAATTCTAGGTGTCGCATAAAATGCTTGAGCGGAAAGATTAACTCTTTGTAAATAAGCTAAATTGACAAGTTTTTTCCAAGAGATCTCTGTTCTTTTTCCGTCTTGATAAACATACTCATCTTCTATTGAAATTGCATTTCCACCTAATTTCTCAGCTGCAGCATTTCTCAATCGATCTATTATCTTGTTACAAGCTATCTCTACCGCTTTTCCATTGAGGTCAGTCCCGGTGCTTGCAGCAGTTGGTGAAGTATTAATTATCCGACTAGTACTTGTACTTTCTATCCGAATCCTTTCGTGATTAATAGAAAGGGTTTTTGCTGCGATTTGTCTGATTTTAATATTAACCCCTTGACCCATTTCAATTGCGCCTGTACTAATACTTACACTACCATCCTTGTAAACATTAACAAGTGCTCCAGCTTGATTAAGAAAAGAAGAAGTGAATGATATCCCAAAACAAATGGGCATTATAGAGATACCTTTTCTTGTAAATCGATTATTTGCATTAAAATCTTCTATCTCCTTTTTTCTTTTTTCAAAATTAGTATCTTTAACAACTTGAGAAAAACTTCTTTTTGCGTTACAATTCTCAACTTGTTGCCCATAATGAAATTGATTTCCATCCTGGAGCAAGTTTTTCTCTTGTAAAACAGAAACTGGAATACCTGTTACTTCAGCAGCATGTGCAATAGCACACTCTATAACAAACATTCCTTGAGGACCACCAAAGCCTCTGAAAGCAGTGAAAGGAACGATATTTGTTTTACACGGATAACCAGTTACACGGACATTAGGGATATAGTATGCATTAGTTGCATGAAAAAGTGTTCTTCCAAGAACAGCTGTCGAAAGGTCAGCTGCAGCTCCTGAATTTTGATAAAATTCAGCAGAAAAAGCAAGTATTTTACCTTCTTCATCTAGACCTATCTTATAATCAGTTGAATAAGGATGGCGTTTACCAGTCATTATAATATCTTCACGTCTAGTAAGGACTAGCTTTACTGGTCGGTCTGTATGGTAAACTCCAAGTGCACAAATAGCCGCCCATTGTGTCGCCTGGTCTTCTTTTCCACCAAAAGCTCCGCCAAGTCGTTTCACATCAACCTCAATTAAGTTCATATCACATCCTAGAATTTTTGAAGTTGTACCTTGAACTGTTGTAGATGCTTGAGTACTAGAATAAATGATTATTCTTCCATTTTCATCTGGTATAGCTAGTGAAGCTTGTGTTTCAAGATATACATGTTCTTGACCCCCTGACTCAGCTATCCCCTCGATTACAGTTGCACATTTTTCCCAAGATGATTCAATATTTCCAATCGTTAAGGTGCGTGAAGAAGAAATTAGCAGTCCTTTTCTAGCCGCTTCACGAGAGTCGAATACTGCAGGAAGTTTTTCATATTCAATGTTGATTAGCTTAATTGCTTGTTTAGCTTGTTCCTTTGTTTCAGCTAAAACTACTGCAATAGGTTGACCAATAAAGAGAACTTCTTTCTCTGCAAGGAGCTCTTCATCCT
Organism: Candidatus Heimdallarchaeota archaeon; assembly: GCA_023705945.1. Taxonomy (GTDB): domain Archaea; phylum Asgardarchaeota; class Heimdallarchaeia; order Heimdallarchaeales; family Heimdallarchaeaceae; genus UBA460. Next base: position 1,547 of record BPTM01000285.1, read on the forward strand.
GAATAAGACGTCCTATTTGATTGTTTCCAGGAATATCTTTAGCGATAAGAACTTTGCAAACACCTTCACTGTTCTCTGCTTTTATTATGTCTAGGGATATGATTTTTCCATGTGGTATATTTGAAGCATAGACCGCAGCATATAGTAGATTTACTGGTTCAGGAATATCATCAACATAAATCGATTCACCACGAGTGTGAGGAGAAATTAAATCCTTCATAATAATACCTCCAATTCAGGAAGAAGTGTTAAGAAATGAGCATAAATTAACTGTCTTAAGAGTAATCTCTTGTAACGAGCTGATCCTCGAACATCATCTATAGGACTAATCTCAGAATCAGCAATTTTTACAGCTTCTTTTATAATATCTTCTGAGATCTTCTTGTTCTCAAGATAATTGGAAGTATTTTCCAGATATTTAGGAACAGGAGCTACTCCTCCTGCAGATAAATGAGCGTTTTGTATTTTATCATTGTTCAAATCAAATGAAATAGCACTATTGACACTAGCTATGTCCATATATTTCCTTCGCGCTACTTTTTCAAAGTTAAATAACTTCTCTTTATTATTGATTCTAAGCCACTCAACTATCTCCCCTTCCTCAATATCCATTACTTTATAATCTATATAGAAATCTCTAAGTTTGATAATTCTCCTATCTCTTTCATTCTTAAGACTTATTTCTGCGTCTAGAGCAAGAAAATAGATGATAAGATCTCCAATGGGAGAAGCATTAACGAGATTACCTCCCAAAGTAGCTTGTAATCTAATAGGAAAAGCAGAAACTAGAGAAATATCTTGTTTAGTATTGAAAAGAGCATTTAGCTCTTCTGAAATGCGAATTTCTTCCATAGTTGTCGTTGCACCAATATAGATGTAATCTCCATCTAAGTATACTCCAGAGAGATCCTTTTCTGATAAAAAGAGTGGATCTGATAGACTTTCCTGCTGAACTAACAAATCTGTTGCTCCAGCAACATAAGTCCCTTTTTTAAGCAGTTTTGTTTCACTCGATTCTTTTAATTTTTCAAGCTGATTTGGTATATCTGAAAAATAAGCAGGCAATATACGCTCTTCAATGAGTTGTTGGATTCTTTCTTTAGATTTTTTATCCTCAACAGAGATTTCCCTTGCTAACTTTTCTGCTGACCTTATAATTGCAGCATATGCTCCACATCGACATAAATTCCCTTCAATAGATGTTAGAATATCTTTTTTCTCAAGTTTTTCATTTAGGAAAAACCCAGTCAAACTAACTACGAATCCTGGAGTACAAAAACCACACTGACTTGCTCCTTCATCTACCAATGCTTGTTGAATGGGACTCAAGTTTTCTTGATTTAAGCCTTCAATTGTTACAACAT
>BPTM01000286.1 GCA_023705945.1 Candidatus Heimdallarchaeota archaeon
ATTAGCTTATCATCTGGAGTGATAACAAGTGGATTGATTTCAATAAGTGTTAAATCATGTTTTAGTGCCATTAAAAGCATCTTAACACAAATGCTTGCAAATTGTGTTAGTGTTTTAGCCTTAAAGCCCATCCTTTTACCTAATTCCATGAAATGATAGGTTTGGGGGTCAGTATTGATGGGAAGTAACGTGCGATGTATTTCATCAGGGTGGTTTTCAGCAACTTCCTCAATATCTACACCTCCCATAGTACTGGCAAGCATGAGGTATGAACCTGAATTATTGTCTAACATCAAAGCTAAATAATATTCTTTAGTGATTTCAACTAGTTCTTCTAGCATTACAGCTGCAACTGGTTTTCCTTTGTGTTCTCTACCAATTATACTCTTAATGTATTCCTCAGCAGTATCCTTTGTTACTTTCTTGATTAATCCTGCTTTTCCTCTACCTCCGGCTAAAGCTTGACCCTTAGCCATCATTGTGTCGCTACCAATCTCTTCTGCAAATTGTTTTAAACTTTCAGCATCCGTATAGATTTTAATGCAAGGGATTGGAATTTTACTATCTTTGAATAATAGTTTTCCTTCAAATTCATAAAGCATGCTCATTATAAAAGCCAAAATTTGCAAAGTATATAAAATATTTTGTAGGGAATGAAAAATAAAGCGAAAAATAATAATAAGAGAAGAATAGAAAATTTGTTTATTTGATGAATTCTACTCTTTTGGTTCTTGGATAAGAAAGAACCCATTTTTTACCACAATCAGGGCAAGATAATCTTAAATCAACCTTCTTAGATGTTTTAGAAGCCATTTTGGTCTGAGTGACTGGACGTTTACTAAATCTTCCTTTATTCCCATAACCTCGTCTTGTCCTTTTCTCTCTTCTAGCCATTGCAGAAAATCCACCTGCTCTTCTGGCAGATTTCTCTTGTTTCACTTTCATCTTGACATGTTTGCCGCATTTTGGACAGTATTTGAACATTAATTCAGGAATTTTGACCATTTTTGTCACTCACTTCAATGCTTTGGTTGGTATTTTTATTTGTTTCTTTCTGGGAGCAGTAAATAACCCTTTTATTAGATTTCCCTTATAGCTTGTATGTCTCTCAATCTTTGTAAAGCTATGATCTGATAGGTTCTGTTAGGTTGGGTTCTTCTAATGCTTAATGGTAAGACCTTAGCTCGCAACTCCATTTCAGCAATAACTAATGGGGATTTATCCTCAAAATTTTCAAGTGGTAATAAGACTGGTGCCCCCATACTTAATTGCAAAGCTCTTGCTCCAACGATTCTAGCACGTTCAAATCTTGTTAAACGATCAGGACCTATAACAACATTTTTGTTAACTATTTCCAGATTTTCATTTTCCCTAGAACCTTGTGTCACTACTTCTCACCAAAATGTGTTGAATTCAACTACTCTTTTTCCAAATACGCCTCTTAAAAATCTTTAGTTTATTGGCTAAAAAGAATAACAAAGGTGAAAAAGAAGAAGAAATTTTAAAATAAAGTGGTAAAGAAATATTTTTAATACCGACATAAAAATCAGAAGTTAAGTGGAAATATCCCAATAAGTGAAAATAATATCTAAAACGTTGTTGCATATCTGGAAAAACTTTAATAAGAAAATAGAGCAGATGAATCAGATAGTAATAAAACAAAAAAAACACTTATAAAACGTCCACTAAAAGTAAGATAACAATACGGATTGTCAGATAATGAGTATGTTTGGGTCATTTTCCTCTTGGTTAAGAACAAAGCTTAAGAGAGAACAAAAGGCAAAAATCCTGATTCTGGGGTTAGATGCTGCTGGAAAAACTACTTTGACACGTTTTATGAGGTTTGGGAAATTCGCTGAAAATCTTACACCAACAATTGGACAAAATATTGAATCATTTGAGTTTGAAGGATGGACAATAACTGCGATTGATGTTGCAGGTCAATCACACTTCAGATTCCTCTGGGAAGCTCACTATCCAGGTTGTTCTGCTGTTATCTTTGTTATTGATGCTGCTGATATTGAACGTCTTCCTGAAGCACGTGACGTTCTTAAGACTCATGTTTTCAATAATCCTTACATGGAAAATGTTCCTACTTTAATCATGGCAAATAAACAAGATCTTCCTGGTGCTGTTGAAGCTCCTTTACTTATTCAAATGCTGGGATTGCATCTTGATTTAAAAGATAGGACTTTTGCTGTTTTTGACACAAGTATATTACATGGTAAAGGTATCAAAGAAGCCTTCATCTGGTTAGTGAATGAACTTGATACCCATATGATGAGATAAATTCAATTATCATTCTTGTCTGTTTTTCCAAACTTGAACTTGGCTATATATCCACCAGAGTTATTAGTCTTCACTGGGTCAATATAAATAGTAGAATTCTTGTGCTCGAAAGCATAATCCGAATATGTTTCTTCTGGGAGTTCTCTATAAAACACTATCTTTTTCTTTTGTAACTGTCTGATTTCTTCAGTAAACTTATGATCTTCATAGTATGCTTTACTCATAGCATGATTGTATGCCTCTTCATTTTCACTTACATCAACCGAATGAGTGAAGTAGGTGATATTTGCTAGATTGTAGAGACAGCGATGTAGATTGGTGATTATTTCTTTCTGATCTGCAGCAATTTTTTTTAGCTTTGAGACTCCCAAATTTGATGAAAATGTAGGCATAATTGCAGTTCTGGAATTCTGTGGTTCTAGAAACACAACACTATACTTGATTTCTTGATATTCGTTTAAGAATTTTAGAAATGGGCTCCTTTTGATTCTTATTGCTTTACTCTTTGTTCTCTCTATTTGTCTTCTTGCTGCTTTTAGTTGAAGCTTGTTATTAACAATTATAGTGATTGGACACTTATTGTTAGTTAATTCAGCAATATAACAAGCTAAATCCCCCTTATCTCCTGTCATGACCAATATATTATCTTCAGGTTTCAGATATGTTGATTTCACACTTAATGCTTGAGTTGGAGTGAGGATATTGAAATACCAGATCGGAAGAGCGTCGTGTAGGGAAAGAGTGTAGATCTCGGTGGTC
>BPTM01000287.1 GCA_023705945.1 Candidatus Heimdallarchaeota archaeon
ACGACGCTCTTCCGATCTATATGTTACCTAGTTCTGTCATAGCTATAGCCAAATAATCCATCGCTAATCCAATTGGTTCTCCATGGAAATTACCACCAGATACTACTTCTGACGTTGTTTGATTTATCAGAGGGTTATCAGTGGTTGAGTTGATTTCGATTTCAACTAGTTTTTTACTATGTTCAATTGCATCTAGAATTGCTCCATGGACTTGAGGTGAACATCTAATTGAATATGGATCTTGAATCCTTTTAGGTTGTTTAGTAAGCAAATCACTGCCTGTAAGAACATTAAGAACAGATTTGGCAAATCTCATCTGACCTTTATGAGGACGAAGATTCATAATAAATGAGGAAAATGCATTAACATTTCCATCAAAAGTTTCCAATGTTAAACCTATGGCAAGTACAGAATTCTTCAATATATTTTCCGAATCAAGAACATTATGAGCAGCAAATGAAGTTAGTACATGTGTCCCATTGATTAGCGAAATCCCTTCTTTTGCATGCAGTTTGATAGGTGATAAATTGAGTTTCGAAAGGATATCAGAACTCTTTTGCACTTTGTTTTCATATTTTGCCTCCCCTTCTCCTATGAGAACTCTTGCAATATATGCAAGAGGAGAAAGATCCCCGCTAGCTCCTAGAGAACCAATGCTAGGTACTAATGGTATGATATTATTGTTGATTAGCTTCTCGAGCATTTCCACAGTTCTGAGTCTTATTCCACTACCTCCTTTGCAGAAGGAATTAAGTTCTATAACCATTGCTCCTAAGACAATTTCATCGGGAAGGTAAGGACCAAAGCCTATACTATGTGATCTAATAATATTCTTTTGAAGTAGTTCTCTTTCTGGTGGAGATATAATTGTATCAGCAAGTTTTCCAAAGCCTGTTGAAATACCGTACATGGTTTCATTCTTCTCAAGCTTTTCCTCTAAGATTTTTCTTGCTTTTTCAATTCTCTTTTTTCCTTCTTCACCAATTTTTACTTTTCTTCCAAATCTAGTAACTTCAACCAAACTATTAATTGTCAAGGAATCTCCATCTAAAATGATAACTTCATGCTCCATTATTACCTAAACTCATTTTATTGTGTGCTATTTATCCATTATGCTTTCTAACATTAAAGATATTTATACTGAACCGAAAAATGCAGTAAATAAACCATATAATGTAATTGTTCAAATCCAATGGACAAAAATTTTAAATGAAAGGCCTATAGTCTTCTTAAATTACATCAAGGGATTAGAATATGACTTATATTATAAAAGGTTCAGGATTAACAATTGAAGATATAATAAATGTTGCACGACATAATGAAAAAGTCGAGTTACATCCTGATGCAATGGCAAGGATGATAAAATGTCGAGCAATGCTAGAAGAAAAAATAGATGCTGGAGAAATCATGTATGGTGTGAACACTGGAATTGGAGAATTTTCCGAAGTTGTTCTAACTGATGAAGAAGTTGGTTTATTTCAAAAATATCTGATTTACAACCATGCCGCAGGCATAGGTGATCCTGCACCTCTAGAATATGTTCGTGGTGCAATGCTAGGTAGGATTAACGTCTTAGCTCACGGTAATTCAGGAAATAGACCGATTATTGCTGAAACACTAGTTGAAATGCTAAATAAGGGATTAACTCCATTTGTCTGCCAAAAAGGATCTGTAGGCGCATCTGGTGATTTAGCACCTATGTCACAAATTGCTCTCTTACTAATGGGTGAAGGAAGAGCCTACTATAAAGGTGAATTACTTGAAGGTAAAGAAGCTATGGACAAAGCAGGTATTGAGGTTCCAGGTTTAAAAGCTCGAGATGGTTTAGCCGCAATTAACGGTTCAAATCTTCTTACAGCTATGAGTGCAATCTTCCTTTATGATTCTCTACGGTTCATAAAGCAAGCAGAAATTGCCTGTGCGATGTCTATTGAAGCTTTAATGGGTAATATGAAACCATATACTCCAATGTTACATGAAATCCGTGGTTTTCCTGGAGCAGTTAGATGTGCAAAATCACTATCCAAACTTTTCAAGGGTGGAGATTTGTATGAAGGGAGACTAAAAGTTAAAGTTCAAGATGCATATTCTATGCGTTCAGCACCCCAAGTACTAGGTGCAGTTCATGATGCTTTAGCCTGGGCAAGATCTCAAGTTGAAATAGAGTTGAATGGTGTAGGTGATAATCCAGTCTTCTTCCCAGACGAAAAAATTACGCTAACCGGTGCTAACTTCCAAGGAACACCTGTGTGTCTACCCATGGATATGATTGGAGCTGCTATAACAATGGTTTGTGTAATGTCTGAAAGAAGGATGAATAGATTAAATCACCCAGCTCTAAGCGTGGGATTACCACCTTTCTTATCAAAAGGAGCAGGTTTAATGTCAGGATTAATGCTTAGTCAATATACTGCAGATATGCAAATCGTAGAAATGAGGATACTATCTATGCCTGCAAGTATTCAATCAATACCCGCAGCTGCAGATCAAGAAGATTTTGTGTCCATGGGAATGAACACTGCAATAAAGAACTTCCAAATAATGGATAATGCATATGGTGTTTTGGGCATAGAATTTATGGCTGCTGCTCAAGCTTTAGACTTTCGAGAGTTTAAATTTGGAGATGGTGTAGCTAAAGCTAAAGAGGTTATTAGACGACATGTAGAATTCCTAGATATAGATAGACCATTGTATGATGATCATACAGCTATGAAAGAGTTGGTCAAATCCTGCGAAATTCTAGAAGATGTTGAAAAAGAAATCGGAAGCTTAGGTTGAAACTTCTTGCTATTTAATTGAATGAGTAAACAAAGAAAAACTCATTCCCATTATTTCTTTTTTTCAAATATTTTGAAGTAAACTTTAAATTAGCGCATTTTCTTAAAAACATGAGTTTTATGATTTCTAATCAAAAAGAAGGAATAATTCTAACAAGTGCGTCTGAGCTTTTTCTAGGTAATGTTACAAAATATGAACCTATTTACTCAAATGAAGTTCCTGATAGTTTAGTAATGCGTAATGGAGTGATAGAAGCCATAGGTGATTCTTCTCGGATACTAGCCGAGTATACAAGAAGCGATTTTGAGATAATTGACTGTTCAAATAAAACAATCTGTCCTGGTTTTGTAGATTCTCATACTCATTTGGTTTTTGCAGGTGACAGATCTCATGAGTTAAGTTTGAAAATAAAAGGAAAAACATATCCTGAAATCGCAAAAGGAGGAGGAGGAATATCCTACTCAGTCAATCAGACACGAGCTGCTTCTAAAGAAGAACTCGTAGCACTGGCTATGGAACGATTAGATGAAATGTTAGTGCATGGTACTACAACAATCGAGGCAAAATCTGGATATGGATTAAACGCAGAAGATGAAATTAAAATCCTAGAAGTAATAAATGAAGTTAATGAAAAACATCCAATAGATGTTATACCAACCTTTCTAGGATGTCACGTTAAACCTGAAGATTTCATAGGAAACCAATGGGAATATATTGAAAGCATGATGCTTCTTTTGCCAGAAATCAAAAGAAGAAATTTAGCAGAATATGTTGATATTTGGACAGATCAAGGTGCATTTT
>BPTM01000288.1 GCA_023705945.1 Candidatus Heimdallarchaeota archaeon
TATCTGCAGGATTTTCATTTCCATCAGGACTAAAGAAAAGAATATTTTCTCCTTTAGTTATATCAACGCCTTCCACAAATGCCGCGCCTCTACCGGGTATCTTTTGAAGATATACATTATGTCCTTTATCTTTCCAAAATTCTATTGTACCGTCAGTACTATTTCCATCAATTACATAAACTTCGTCAAAAAGATCATATGGAATCTTATCATACAATGCTTTTGATCCATCAATTTCATTGTAAGTTAAAATTAGCAATGTGTTCATTGTCATTATTGTAAGTTTTCCGTTAAATACTTTTTATCTATTTCTATTACTTAGTTCAAGAATCATAAAAGACTAATATCTTTAAATATTGAAGCATGTAAAACAAGTTGATGTTGAATTTATTCATATTTGTTTCTAGCTTTGGTTTCGGGCATTTAACCCGCACTATTGCACTAGTTAGAGACATTATGGAAAAATCCGAAAAGGTAGATATTCATTTTATTGGTCCCAATGAACATTGCGACTTTTTTATCCAAAGTTTGAAAACGAATAATAAAGAAATAATTAATCGCGTTAAAATAAAGAAATTTCAAACAGATCTAGGTTTATATTACAAAAAATATTCATTAGAACCAGACATTAAAAAATCTCTCACTAATGCATTTGAGTTCTATGTTAAACAAAAAGAGGAGAAAATAGAAGAACTAAAGAAAATAGTTGGTAATTATTCAAATTCCATTATATACTCGGATATATCTCCCTTAGCATTTGATTTAGCTGAAGAATTGAATTTGTTTTCAATAGCTGCATCAAATTTTGATTGGTATTCTGTTTTTGCTAATTTGTACGTTAAAGACTCAGAATCTAAAGAGATACAACAAGAAATCTCAAAAAGTCTATATGAATCATATAAAAAATCAGATATCCTAATCAGGTTTCCACTCTCTGATTTGGAAAGTTTCATCCCATTAGGAAAAAAGAAGATTTTAAATGTGGGTTTCTTCGCAAGAAATAAAACGATAACTAAAGATGAATTTCAACGAAGATTTAAAATTCCAAGAAACTACTTAACTGCGTATATCTCTTATGGGATGAATATATCACTGAACTTAGAGAAACTGGATTCAAAACTTAAACAAAATCCTTCTTTACCAGTTCATTTCTTCACTTCCAATATCAATGATTCTAAGAGTGATATCCCAAGCATTCCTTCTGACGAAACTGAAAGCCAAAATTGGATTGGAAATTGTGATCTTTTTATTGGAAAACCAGGTTGGGGTTCCTTAAGTGAATGTATTATAAATGAAGTTAAGATGCTACTTATTCCAATTCAATCAAATGTTGAATCTCAAATTCTCCTTCAGAAAACCCTTGAAGTAGGGGGTACAAAAATTTTATCTCAAGAAGAATTTCAAGATATGGATTGGGTTAATGGGTTGGATAATTTAATAATTCCAGAGTATAAAGATAACATTGATAAATCAGGTGCGAATACAATCACCAATTACATCTTAGACCTTATTTAGGAGCTTTAAAAGATGAATAAAGTTGAAGAACACATTAACGAGAAAGAAAATGCTGATTTTTCTGAAACGTTAACAAAAAGCCGAAAGATGTGGATCGCGATAAAAATATTTCTTCAAAATAAATTCACCAAGTTTTTTCTATTTTTAGGTTCAAACGCTTTGATAATCTCGCTTATAGTTTTTTTGTTTCTGAAATATGACCTTTTTAATCAAATAAGTAATATAAGGATCTCCACTCTCATAATTTATTGCTCCATTTTTGTGGGTTTAATGATATTAAAATCCTACCGATATACACTGCTACAAGTAGGCAAATTGCGTTTTGGAAAATCATTTATTGGTGTATCTTTAGGTTTTCTAATTAATTCCTTATTACCTGGAAGAATAGGTGATGTATCTCGTTTTGTTTATCTAAAAAAAACTACTCCCGAACTTTCCTCTGGCGAGTTGATCGGATCTTTAGTTATAGAAAAAGTCATTGACTTAATTTCACTATGTCTTATTGCTCTAGTATTGGTTTTATTTTTCGCAATAAGATCGGAAGAGCGTCGTGTAGGGAAAGAGTGTAGATCTCGGTGGTCG
>BPTM01000289.1 GCA_023705945.1 Candidatus Heimdallarchaeota archaeon
ACCTACGATGAGATATCGAGCGAAAGTATCGGGCCCCAGGGCTCCCATTGTTTTTCCCAACTGATGCGCAAGTCTTCATGTGGGCCGTTGTATTCGAGCAAAACCCTGTCGGGATTTTCTGCGATATCCGGCACAGTCAATAACAGGGTCCAGGGATCCTGCCAGGCGGAGACGGTGACGGCCTTCTCAACATCATCTACCTCACAAAGCCAAAGATTAAGCGGAGGCATCACATCATGAACGATCGGCTCGGCAAGTAGATCCGAGGACGTTCGCATTGCGAATCGGAACGTCACCCATACGTTCAGATGGTCAACGTCAAACTCGTGCTGAATTATCGCCTTCGCAGCATACGGCCACGGCAAACAGGTATAGACCATAATGCTTTTGACCTATGCGACTATTACGGCACGTGCACCAATGTCGAGACTTCCGGAGATCCAGTTGCGGTGCCGCCCATAGTGTAAACGCCGACCGGACTCGCAGTCTGCAGGGTCCAGAAGTCCGCGCCGGGCGTTCCCAAAATGGCACTAATGTTCCAGGTGTCGACACCGTCCCACCAGATGTAGTATCCGGGGGTGACGCGTTTGTAGAAGATCTTGCCGTTAAACGCTCCGCCGATGATGTAGTTACACTGACAGTCGGTGACCGGGGCTGGGTCCCATTCGCAGCCGTAAGTGTCCAGGTAGCCGCCGACTTCAAATGACGGTGCATAGAACTTATTGCTTGCGCGTGCGTCCTTACGAACGATACTTGCCCTGGCCCACACCTTCTGGCCAAGCGTAAGCGTAAACGGTGCGGCGATTGTCTGCGGCGAGCTCGGCGGGCTGGAATCTACTCCGGCGATAGCTGCAGCGACACGCCAGGGCCCGCCGAAGAAGGTGCGAGTATGAAGCTGCGGCCGTCCCATTTCAATGAGCAGATATCCACCAGTCTCGCTGGCCCAGCCTCGTGCGTTGTCGAATGCAACGGACAAAAGCTGTGTACCGTTGTCACCGGAGACGGCAAGCGTGACATCGGCACCCGGCAGCGATTGTATTGCCGGGCCGGCTTCCACAACGGCGCCGCCGGCAGCGAGCAGAGAGGCGTTGCTTCTGAGGAAGTGATTGTAGCCCGTCAGGTGGATTGTTTGTCCGATGCGATTATTCATCGCAACGGCGGCGGCGTAGGAGTTCCACGCGCCTCTTTCCACGTCACTCATCGCGGGACTGTGCCAGTACTCAGCAAGGTACTGAAATCTAACGCGGGCCTCCTGTTGCCGGTCGCTGCGAGGGTTGACTGGTTTGGTCCGGGCACGTATGTAATTGCCGAAGCGATTACGTGCGTGTGTTGCACCAGCGATACTTCCCGATACCTGCATGATGCCGCCACCATAGAGCGCAAGTGCGAATCGCATGGTAGGCGAATGCCAGGGTGAGAACAAATTGAGAACGTGCGGATTGATACGATTTTTCATAGCAACCTCCTTGTTACTTGAAAAAAAAAGAGAGCTCTCAACGGCCATCCTTGGCCGTTTTTTGTGAGGTATCAGATTTTGGGCTGTTTGTCAAGAAAAAAGTGCTCGAGGATGCGCTGTGCTGCGTTAACTGTAGGCGGTGTGTGGTTTTGTACCCTCTTATTTTTCGTATTCGATCCAAACGCACGAAACAATATTGTGACTTGCCAGCAACACTTGATGCTTGCTGTCACCGAGATCATCGTGTTCGTGCATGCCTTCCTCGTCTGGCAGCAGGTTTAGATCCCAGGCCAGGTGGTAGGGCAAATATTCATCTGGAAAATGGTAATCACTCATGACAGTTATTATACCACAATCACATTACCATCGTAACCGCACTGGTTGGGGGGGCTGCACTCTCCATACTGGTTGTCAAAGTTTTTGGCACAGTCGGACGCTACATCACACCAGAAGTAAAAGACCGCAACATCGTCAACGTCTCGAATCCATACTCTGCTCAAACCCGATGCGTATGATAGTTTAATTTCGTGCTCGAGGTCCTTGTACTCCCACGTGCACGGGTCCGGGATTGATTGCTGCAGCGTGTAGAAGCCGGTGGGGACATCATGAAGCGCACAGGGACATTGCTCGATGCCGGTCACTTGTATATTTATAAAGGTTGGGCAGGCACCGGTTGCAAAGCACAATACACAGTCGTCTCCGACCGGTCCACCTGGTAGCGTTGGCGTTCCCATAGTTGGTGTTCCCCGATTCAGAGGTAGAAGCGATCAACCCAGATGAGGTACCAGAAAAAAATCGAGGCCAGGACAAAGGTGACGAGCTCCACCCACCACCAAAAGGCCAGGCGTTTTTTGCCGGCCGTCGCCGGCGGCAAGGATTTAATCTTCATCATTGGATTATACCAAATTCGCGGATTCTTTTCCAGCTATCACGGACGGCGTGCCGGCCTCTGCAGGACGGCATCCGGTCGGCAAGCCGGCCGGTTATCAATTCTGCAGCCCAAATCAGGTTCGCAAATCAAGTGCCGCGGTAGCGGCACGGGTTTGCCCTGATGAGGGCTTCCGCCACAAGAATTATTATCATCTCTTAGATGACTTAATACGGGCGCAAAAATTTGCGCCCCTCAGTGACACTTTTTTTCGGTGCCCTTCGAGCCTTGAATGGCTTGGGTATTATTTTGAGCTTTGCCATCGCGGTGAACCAGGCCATGAGGTCTTTGTGAGGCCTGGGGTACAGGGTCCGGAGGTAGTTGTTGGGCTGTCCGACGCTGATAAGGTGGAGCTTCTTGAGCTTGGCGATTCGGAGTTGTATGGTTCGGCGTGTGCAGTGAAATTTGAGCTGCAACCACCAGTTGTGACAGTGACAGGTTTGGAAGCCACTCCACCAGATAAAAGACAGGAATCGTTTGTCTTCACCATTGAGGACCTTGGGGGGAATCGCCCAGATCCAGCCGGGCATCCGGTAGTGTTTGAAGTCGCTGGCCATTACTGAGTCCTTTCAGTTGAAGTTTTGGCTTGACTATTCGCAGCGACCTTGTATAATGCAGAGCGTTAGCTGGTTTTTTTTTACGGGTGGCTACGGATGGCCGCCCCTTGATTATTTTCAGGCGATGTCTGGCTTTGCTTTCCTCTCCTCCCGGACATCGCCTTTTTTTTGATGTAAAAGAGCGTGGTTAAGGTTATCCGTGTACCGGTACGGCTTAGCCGTGATACCACCAAGCGCCGATTTTAGCAATCAAATAAATCACGGGTCCCACGATGACTAAGAACACTCCTTCTTCCTGTCCGCCACAACTCATCAGAACGCCGGCGATTGTACATATTATGCCGGCAAGCTTTCCAGCCTTCCAGCCCTTACCTGTTTTCTCGATGGTCTGAATCTTTTTACTCATTTTCTCTCCTTTTAATAGTTTTATGAGGTTACGAGTCAAGTTGTTGCGCTGCCGGCAGGCTGTCAATGGCCTTGTCTCGGTCTGCCTGGCTTGGGTGCGTGTAGATCTGCGTGGAGGATATCCTTTTGTGACCGAGCATTTCTTGAACTACTCGCAGTGATGTCACTCGCATCAACTGCGTAGCGAATGTGTGCCTCA
>BPTM01000290.1 GCA_023705945.1 Candidatus Heimdallarchaeota archaeon
CTAGCTTCAAACCTAGGGTAGATGTGGTGCTAGAAGGAACACATGCCTGTTTCCATTCAAATACGCTTCTTCACCACTATGTTATGCAAATTCCTAAAAAGAAAACCTCAGTTCTTGGAGTAGACATTAATCGTTTAGGACAATATATGGTCGCGTTCAACGCCCCTGTTCCTCTCCCTAAAGACTTATTGCAATTGGCTGAACAGTATACCCACCTTAGTGATAAAGCCCTCCCTGAACTTACTCGAGGTTTGCTTCGCAAGCGAAAAGAGTATGATTCTCAAGGTTGTTGCAAGTTGAAAGGTGAACTCAATCGTGTCTATACTCGTCGTCACAGAATCCTTCGTGAGCTTACTCGTCTCCTCCCCCACTTTCTTGCATCAGTGATGGTGAAAAGAAAGTGTAAAAAATTGAAGATTGAACATCTAACTGTTGACCCAACTGGAACGAAAGGAGCGTTAGCTAAGGCTATTTACACTATGCCTGATAATTTGTTAATTTACAAGAAAGCTGTCTGGTTAGCTTCCTTGGAATTAGGCTATACTGTGCAGTTAGAAGCAGTTCTTCCTTATCACACCAGCACACTTCATTATGGCTGTGGAGGAGTTCTTGCTCGTCAATCTGGTCAGTATGATGTTGCTCCTTGCAAAAAGTGTGGACAACAAGTAAACACTCACAACAATGCATCAAAGAATATTGCTTCCCTTTCAGGTACACTCCTTCCTCTCGATCCTTTCCCCTCATCGCACGTGTAGGGGAGCCATTTAAACGACGGTTAGAAAGCCTTCGGCAAGTTTAACCAAGTTTCATAACGTGCGTTAACATAATCTAATATCTCCATATTCTAAACTTATGCTGGGGATTAAAAATATTGTCAGTAATTTCTGAAGATAAATGAAAAGAAAAAGAAAAAAAGTAGGATTATAGTCCCAGTTCTAAACTACTATTAAGTTAATTAAATGCAGTATACTATCTGGCCAAATACCTAAGAAGATAATTAATACTGCAATTGTTACCATAACAATTGTTTGTACTATTGGGATTTTAATCTTATCAGCTGTTTTTGCATCAGGTTCATCGAATAACATGTACTTTAGGATGTAAAGATAACCACCAAGAGCTAGTAGGGAATTAATGATAGCCATTATCACAATGAGAATGTTCAGGACAACACTATGGTTTCCGTCGAATGCAGATATGATTATCAGTAGTTTTGAGTAGAAACCACCAGTAATTGGAATACCTCCAAGTGATAAAAGACCAACAGTTAGAAAGATACCTACTAGAGGTGATCTTCTTCCAATGCCTTTCATTTCACGAACATCACGTGAGCCTATGGCTGCAATAATTATTCCGCTAAGCAAAAAGAGGGAACCTTTGCCTAAAGAGTGAGTTAGTATATGGAATATAGATGCTTCAACACCAGCGGCAGTACCAGCTCCTATACCAAGAAGGATGTATCCTAAATGGACTGTAGTTGAGTAAGCTAGTATTCTCTTGAAATCTATAATATCCTTTCTTCTAAACTGGTAGAATACAAGGAAGTTTCCTTCAAACATTGTGAAGATAGCTATCCAAGTGATGAATGCTGATGTAGTAGACAGTAAATATCCATTACCAAATGCAGAGAATATGGTTCTAAAGATACCAAAAGCACCAGCTTTAACTACTATGCCAGAAAGCAAAGCAGATATTGTTGAGGGTGCTGAAGAGTGTGCATCAGGTAACCAAGCATTTAGGAAAATCACTGCGGATGTAACTCCGAATCCAATAACAAAAAGAGCAATGATTGCACCTGTTATGGGTTCTGTTCCAGCTAAACCACGTACTACTGCGAAATTTACTGATCCAAACTTTCCGTATGTTAAAGCTGTTCCAAGAAGTACAAACATACTTCCAACAGTTGACATAATGAAGTATTTCAATGAAGCTTCTACTGATCCTCTTTTCATACGATCAAAAGCGACAAGCGTATAACCACTTAATGCAAACATTTCCCATCCAATGAATAGGGTGAAGAAATTGTTTGCCATAGTTACAGCACTTAAGCCTGATAGTAATGTCAGGATTAGAGCGTAGTAGAATCCTAAACCATTTTTACCCTTCATGTATTCTACACTGAAGAGAACAGCCATCCAAACTAAGAAGCTGAATATTGTAATCAATATCGCTTGCAATTGTCCATATTCCAATAATCCGTCAGTGGTCTGGTTCAAAGTCCAGATACCATTTGCGAATATTGAAACAAAGCTGAATACGAATACTCCAAAAGCTACGATATTTGCTATTACATGGTTCAAACTGTTAGCATTTATCTTCATCTTGATCAGGTATTTCTTAATTTGCTCAAATAGGACGAGTAAACCAGCACCTGCAAGAGGGATAATTAGTATTAACGATAGATAATTCATTAGACCATCACCATCACTAAAACAACAATGGCAACTATTGCCACTGCGGATCCAAGTAGCATATTCCAATTAATTTTACCAGTCTTCAAGAAGGAAAGTTGTTTCCCTATCCAGAAAATAGGTTTGATGATAATTAGATTGTACAAGTGATCAATGTAGTAACCATTGGCTACAAAAGTTCTACAAGCTTTCAACACTTTATTGTTCTCAATGATACTTATTTCAGTTTGACCTTTACCATATAACAAGAAGGCTGTTCCGACACCTAAGATAATTGCTACAAGAGCAGAAATGAAAGGCACGACTTCAAAGTCTCTAATTAGTACATAAGGGTCAGCATGTCCGCTGAATAGGTTATGCAATGGACCTTCAATAAGAAATCCTGTTACTACGACAAGCACAGCTAGAATCCCTATTGTGATTCTCATTATATATTTAGGTTTGTGGACCTTAGCTCCTCTGTTCTTACCATGGAAGATCATGAAGAACATTCTTGCTGCATACAATGCGGTTATGAAAGCTGTTAGTACTGTTATTACAAAGATAAACCAATTTCCTGCGTTAAAAGCAGCTGTTATTATCAGTTCTTTTGAATATCCACCGTTAGTTAAAATTGGTAGACCAATCAAACCAAGAGCACCAGCCATCATAAATCCGTAAACCCAGGGTAAGTCTTTGCGTAATCCACCCATCTTCTTCATGTCTCGTTCTTCAGCAACAGAGTGTATAATTGCACCTGCTGACAAGAAGAGTAGAGCTTTGAAAATTGAGTGTGAGAACAAATGCATTTGTCCAGCAAACAATCCTTCATCAGTTCGTAGTGTAAATGCTAAGAACATGTAACTAAGTT
>BPTM01000291.1 GCA_023705945.1 Candidatus Heimdallarchaeota archaeon
GGCTACTTTGACAAGCTGCCCTTTGGCGGTCTGAAATCGTCAACCGGGCAGTATGGCTTCAGACTTATCGGGCCGCAGGACCTGAAGGGGAGCCCCCCCACATCCCTGGCCCCCCAGCTGTGGAGCTGGGTACAAACCTTGACTACCGCCAGCGGTGCTAAAACTGAGGTTGCCCATGCCTTTGGTGGAGGGGCGTTTTATGCCAGCAGCAAGGCTAATGCCAGTGCTGTACTTGCCTGGCACCGTCTTATCAGCTATAAGCCAGCACCAAGGCTGCTCTATGTTCAGTGGGAGGTAAACAACTACCCCTATGCCCCTTACTGCGTCGAGCCCTACAGCAAGATTGCCAAGGCAGACAAGCTGTTCAAGATAGTCCCCATGCCGGGCAGGATTACCCTCCACCCCGGTGGCAAATGCAACTGCGATATGTACTTTGACCTGCAGACTGGCGCTACCAACCCTTCAGGGACAACCAACATCGATGTTGAGATTGCTCTATTCGGCCTGGTCTTCGCTGAGTATGATTACCTGAAAGCCGAAGGCCTGGATGCGACAGCTTAATAGGAGGTAACTATGGGTGAAATAATTGCGAGATTTGCTGATGGCCGCCTCCTTGTCTACGAAGACCGGCTTATGGATACCCAGTATGTCAGTGGCGGTGTCCCGGTTCGTATTGGCCTTGTCGGGGCCGTAGAAAAGGTAATCTCTATCGATACCAAGATCAGTGGCTACCCTGGTGAGAATGTTGCCGCCCCGCTTAATGAGGTCAAGGTAGGGGTTGGCGCCCTCTAAGGCCCGCTAGGGGGAGGTATCTCAGGCAACCGGCGTGATATAATAATACCGATACTGCGCCGCCATGACCTCTACGGCTTTACTTCAGGGTTAATGATGCAATCTGGCTATAGTTCCGTAAATGCACTGAGCGGACTTGTCCTTTCCGGGACTATCTTTGGAGGCCAGCTTACGAGCGGATGTGCCACCAGCGGTTATCTAAGAATCCTGGCCAATATTATCGGTTATTAAAGTACATCTCTTAAATAGAGGAAGAGACAGGGAGGTGTTACCATGATTGAAGTGCGGCCAACCGAGGTATTTGCCGGCGTCCAGCCGCGCCCCAAGATCCTGCTGGTTAACCACTGGGTAAAATTCAGCAACAACTTTCCCGATACCCTGGACCATGTTAAGGGGAAGACAGTTCGTATCGCCAAGCAGCAGCAGGTGAGCTACGAGCTCTCCTGGATAGTTAAGGAGGACTGCTACAAGGACGTCAATCTGTCCAACGAGGATGCCGGCGAGAAGCTGTACCCCGATGTCACCGACAACCTTTACGAGGTGCTCATCGGGTTCAAGCCGGGCAACTACCTGTGCCACGTCTTTTTCCCGGCTGCTTACCCGTTGTATCGACTTGACTACCCCGACATGAGCCCGCTCATCAGCAGCGATGCCTACAAGTATCTGGGGGCAATTAAGCCCAGCGATTCCCCGGTGGAGAACCCCACCTTTAAGCTCTACCTGGTCTACAAGCTGAAGCCAATTATCCTCAGGCTGTATGCTGATGATGGCGTGGACTATGAGAAAGCCACTATGCAGTTTTCCATTAACCGCTGCCTGATGGAAAGAGGGGTGCCACCACCGCATATAACGCCCAAGCCAATACTTTATCTGGATGAGATAAAGTGGCTGTCGGCTGGGGCATAGGAGGTTAAGCGATGCCAACGAAGCAAACTGAAGCGTATGCAGCAGTATCAGGTGGTATTGGTAGTGGAAAACTTTGGAATGCCCACGAGCACAAGAGGGCAGATCTCCTTGGCTTGACCATTGATAACCAGCATACAGTAGCGGAAACGATAAAGCTCTATGACGGTTTTGCCACCGATGTCTCCAAGGCAGCAGCGACTGAGGCAACTCAGGCAGCAGAGCCTCTTGGAAGTTTAAATGTTGCCAGTGGCCTCGTTCGCCTTCAGCTAACCGTGCCTGCTGGCGAAACGGTTAAGCTGGGCGAAGAGGACTGCAAGGGAGTAGAATTTTTCGGCAGGGCGAATGCTATAGCCTCTACTACCACCAGCGACTGCGTGGTCATAGCCCAGTATAAGCTCAAGT
>BPTM01000292.1 GCA_023705945.1 Candidatus Heimdallarchaeota archaeon
GTAGATATTTGGATGGTTCATGCTGATGGATCAAACAATAAGGAACTCTTGCAACTATCTGACGATTCTCTGGATTATGTATTTGATATATCTGATGATGGAGAATTATTACTAATATCTACAGATGCAAAAGGCGTTCTTCAAGCAGTAATCTATAATACCAAAACCAAGGAGATAAAATGGTTTGGTGGTAGTGATTTTCAAGAACAAGTTGTTCAAATTAGCAATGATAAGAAATTCTTACTAGTTATAAGAAATGAAGCTGTTAGATCCTATCCAGTTATCTATAATATTAAAACAAAAGAAGAAATCATTCCTGATATACCAGGTGTAATACATCGAGCACATTTTGCAGGAGATGATAAATACCTATTCTACTCTCGTTCTGATCCTCAAACACCAACTGTCTTAGCTTTATATGATTTAACTAAAAATGTTGAAATACCTATTATAACTCCTGTAGCCGAGTATTCAAAAAGTGATTTTTATGAGCCTGAATTTATCACGTATAAAACATTTGATGAGCGCGAAATAGGTGCTGTTATCTATAAACCAGATATTGTAGAAGGAAAGAAATATCCGGCTATAGTATTAGCACCAGGTGGACCAGGAGGGAGATTGTTATGGATTTTTTTTACTTTTGCACAAATGGCGGCTAGTGAAGGATTTGTCCTCATCTCGCCACATATCAGAGGTTCATACGGATATGGAAAAGAATTCAGAGATTTAATCTACTTTGATATTGGTGGTGGAGACGCAAAAGATTACATCTATTCAAAGAAATACCTTGAAACTCTAGATTTTGTTGATAAGAACAATATAGGCATTTATGGTGGATCCTATGGTGGATATATGACTTATCTTCAATTAACCAAATATGCTGAAGCTAATTGGAATGCTGGAGCAGCTTGTGTAGGAATAACAAGTTGGAAAACAATGTATGATGCTGGGATGCCTAATTACAGAAATTTCGTTGAAAGTCTTTTTGGAACATATGAAGAGAACAAAGAATTATGGGAGGATAGAAGCCCCTTAAATTATGTTGAACAGATAAGAGCTCCCATCTTAATGATTCAAGCAGTTAATGACCCACGATGCCCAATTGGAGAATCAAGGCAGTTCAGGGATAAAATGCTACAATTAAACATGAAAGAAGGAATAGATTTTGAATATGTTGAAGTAGGTGATGAAGGTCATTCTCTCTCAGGACAAGAAGCAAGATTAAGATACGATAAATTAACTCTTGAATTTTTCAAGAAAAATCTACAAAATAATTTCTAAAGAAGAAAAAAAGAAAAAAGTGATATAAAATCCTATATCCTTTTCTAGAAAACAGTAAATTAAGAAACACCTCCCATTTCAACTAACTAAAAAAAGTGATGATATCAATTCTTGGGTAAGAGTTTATCCTAAACATACAATTATTTTGATGCATCGGCATTATTTATTTAGTAGTAATCCCCCCAGGAACATATTTCACAAATAAGATCATAATTAGAACAACAATACAATAGATGATGAAGAAAGTTAGATAACGTATGAGATAATAATACATCTTTTTCTCTTGAATTTTTAGAGTTTCTTTATCACCTCTTGTTGGGAAGAAGAATCCAGTTCTATTTTTATAATTGGCAAACTCTTCTGGATATCTTTTTCGTATTTTTCTTTCTTCAATATCTGACCAAATAATAAGAATAAAACAGAATAAAACCCAAGAGAGAATATCACCTGCTCGGATTTTTATATAAATGCTAAAATTAAAACCAGCCTGTAGAAAGAAAACAAAGGGAAGCGAAATAAGAATGATTCCAAAGTGTTGTGGATGACGAATGTATTTGTAAGGACCTGTTTGAGCTAGATGAACATTGTTTTTTTTGGCTTGTACTATCTGAATGAACCCCCAAACAAATAAAGTCAACCCTCCAATAAAGGCTGCAATCTCAAAAACAGTTAATAAAATACCAAGAGGAAGATAATTTCCCTCAAAACCAAAACCATAAAGCATGTTTGCCCAACTAGCATGTCCTAAAGAAAAGAAAAGAACCCAGGAAGTATAAGCTAAAGGTATCATGTATATCATTGGTGTAATAATCCCAGCTATTATTGGCACATAAATCCAGATTGATGACAAAAAACACAATAATCTTTGAATAATGTTTGAGGACCAGATTTTCTTGAATCTTTCCTTAATATTGCTCCTACTTACTTCTTCCTCTTCAATTTCCAAACCTGTTTCATTTGTGTTATGTTTCATATTTCTCACTGCAATCTGCTTTTAATAATTGCTCAATATTTCAATACCTGGGAGACTTAGAATATACGCTAAAAGATACATAACTGCGACAAAACATAAATACCCAAGGAATGTGAAAAGATAGCGTTTCCAGTATATTATTTCATAGAAATTCTTCCTCTCTTTTGTTTTGTTAAAAATCCTTGGAAGAAAAGAACCAGTTCTTGAGCGATATTCAACAAACTCTTCTCCAAATTTCTTTGCTAACTGTCTTTCTTCATGATCTGACCATAAAAACAGAATCAAAGCAAAGAGTGACCAAGAAAGAATATCTGCAACTCCTATTCCTAAATCCTCAGTTCCTGGGATATAGAGAGAAAATGGTAAAGCCATGATAATGATACCTAGGTGTTGGGGGTGTCTGATAAATCTATACGGTCCTCTGGTTACCAAACCTTCTTTTTTTACTCTGGATCTTACTATATAGATTAGACCCCAGGTAAATAGAACTAAGCCGAATACGAACAATAAGGCTTCGAAAACAAGTAAGGTTACTACTCCTGGAGTGAACCCTATAAATTTTAAGAGAAGCATTTTACTAATCAACTGATCTAAAAGACCAAAGAATCCAAACAAAAACCATGTAATAAAAGCTATTGGAACCATCCATCCAGCCATCCAAATAAGAATAGTAGCAACCACCGGAGCATAGGCCCACACTAAAGTCAGAACCAACAAAAAACCTTTCATGATTCTTGATGACAAAACTCTTTTGAAAAATTCCTTAATATTATCTGCCAATCTTACTTAACCTTCTTTTTAGTCTATTCAATAGTTAAATACTCTTGCCTTTCTTTTGAAGAATAACTGGGGTAATCGTGCCTCCAAGAAGCAGAGTGAGAGGAACATTTGTCCTAATTAGTAGTAACACTATATAATGCCTAGCATTGATTCTACCTTCAAAACTTAAGTGATTTAATTTATTTCTAAAACCCATAATAGTATACAAAGAAAAAAAGGTTTAAAAACACAAGAGCTGTAAAAAACGCGGTAGAAAGTTGCCGCCATAGCTCAGTCCGGTGGAGCAATTGACTGTTAATCAATCGGTCGTAGGTTCGAATCCTACTGGCGGCGCCATTCTCTTACATTTTTACAGTTTTACCGACTTTATATATCAAACTAGTTATAATCTTTTGAAACTTCGTGTCCCTCCAAACATTAATACCTGATCAACCATTGGTTATACGCACTTATCAAATGGGAATCAGGTTTAATGGGTCTAAAGAGGAGAGACGAGCACTTGAAAAAGAAACCAATCAACGAGTCAAAGGCCTGCAAGTTCGTCAAGATGATATTCTTCACGATAAAAACGCAATCAGTGCTGCCATGGGAATATCAAGATTATTCCCTAATCAATGGCGTGGTTTAACTGTCCGAGCGATTCAACAAACAACAAAGAATTATTCAAACATTGCTGATAGCGCATACTACTGGCTTACTATCGCATCAAAAGGTGCTATTAACAAGGAAAGGAAAGTAATTGAGCTCTTTCAATTACTTCAACAGTGGAATGATCAAGCTATTGAATGGCTAATTTTTGGTCGTAGTCCTAGAGTTGAAAATGCTCTTGTTCATAGATGGAATGCTAAACGTATTTACGTAATAAACCTCTTAACTAGTACTAGATGGCAGTTAAACAAATTCTGTCATCCCTCTTTAAAATTCAATTCAACACTTCCCTCCATGTCTCAACAAGAAGTAGAACAGAGTATTCAAACTTGTCATTATCTTATGCACAAAGAATATTCTTCTAAACACATTTCAAAACCTGCTAAGACTTTTCTAAATACTTTGAAACTCATTAATGATAATAGAACTGTCGTTGCACCTTATCTTACTTCTTGGATTAATATTCCCCAAACCTCTCGTTGGAGAAGCTTGAAAAAATTGAGTGCAACTATAGTTGAAGTACTTGGTATGAAAAAACGAAGACTTTTTTCTGCTTTACGAAGTATTATTGTTTTCGCACTCTCTCCTCAAATTGGAAAGAATGTCTCTAAAGTTATTCAGAAAACAAACCCAGAACTGCTAATTCCCTCTCCATTCATGAAGAGAAAGAAAGGTAGAATACCTATTATCTTACTAATGAATAAAGACCATCTGATTTTAAGACCAGGCAA
>BPTM01000293.1 GCA_023705945.1 Candidatus Heimdallarchaeota archaeon
TTTCCCTACACGACGCTCTTCCGATCTCACTGGCACGATGCAGAACAAATTTCTAAAGAAAATAATACAATAATCGATGTTCGTAATTCAGAAGATTATGAACTAGGTAGCCTTCCTGGTGCAATTAATATTCCAATTGAATATATACGTTCAAGTTTAGATGAGATACCAAAAGATAAGCCAGTTTATATATGCTGTATGGTAGGTTTCACAGCGTATCTAGCTTGTAAAATTCTTCAAGCTCATGGATACGACGTAAGAAACTTAACTGGTGGATATCAAACATACGAACTAGCTTATCTACCACCTGGTGAACATGTCGGAGAATTGAAACCATTCGACCCGCAAAGACATTAGTTTTTCTTTTTATTTTCTTTCTTTTATTTTTCATTGAATAAGATTGAGAGTAAGAGGACCTAATTCTTTTAGTTCTTCAACAAATTCTGTTACTATGGAAGCAAACTTATTTCCTTCTGAAGCTGAAACAAACTCAAATTTTACTCTATTGGGATTTATTCCCATCTCTTCAAGAAACTTCTTCAAGAGTTTAATACGTCGATTTGCTTTGTAATTACCTGATTTGTAGTGACACTCACCAAAGTGACAACCTGAAATTAACACCCCATCAGCACCATTCTTAATAGATTCAAGAATGAATGCTGGTTCAACTCGACCTGTGCACATGACACGAATAATTTTGATATTAGAGGGATATTTTATTCTACTAGTTCCAGCTAAATCTGCACCAGCATAGCTACACCAATTACACAAAAAACCTATGATATTTGGTTCATAATCTTCCATTTTCTTCTTCTCCATTCGTTTTAATTTATTCTAAATGCCACAGATTTATGCAGCATTTATTTCAATCTCCTTTTTTGTTTCGTTAATAATAATCTGATAAACTTGATTAACGATTTTTTCAAATTTATTCTGTATTTCTAGTGATAACTCATCACTAAATTCCATAGGATTTACAATCTCTATTCCGATAATTTTAATGCTAGTTGGAATATCGTTATACATTCTTGAACTGAATTCTAAAGCAGTAAAAATATCCATATTGTGATAACCAGATGTATGCGAAGCCAGCGAAAAATCTTCTTTATTAAGACTTACAACTGTTCCATTGGAGTACTGTCCGGTTTGAATTGAATCAACTAGAATTACTTGATCATATCCTCTGAATAATTCAACTAAACCTATTCCAGCAATTGAAACATCAGCAAGAATATCTGTTTTATCTAAGTTAGGAAGGTTGTCTCTGATGCTTTCCATCACCCTGATTCCTAGAGCATCATCCCCAACAATTGGATTACCTAATCCTATTATTAGTGATTTCAAATCTCATCTTCTCCTAATGCTTGAATCTGTGCAAGGATTTGATTATCCGTGTAACCAAGATGATGTATAGCACCGTTTAGACATGCAGCAGCACATGTTCCACAACCTTTACAGAGCGCTTCATTTACATATGCAACTTCGACTGTGTTCCCATCTCTATTAATTGATATTAGTTCTATAGCTGTATATGGACAAGATTCAATACAGAGACCACATCCTCTACATAAATTCTCATCAACTTTTGCAACTGTGGCTTCTATTTCTAGTTCTTTCTGGGAAAGGATATTACTTACCCTAGATGCAGCACTACTTGCTTGGGCGATAGTGTCTGGGATATCTTTTGGACTCTGACAACATCCTGCTAAGAATATTCCATCTGTAAAAGTATCAACTGGTCTTAATTTTGGATGAGCTTCAAGATAATAACCATCTTCACTCATGTTGATATTCAACAACCGAGATAGCTCTTTTGTGTCCTCTCGTGGAACTAAACCAGTTGCAAGAACTACAAGATCTGCGTGAATATCAGGATGACCTTCTGCCTTGACAATTACTCCTTTTTCATTACCAACCACTTGAATTGAATCATCTAATTCTCTTCTTCTGTAATCAATATCTTCAGCTTGTACTCTATTATAAAATTCTTCAAATCCTTTCCCGTATGCTCTAACATCTGTGTTATAAACAGTTAGTTTAGATTTTGGTAATTTGTCTCTTACCATATGAGCTTGTTTAGCTGTATACATACAGCAGACTCTTGAGCAGTATTCATGTTCTTCTTTATCCCTTGAACCAACGCATTGGATAAAAACAACATTCTCGGGTTCTTTTCCATTGATCTCAATATGACCAGCTGTTGGTCCTGAGGCAGAAACTAATCTTTCAAATTCAATAGCTGTGATAACATTGGAAGATTGACTGTATCCATATTCAGGTTTATTACTTGGGTCATAATTGTCAAATCCTGTTGCAACAACTATTGCACCAATATCGAGTTCTACATATTCGGTTTCTTGATCATGAATTATAGCTTCTGCTTGACATGCTTCAACACATTGCATACATTCAGAACAGATTGAGCAGGAGATACATCGTAGTGCCTCCTGAACAGCTTCTTCCTCAGAATAACCTAAATCAATTTCTCTGAAATCCTTTATTCTTTCCTCAACAGGGGCGCGTTTCATTTTCGCTCTTGGACGTTTTTCTTTATCAAGTCTAACAAAATCTATCTTAGTGATATCTCTAACCCTACCTTCCTTAATGTCAACTTCTCGTAGATATCTGTCAATTGAAATCGCAGCTTCAGCACCAGTTCCTATTGCATTGACTACTGATGGTATACCTGGGATAATATCTCCTCCTGCAAATACTCCTGGAATATTTGTTTCAAAGGTTATAGGATCGACATTAATTGTTCTACCACTAGGATCTGTTTCGATTTCTTCAAAACCTGTTAAATCAGATTTCTGTCCTATAGCAAAAATAATTGTATCACCTTCAATAACAGGAGCTGGTTCATCACTAAATTCTGGTTTGAATGAACCATCCTCTTCATAAACTGAAGAACAGATCATGGTTTCTAAAACTGTGACTTTTCTTTTCTCGCTAATTATCTTTCTGGGACCTAGTTCATTATAGAATATTATACCTTCCTCTTCTGATTCTTCTATTTCCCACACATCAGCAGGCATTCTGTCTTTCAATGCTAAATCTCTTGTCTCCAGACAAACAACATTGACTTCTTTTGCTCCCATTCGCAGTGCAACTTTAGCACAATCCATTGCTACGTTTCCACCACCAATAACTATGATTTTTTCTCCAAATTCTGGTGTTGTTATACCCTTTTTCGCATCCTTTAGGAAAGTTAATCCTTCTAAAACTCCTGAAACATTAGAACCTTCAACTTCTAAGACAGCTGGGAGCTGAGCTCCAATTCCTATGAAAACAGCATCATATTTATTCTTAATCTCTTCAAAAGAAATATCTTCTCCAACCTTAGTGTTTTTTATCAGATTTATTCCTTGGTCTAATAGTCGGTTTATATCATATAATGCTAAATCTGGAGGAAGACGATAAGAAGGAAGACAACTTGTCATAATCCCCCCTGGAATATCTGTTTCATCATAGACTGTTACAGGATAACCTTGCTCTAGCAATCTGATAG
>BPTM01000294.1 GCA_023705945.1 Candidatus Heimdallarchaeota archaeon
GCATACGAGATCGTTTCACGTGACTGGAGTTCAGACGTGTGCTCTTCCGTTCTAGATGAAACCTTGATTAATATTATACGTAAACATGGATTCAAAATTGAATGAGATAGTTAAACATGGTAAAATACTTCTCATTTATTCTAAGATTCCATTACACTCAAAGTTTTTAATAAACGTCTCTTGCTCAAATTACAGGTATTTTGATGACTGAAACTGCAGAAAAATTATCATCTCCTTTTGTAAAATTATCTGAAACATTGAATAAAATACCAAATGGTTTTCCTGAAATTGAAGACGGAACACATCTTCGTATGCTTGAATGGATATTTGAGCCAGATGAAGCAGAATTAGCAAGTAAAATGAAACTATCTGGTGAGACAGCAAAAAAAATGTCAAGAAGACTTAAAATTCCTGCTGATGAGCTTCGAGAAAAACTTGAGATAATGGAAGAGAAAGGACAGATTCTTGTGAGAAATACAAAGAAAGGGAAGAAATATGGCATCTATCCTTTTGTAGTAGGTATCTACGAAGATCAAATTCATCGAATGGATGGAGAATTTGCACAATTATTTGAGGAGTATATCCAAAAGACTAAAGGCGATATTCTTTTTACAACCAAACCTCCTATTCAAAGAATAGTACCAGTTAATAGAGTCATTAAAACCGAATTAGAAATTCATCCATATAACAAAGCTGAACAAATGATTAGATCTGCTCGAAGTTGGGGAATACGAGAATGTATCTGTAAAAAGCAGAAGGGATTAATTGGTGAACCATGTGAATATCCAACTTCTGTTTGTTTAGTTTTTTCAAAAAGAGAGAATGCTTACAAGGATAGTCATCAAACAGAAACAATAACCATGGAACGTTCATTGGAAATTCTTCAAGAAGCTGAAGAAGCAGGATTAGTTCATTCTTCAATGAATATCGAAGAGGGCCATAGTTACATTTGCAATTGTTGTACCTGTTGTTGTGGTGTTTTGAGAGGTGTATCTGAATTTGGACAACCCCACGCGTTTGTTAAATCCGATTATGTTATGTCGGTTGATATTGATGCATGTATTGGTTGTGGAAAATGTATTGACAGATGTCAGTTCAATGCACTAGAACTTGTCGATAAAAAGATCCAAGTACAAGATACGTGTATCGGTTGTGGTGTATGTGCTATAGTGTGCCCAAAATCAGCTTTAACTCTAAAAGAAAGAAATCCAAAGGAAATAGAAAAACCTCCAAAGAATATTATTTGGTGGATGATAAGAAGAGCATTTTCTAGAAAAGTGAATCTATTAAAAATTCTTTGAACTGAATTAAATGGTGGAAAATTCTTCTTGAAAACGATTCATTAAATTTGAAAGATTCTCTTCAGGTATTTCGAATACTTCTCCAATTGAGATAGATTTTACATATATTTTAGCCATTTTTTCAACTAATTGTGCTCCAAAAACACAGTGTTTAACACTTCTTCCCACAATAATTGAACCATGATTAGCTAAGATGACCGCATTTTGTTTTCCCATTGCTTTTAAAGCGTTCTTCCCTAGTTGTTCTGTTCCAGTTAGTGCATATTCTGAACATGGAACCCCTCCTCCTAGAAAAACCATCATTTCTTCAAAAATCATTGGTAGAGCCTTTCGTTGAACGGCTAGTATACTTGAATAGGTCGAATGAGTATGAATCACACAATTTACTCTAGATCGTTGTTCGTAAATAATCCGATGGAGATTATATTCTGATGATGGTTTTTCTCCTTCTGTGATAACTTTACCTTCAAAAGTAATATGTACCATATTCGTCGGTAGAGGATTAAGATAGTTGTTTCCTGAGGGTGTGATTATCATCTCGTTTCGATTTTTGACTCGTAGACTAATGTTTCCTTCTCCTACATTGACCAGACCACGTTGATAAATCTCTTTGGAGGCCCAACAAATCTGATTTTTCATCTCGGAGATACTTATATTCATACAGAATAAAAACCACATTAATCAATATAAGTTTCACTCAATCAATGTGTGAGGTAAAAAAAACATTTTTTTTGATTAAAACACTTTTTTATATTGGAATAGAAGTTTTTCTCATTTGAATGCTAAAATTAAAGATGAAATGGACTTAAAAGAATTAGCTATTTCCACTTTGGAAATCGTGGAAATTAACTTTCTTATGTCATTTATAGAAATTAACCCTGAGAACATTATAGAGCAATTTCCAAATATTTTTTAAATAAAATAATAGGACTCTAGCAAAATGCTTTTAATTTTCTAAAACGTTAGAAATACATGAGAAATCTTTCCCCAACTAATTTTGAAAAACATCGTTTAGGAGTAGGTGGAATATGTGTTCATGAAGAAAAAGTTCTCTTAATTCAACATTCTTTTGGTATTAACGTAGGAAAATGGTCTATTCCTGGTGGATATGTAGAAGTTGGGGAAACTTTATCTGAAGCGGTAGTTAGGGAAGTTCTAGAAGAAACGGGAGTGAAAACTCGAGTTGGTGGATTGTTAATGTTGAGACACTCAACACAAAAAAGAGACGAGAATAGGACTATTTCAGATTTATATTTAGTTTTCAGCCTAGATTATGTTGAAGGAAAAGCGGTATCTGATCATTTTGAAACCTCAGAAGCAAAATTTGTATCTATTAATGAATTAGAAAACTATAATCTATCAAACCTTTCAAAATATATCTTAGAAACAAGGATAAAATCTGTTGGAATGTATCTAGATGAATATCAACCAATTCAAGAAATTGTTAGTAAACTCAATATTTTGAAGTATGAAGTGTTTGGATGATAATTGCATAGGTTGAGTGAGTATGAATTCTAAAATTAAAGATGAGATGGATTTAAAAGAATTAGCTATTTCCACTTTGGAAATCGCGGAAATTAACTTTCTTATGTCATTTATAGAAATTAACCCTGAGAACATTATCAAACAAATTCACCCTGAAATCAACCCTATTATTTGGATTATTGGACACTGTGTCTCTCATATGGATTGGTATTTGTCCTTATTTACTGGTGAGAGAATCTTAACTGAAACTCAAAGAGAATATTTTGCTTATGGTGCTTCGAAAGATAAGATTAAAGAAAAATTCCCCTTTTCTTTTAGAGAGATATTAGACAGGTATATCCAAATCTCTGGATATTTCTTTAAATATCTTAAGGATCTTCCCGAAGAGAAATTTCACCAAGAAATATCTAAAGAAAACGGGGAGGAATCTTTATTTCAGAAGATTCAAAGAATTGCTCTTCATTACATGGGGCATACAGGGCAGATAACTATAATCAGGAGAGCTCTTGGTAATCAACCTTGGGGTTTTGTCAGTGGAATAAAAAGGGATGAGAGAGAGAAATATATGGAGAAATGGAAAAAATGGTGGGAAGAAAATAAAATGAAGTTCAATCTCATAAATAACTAAGACATTGAAAAATTGCTGAGACTGTTGCATCTCTCTGGTTACGGCCCCAATAATTGATTTAAATAATCTCTCTTTTATACTTAAAAAAAGGAA
>BPTM01000295.1 GCA_023705945.1 Candidatus Heimdallarchaeota archaeon
TTAACCAAATCTGTGAAGAAGTAGAGACAGACATTATACCATTCTATAATTCAATTGAAATTAAAGGAGATAGAATTTTATTGTTTAGGGATAAAATTGTACGAGAAGTAGAAACTAAGAAAACAAGTAGCTATAATGAACTTGTTATTCCCGTTCAGTCTAGTATGAGTGATTCAAACAAAGATATTGATGAAGTGATACAAAGATTAAGAGAACATTATAAAGAAAAACTAGTCATATTCTACAAGAGTTCTGAAAGAAGAAAATAGAAACAGTTTTCAATCTACAGTTCTCTCTTTCTCTCCCTTTCTTTTAATAGTGATTGATGGAGGTATGCCCTCAATTTCTCTTTCAAGTTTCTTTATTCCTAATCTAGTGATTTGCCTACCTTCCATATAACCTATTTTGACCATATATAGTAGATTTTTGAAAATAGTTTCAGCAGTCACTTTTTTGTTATGATTCTCATAGAGACTAAACCAATAATCATAAGCTTCTGGAACTAAAAAGAACTTCATCAGAGCTAGTTTATCTTTCTCTTCAACACTAGCTGGAGCTTTCTCAGATTTTTTTAGCTCTTCCATCCGCTGCTTTCTCAGATTAGCGATTTCAAGAAGCTCTTGAGCCTTTTTTTTCCGGATTTTGTCTAATTCATCGTCCGTAGTCATAAGTATCTCAGCAGATTTAATGGTAAAAAACTACTTCTTAAGTGTATTTTTACACAACTCTTGCTTATAATTCTAATAAAGAAAATATCTAGTGATGAATATTTTTCCTAAATAATTCTGGAGATTCTATGCCTCTAGAAAATTGTTAAATGACTTTGCCAATGAACCAGAGTAAAAATGCAATAACCATAAACAGTGACGCACTCATAAAAATGAGTTTAGTAGTTTTCTCTGTTGGCTTAATGAGGTTCATAATGGATAAACCAATTATGATTAACCCTGCAAAAACAACTACTATAGTGATCACAATGTAAATATTGAGAAGTATACTGATAGCAATTGTAGTGAGTGAACTAATGAGTGCGGATATTGTAATAACGATAATTGTCTCTTTTTTGCTTCTCACTACAGGCCACATTGGTACTTCTGCATTTTTGTAATCTTCCAATGTTTTTGGTAATAGTGCAAGTGTAAGAATGTGTAAAGGTATCCATGATAAAATAAAAATTCCCATCAGAATTCCGATTAAATCAATTTGTCCTGTAAACACAACTCTTCCAGCAATTGCAGGTAATCCTCCAGCAATTCCACCAAAAATAATGGAAAAGCGAGTTCTTCTTTTCAACCACATTGAATAGATTACTATATCAAAAAAGAACCCTAGAAAAATTATGATCATAACTGTTATGTTAAGAAAAACACCTGCAAACAAGATTCCTGAAACTGTATAGAGAATTCCATGTCCTACAACAGATAATGGAGATGCTTTACCACTAGGAAGCGCTCTATCTTTAGTTCGTTCCATTATTTTATCTATATCCCTATCAATATACATGTTTAACAGAGTTGTACCTGATACAGCCAAAAATATGGAAAAAAGAAGCCAGAGAGAATCAGAAAGTGAAATAGTCGGATAGGCAGATATTAGGTATGCTAGCACTGAAGTAAAAACTAGTAATATAGTCTGCTTCTCTTTTATTAAACCTAGATATAAACGAAGAGATAAGAACCTATTATCAGTGTTTTTTACCTTCTCTTCAGTTATAACAGGAAATTGTTCTGGATTCGCCATCTCTCATTTTCCTTTGGTATCTATTGTTCTATTTCCTTACTTCTATCCCCTTTTAGTATCTTGACTAATTGATATATACAGAAAATGCCTATTGCTGCAAATAGAGCAAATAATCCTAAGTCGGTTACTATAGTAGCAAAGGAACTAGAATTGTCGACCATCATGAAATATACGGCAGCTCCAAAGCCCAATAGGCTACCAACTGTAACGAACCATCCTATGATTGTGCGCAAAACACCTTTCATATTTATGAGATCGATATAGAAAAGTAAAACCATCATTGCAGTTAAAGTTGCTAAAACATGCCAATGACCTGAAGCAAACGTGCGTTCTTGAGAAAAAGGTTGAGCTCTAATATTATCTAAATTAAATGCTGTAAAAACTCCAGGAGCAGTTACCACGAAGTTAACCCAAATAAAGAGCCAATAAAGACCAAATTTTACAGAATCTTTAAAGATAGATGTGAATCGTTTCCAAATAGATGCTGTCTCATAATTTTCTCCAAGAACAGTTTTGCTAATCTGCTTAAGTCCAAATATGACCAAAATCAAACTGGCAGATAACAAGAAGGCCGCCCCCACATTAATGACCACATGAGCGTCTTCAAAACCAGGAACAACTAACCAAGCACCGATAGATGTAATTAAGGTCCCAGGAATTATCAAGATGTTGGCTACAAGATACCATATTTTACTAACCGAAATACGACGAAATACTAGGATTAGTATCGCCGCATCTATCATGGCTAACATATTATGAAGATGAGCTATGATCATCCGGGTATACAAATCATGCTCAAGCCTAAGCCAATCTTCTGCTAGAATGGAATCAAAATCTAGTGCTGGTGCTACCAAATTCCCATAATTAGATCCTACATAAGCTGCAATTGAAGCTGTGACTAATAAGCAAAAAGTTACTAACATTAGGTTTAGCTGTTCTAGGTTTAATCTTTTTACATAAGGTCCATCTTTATTTTTCTCATAATCAGGAAAGTTCTTTGTTGGGAAAGTTCCAATAAGTAGAGCCACACCACTATAGAAAACTAAGCAAAGTCCAAGAATAAAAAGTGAATGAACAATCATATTCCATGGTAGTATATATGCAAAAGTTAAACCCATTGTTGAAGCAAGTAGAGAACAGTTAAAATTGGCCATTTGACATGAGGTTTAAACTTCTCCCGCACATTACATGTGTCTAAAACTAAGAAAACAACAGCTGCTAAAAATGGCATAGCAAGCGAGTGATATAACATTATGATTCGACTTACTTGGAATGCATCGTCTAATACTATCGGGATTATTGGCTTACCAATAATCTCTACGATAGGTTGTGAAAAAGTACCTAAGAAAAGAATAGTTAGGGTTAAATAAGCAATAATTACCGTAACTAATCCTTTGTAGGTACCAAAACCATATTTAAGCATACCTTGAAATCGACCTGAAAATGTTTTACCTTTATCAGATTCGTTATTTGACATATCTTTAGTCCCGCCTTTATTTTTCATCAAATCTTACTTCATATATATTACTATTTGCTAAATATCTCGAATGTTGGTCTCCATTTTGTTGGGAATATTATTCCTAGAGAAATCAGAGCACCTACGATAAGAAGTAAACCTGATAATATAAGGAAAATTGTCTCCGCTATTTCCTTAATTCTGATGAGTATTGGTTTTGGTCTTTTTATTC
>BPTM01000296.1 GCA_023705945.1 Candidatus Heimdallarchaeota archaeon
TCACAGCGGCAGTCGATCCAGCAATTCCACTTCCCACAACCAGGACATCCACCTGACAAACAACAGGCACTGAATTCTTAACTTCAACACTTTCTTCAGTAGCCATCAATTACCTCCTCTTAGTTTGGTAAGTATTGTAGAAAATACTTTCCTGATTTTATCCTAAACCTTTATAAATATTCTTCCGATCTAACTTTCCTGTAGAGCGAGAAATTCCTCTACCAGATGGATGGCAACATCCTCTTCTGATGGATTTAACTCAGGCAGAGGTTCCTTTACTCCCCCCACCTTAATTCCTCTTATCTCAAGAGCCTTTTTGTAAAAAGAAAGCATCTTCCCCTTCTCTAAGTTTAATGTTTCTTGCACTTTTTTCAAGAAATCGTTAATAATTAGCTGTTGTTTTTTTACCTCTTCATAATTCTTATGGGTGAATGCCTGGTACAGGTTAATATAAGGCTCTGGGAAGACACCGGATGGTCCTGAAACAATTCCCTTAGCTCCCAGAAGAAGAGCTGGATAATCCAAAGAGTCTTCTCCCATGAATAAAGATATCCTGTCCTGTAAGGCCAGTAGTTTCTGAAAATCTATAAGGCTGGGTTTTGAGTTTTTGAGTCCCACCAAATTGGGGCAAGTTTCGGCTAGATTTTGAAGAGTAGAAAGATTTACCTCATTTATAGTTAATTGGGGAATGTTATAAATAAAGAAAGAGAAATTACTAAATTCTCGGAAAATCTTTTGAAAATATTCTTCAATAGCCTTATTGGATAAGTTATAATAAAAAGGAGGAACAAGAGCTGCAGCATCTGCCCTACTATCTTGAGCAATTTTGATAAGCTCCTTTGTTTTCTCTACCTCCATATGGCTGGAAAAAACAATCACAGGAACTCTTTTATTTACATAACCGGTAACTTTCCTTATAAACTTTTGACCTTCCTCAACAGAAAGTAATAAGCCTTCCCCAAAAGTTCCCAGAATGAATAATCCATTTACTCCCTTGGTCAAGAGAAAATCTACCAGTTTTTCTGTAGCTTCAAAATCAATCTTTTTTTCCTTGGTTAAGGGAGTCAACATAGCCGGTATAACTCCTTCAAACTTACTCACTTGGATAGCCATTTAATCTCCTTTTGTGTGTGGCAAAAACTGTGCAGCCAAAATCTCTGCCCATTGTTGATTCGCATGCATAGTACGGCCAGCAATGTGCGGTGTATGAACCACATTGTATCTACCTAACAAAGGATCGTCTAGTGGAAGTGGCTCGATATCATGAACATCAGCTGCCAAAGCAAGCTCATCTGCTAACACACGTTTCCGCAAAGCAGCTACATCACATATTTTTGCACGCGTAGCCAGAACCACAAGACATCCTTTTGGTAGGCCATCAATATGGCGAGAGGTAACAATTCCCTTGGTTGCACTCATAAGGGGTAGCATAGGAGCAAATATATCAGCATCCTTTATCAGTTCATCCAAATCCCAAATCTTTCTTGCACCGCTACGATGAAAACAAGGGTCACTTGCAAATGGATCCCAAGCAGCAACATCAGCACCAAGCATATTCATAAAACTGGCATATCTGCTGCCGATATTTCCTATTCCCACTATGCGAACCCTTTTGCCCTGTACTGTTCCGTTCGTGAATCCTGGATCATCACAAAACTGGCCCCCGCGTATTGGTTGCCCCGAGGCGTTCTTCCGAAAAGAGTAATTCCATGGTTCATGACTGGAAATGATTTCGTGATGCAATTGAGGAATTCTTCGCAGACCACAAAGCGTCAATGCAAGGGTGCATTCAGAGACTGATTCTCCCCAATATCCCACACTTGAATGTCGATAGATCTTGATTCCTGCCTTTTCGCAATACGCTTTCAGCTCCTCATCTAGATCTGGTTGAAACACTGCTTCTTGCAGATTTGGTAATCCTCCCAGATCTTCCTGAGCTATTTCCATCCCCAAACTTACCAGTCGCTTCACCTGATGGGAGTCTGCGATAATATCCTTCAATCCTTGTCGGGGTTTCTCATCAACGCGATAAAAAGCAACTTCGCCTTGTCTTTTCCATAAACAGTGGAAATGTTCAGCCACAAAAGGCCATCCATGCTCGAATTGAGAATGAACAACAATACAACTATCCATAAGTAACCTCACTTTCTGTTTGACAAAATGACTGCCATTGGTCTTCTATGGCCAAAGGATTGATATTACCACAGAATACATAGATGCCATATTTTGAGACGGTTGTCTCTGTTTTTGATAATCGCCATTCTCCTGCAATGCATCGTGACGGAGAGATTCCAAAAGTCCCATCCGTACGCCAGCAAACAGGGTGATCAGGATCATCTTTATGGTCAAGAATCGCAATACCAGCTTTGTCTGTTCGGCCTTCAATTGGCATGCTAATGGCAACCCACCTTGCCCGCTGGGCTTCAGTTGCAATCTGAGTATTTTTCCCTTCACTGTTCAGGATTTGGGCCCCCAATTCTTTCCTATATGGCATACGCAAAAATAGTCCTCCATAGGAATACTTACCGAACCGGAGATCTATATTTGCCGTCAATTTCCAGGTTAATTGCATTTCGTAATGGCTTTGCATGTCTTTCAATATCCATTCTTGAAGTTCGGTCATTATATGCTTACCATCAGGTGCACGATAATCAGTTTCAACAGTCCAATTAACGATGTTTTTATTAACCTTAGGAGAAGCCAATCGTTTTGGATGAAAAGTCCCGTCTGTTAATTTTCCCTTTTCAGAAAGGCCTTCTTTCCAGAACCCAATACCATTAACATCGTTTAATCCAATATAAAGCCCATGTTGCCATAAATGATGGGAAGGTTGATTCTCGGTCAAAATACCTTTCCCATCTGGCACAACAATCGGATGGATATAGGGACGTTTATTATTCTCAGCATTTTGAATCAGAATCGGTACGTCTTTGCCTTCTCGAAATATTTTAATGCATTGTCCAGAACAATCAACTTTTCCCTGTAGGTCATGGATTTCTCCAGAAACCGCCCTTACGTCCATATCATGCATATTCATTTTCTTTTTCTTCATTATCCTTTCCTCCTTCTGTATATTTTTTTTGCTTGAGGGCTATTTGCCTTTTTTTCGTTGCGCCAGGTTTTTTTAGAAAGTGCAATAGATAATTTTGGCTATCTATCTATATTCTCAAAGTCGTGATAGACTGTGATGGAAGTTCTATTACATTTTGTTCCATGCCTTCAAGAAAAACTTCTTTAGGATGCACTCTTCTTGGTTCTTCAAACGAATTGTGAGCATGTATGTCTTTAGCAGCTAGACGGTAAACTTGCTTGATCCTACATCTATTTTCTCCAGAAACGCGAATATTTCCTGTAAAATCCTTCTGCAAATCAAGATTGATGATGGATAGGAAAAGC
>BPTM01000297.1 GCA_023705945.1 Candidatus Heimdallarchaeota archaeon
GTCTTAACTCTAAACTTTCGTGAATGAAGGATAAAGCCTGTTCTTTCATCCCTTTTTGCCAGTAAATCAATCCTTGCTCTGAGAGTACAGATGAAACACCAAGTAGATTCTGCAAACCTTTATGTAGTGTCATCAATTGATCTAAGTATTCTAGTGCTCCATCTAATTCTCCTTTTTGTATGTAAACAGCAGCAAAACCAGATAGAATATCATACCATCCTTGAGGTTGGCTTTCTTTTAAAACAGGATATGCCTTGTTATAAAATTCTAATGCTTTATTAAAATCTCCCTTTAGGAAGTAGGCATAACCGCACTTCTCCTGTGTAACTGCAATAGCAATCGCTCTATTTATGTTCCGGTAAATTTCAAGACTACGATCATAATAGTTCAATGCGTCATCATATTCTCCAATTACTAAATAATAGAGACCTATGTTGCTGTAAGTTTCAGCGATCATACCCCTAATTTCTAATTCTTCTGCAATAACCAATCTCTCTTTGCTCAATTCATAAAACTTCTTATAATCATTTTTCTGATAGTAAGTGTGAGCTAGAAAATTTAAACTATAAGCAATAGCTAATTTATTCTTAGATCTTTTACATAAATCGACCATTTTTTGACATATTTCCAAAGCTGAATCTAGCTCTCCTCGATTTGTCAGGATAAAATCTAAATTCGAAAGAAAAGTTAGTTGATAAATCGACAGATTATTTTTCTCACAAAATTTCTCTCCTTCAATTAAAATCTGAAAACCTTCTTCTAGTTCTTCTTCTGTAGCGCACGCTCCAAAATAAGTTCTTAGTAATGGGATTATTCCTTTAAAAGTAAAAATCTGAGCCTTACTTATTAGATAATCTAAATCCTTGCTAGGTTCAAGTTCATCGAACATTGGCATAATTTCAGCATGTAATTTTTGTAATTCTTGCCATTCATTTAATTTGAAGTAACTTATTTCTAAGCTTAGAAGAGAATATAATTTCAGATTC
The DNA here is from genome assembly GCA_023705945.1 of Candidatus Heimdallarchaeota archaeon. Classification (GTDB taxonomy): domain Archaea; phylum Asgardarchaeota; class Heimdallarchaeia; order Heimdallarchaeales; family Heimdallarchaeaceae; genus UBA460. The sequence continues at coordinate 987 of BPTM01000297.1, forward strand.
TTATCGACAATATCTCTGCTTTCTCGTACTGCTTCCTGAGCTAATTTCATCCCGTAGTCAAAAGAGCTATGTTCATAACCTAAAGTGGTAAGAGCATTGACTATTTGGCTTTTAAGTATTTTAGCTTTTATTCTCTCTTCTATCGTAATTCCTTCTTTTTTCAGCAACTCATCTAGTTCAGCTATTGAATTCAGGAAATCACCCTTCATGTAGTCCTGCTGAATTCTTTCTAACTCATCTTTAATGGAGGAGGGCACATAATTCACCAATATATTAAAGTTAGATAAAAACCTCTAACAATAAAGTATCAGAATTCATATTAATAAATCTGATTGAAAAAAAATAAAAGAAGAAAAGGAAAAAAGGTTTCACTTATATGAAATACCTGTTCTCTCGCTAACACCATCTAACATAGCAGGAACCATTTTATCAAAAGGCAATTCAGGATCCCAACCCCATTCCTCTCTCGCAACACTATCATCAAGCGATTGAGGCCAAGAACGGGCAATAGCATCGCGGAAATCGGGTTTATAATCGATTTTGAAATCAGGAAGGTATTTCTTGATTTCATTTGCTAGTTCTTCTGGAGTGAAACTCATTCCTGTAACATTAAATGATCGATGTTTGAGCTTGGAATCATCAGCTTCTAACAAGTCAAAAGTTGATTTTAAGCAATCTGACATCATCATCATAGGTAATCTGACATCTGCACCTAAGAAACAAGTGTATTTCATATTTCTGAGCGCTTCATAGAAGATCCAAATTGCATAATCTGTTGTCCCACCACCTGGTTCATCTGGGCTTAAAACACCAGGATAACGCAGTGCTCTAAAGTTTAACCCATATTTTAAGTTATAATAATTACCCATTAGTTCAATATATACCTTAGATATCCCGTATATACTGGTTGGTTCCATTATAGTTGTATTAGGAGTATTTACCAAAGGAGTTGTGGGTCCAAAAGCAGCTATAGATGAAGGAGCAAATAGCTGTTCAATATTTAATTCTCTTGAAGCTTCTAGAACGTTATAGAAACCTTCAAAGTTAATTGAATGAGCTAATTGAGGATTTTTCTCACCTGTTGCTGATAATACAGAGGCATTATGGATGATAATATCTATGTCATTTTCAACGATTAGTGATCTTAAACCAAACTGATCTCTTACATCTAGTCGTCTATAATTAACATCTAAGTCTTTGAATAATTGAATAGGTTTTTTCCTTCCTGTAGCAATTACATTTTCTTTACCATATCTCTTAAGCATGGCGGGAATTAATGCTTGACCAATTTGCCCATAAGAACCTGTTACTAGATACTTTTTCATTTTAGTTCACCATATTGGATAGAATCAAACGAAAAATGAATTTTAAAAATTTATTGTATTGTCATTAGAAATTATAGTTAAGATAAAAGAAAAAAGAAAAAGAGATTAGTGAATTAGTTTCCTTTTCCTTCTAAATGCTAAATAGAAGCAATTCCTCAGTTCCTTAAAGCATTACAAAATGAACATGCGGATATAATTAGAGAGGTTAGGTGTGTTTTAAAGGAAATGGATTATCATCTTTTTAAATTAAGAAGGAATAATAGTTATAAAACATAAAAGAGCTATGGGGAAAGAAGAGGAAGTTGAAGTTTTTAAAGGATAAGAACTTAGCTTTTGTCTTTCTTCTCCTCATTTATGACTTTCAGAACTAAAGGTTTCAAATGAGGAATATCTTGTATTACTGTTTTCCAGACCACCTCTAGATTTACACCAAAATATGCATGTATTAGCTTATCTCTCATTCCTGCTATTTCTTTCCATGGGAGATTTGCATATTTGCTCTTTATTTCATTTGGTATTTTTTTTGCTGCTTCTCCGATAATTTCGAAAGCTCGAATGACTGCATATGATGTCTTTGAATCATCTTTGAATTGAATGTAATCCATGTCTTTTGTAAATTCCTTAATTTTCAAAATTGATTCAATTATATCTTCTAAATAATCACTGTATATTCGTTTAGGATTCATACTTCTATAACCTCCTTGAGAATCCTCTTTCCTATGTTGTGTTTGAGAGCTTCTTTCATTACCAAGTCTACTTTTATTTCTAGTATTTCACTCAAGTAGTTTTCTAATCGAATAAACTGAAATAGACTAGGAGTTTCAAAGAATTCGACCAAGATATCAATATCACTACATTCTTTCTGCTCGTACCTAACAAATGAACCAAAAATACCTAGATAGTTAACTTTGAACTTTTTTTCGATTTCTTCTCGATATTTCCTTAAAATTTCTAGATAAAGAGTAACCTTATCATCTTCTTTTGAATCAATGGTTGTCAATCTAATCATCTTCTACTCACAATCTTAATATAAAAATTCTTTCACTTAATAGAATCTG
>BPTM01000298.1 GCA_023705945.1 Candidatus Heimdallarchaeota archaeon
GCCTTTAATGTTGCTAATGTATGTCTTTAATGACGTTCACAAACTGTCTACTGAACGAGCAACTGAAAAACAAAATGAAGCACCTAAATATAATGTCAAGAATCTGTGTGTTGTTTCAGGAATTGTTCTTCTTGTGACAGGATTGGTTCTTGCATTAGGAGTGTTAAGTTTCCTAAAAACTGACTTTGTTGTAAATGCTCTGAATTTTGATGAAATAGTTTTTTCAATTCTAGGAATAACTCTTCTTATTATAGGTTCCTTGGGGATGCTTAGTGGTGTTGGTTTAATGTTAAAACTAAATAGCGCACGTTATGTGACTATGGTACTGTTTTCTTTTCTACTGATTTTTGTTTTTCCATTAGCAATAGTATTCTACCTTGCACAGGATGATGTAAAGGTTCTGTTTGTAAAAGAAGATAAAAAGAAAATAAGAGAAAAGGCTGTTTAGTAACTTCTTGCGATGTATATGGTTTCTTTAGCAGGTTTGCCACATACAACACATTTTTCGAATTTGTGTTTTTCAGAATCTACACGTTTTCCTCGTACGAAAGCTTTCACTTCTTTTTCTATCAATTCTGCACAAGGTTCTCCATCAAGATCTATTGAACAAATACCACTACAAACGATCTTATTCTCACCAATAGCTTTCTTCACTTCATCAACAGTTTGTGCTAATTGAACTTGAGCTTCAAATTGAATTGAATATTTCTCTTTAAGCTCTTTAGTGAAATTACTAGCATAGCTTGATGCATAATTCTTCAAATCAACTAGCTTAACACCTTCTTTTTTGCCAGAGATTCTATTTACAGCAACGACTTGTTCATTTTGTATATCCTTGGGACCAATTTCAATTCTTAGTGGTACACCTTTAAGTTCCCACTCATTGAATTTTTCTCCAGGACTGACATAATCTCTGTCATCTAATTTGATTGTAGTTTCCTTCATATATTTCTTCAAAGCAATTTCCAGTTCTCTAGCTTTTACCAATACTTCATCCATAGTAGCAGATCTGTAGATAGGGATAATAACTACTTGAATTGGTGCTAAATCCCAAGGTAGAACTAGCCCATTATCATCGCCGAGTAAAGCAATCATTGCTCCGTATATACGGCTAATCGCTGGTCCATAACAAGTTATGTAACCATATTGTTCTTCATTGTTCTCATCTATGAATTTAACATCGAAAGGTATTGAGAAGTTTTGACCAAGTAGATGTGTTGAGGGTAATTGTAAGACTTTGCCTGAATCCATTAGAGCATCTGCTGCATAAGTGTGCACAGCTCCAGGAAACTTATCCCATTCAGGTCTCTGGAAGAAAATAATGGGTATAGCAAATTCCTCTTGTAGCATTTCATATGTTGTTTCCATATCCTCAATAACTTGCTGTTTAGCTTCTTCCTCTGTTGCGAAAACATCATGTGATTCTATCCAGTGAAATTCCCTAGCCCTGAAAAAAGCTCGAGTATCTGCTCCTTCATACCGGAACACTTGACATGACACATAACGCTTGAAAGGTAAATCATTGTAACTTCTTATCCATAGAGAATACATCTGATACAAAGCTGTTTCACTAGTTGGTCGTAAGGCTAATCTTTCCTCTAATTCCTTATCTCCGCCATGAGTTACCCAAAAAACTCCCGGTGAGAAACCTTCAACATGCTTTGCTTCTAACTTGAAATTTCTTTCAGGAATCAAAGTAGGCATGATTAAAGGCAAATGACCTTTTCTTTCTAGTGTTTCTTCATACACTCTGTACATTTTGCGGATAGTTATGCTAGCCCAAGCTCTATAAGGAACTAACCCTCGAACGTTATATCTTATATCGGCAAGTTCTGCTTTTTGAATTAACTCAGTATACCATTGAGAAAAATCTTCATCTTTCTTAACAGAGATACCTTTCATTTTTTCTTTAGACATAATATCAATCTCAAAGAAGTATAGGACTATATTAGTTTTTCAATTGATTATTATTTTATAAAAACTAAAAAAATGGGGAAAATGGGTGACTATATCCCAAAAGGGGAATTCCAAGGTACTATTTCTGTTGTATTGTAAATGAAACTATATTTGAAGATGTAGAAATTTATTAGTAAACTAATCCCTATTTCTATTACCAAATCTCCATCATCAATTGCTAATATTGCTATCTCTTTTGTTATATTTGTTTTAATATACCCTGACCAGTTTGATCCAGGTTTTATGTCTCCAAGCAAATTCTCCCCTTCGGCTAGAAGAAGACCATTTAAGCTGCTAAAAAAGAAATTTGTACCATAAACTTTCACTGTTACAACAATGTTTTGAAATTCATATAACCCACCGTAGTCAACTGAAGAGTAAAAACTTACCCAATCTTGTTATGAGGGAAACTAAGGAAAAATATTTAGAGGAAAAATAATGAAGAGAGCATATGTTAGTGAGAATAGGGGGAGCTCCTCCTAGCTGAGTTTTCTTCGCGTTTATATACCATTCTGTGGATAAGTAGATGAAGACGATGGTCTCACAAGCAACAAAGAAAGCACAAGTAGCTGTCAACCCTCACTCAAAAACAGTGATGCGAAGCTACCAGGTGGCGATAAAATGTGTAGACCAGCACCAACGAGAAGAGATCAACCAACGTATAAGAAAGCTAGAAGAACAGCAACTGCTCCTCCTTTCTCCGCAAATAGTAAAGAAAGCTGAAACGTTATACAGTTTCAACCCTAAGGAAGGGTTCTTCACCCGTCAACTATGTAAAGAAGTGGGGAAGAGTCCTAACATAGCAGAAAGTGCTTTCCATTGGTTGCATATAGCGATCAAAGGGAAAAGAGATAAGGAACAGAAAGTGCAAGGGTTGCTAAACTTTCTCCTGAAAAATCCTCAACAACTTGTAGAATGGATGATCTTTGGTAGGTCACCTTATACTGAAAGTAGTTTAGGGAACTATTGGAAACTTAAAAGAAGGTACGTTATCAACCTCTTATCCAGCACCAGACAACAAGCAGATGGATATTGGAGAAAGAAAAAGAAAGTAATGTATGGTTCCAACCATTTACATTTCAATTCTTTCCTCACCTCTACAACACAACAAGCAATAGTACAAGCGATAGATGATGCTTTGTTCTTTTACACTAATGCTTTTGCTACTACTCCCCAAATAACCAAGAGGCAACAAACCTTTCTAGCCAAACTCCAATTATTGAAGAAAGAACAAGCAGTCGTTGCCCCTTTTCTCACCTCGTGGATCAACATTCCTCAACTTTCTCGTTGGAAAAGTCTTAAAACGCTAGCAGAACAACTAGCAATAACACTTGGGAAACCTTCCCGAAAACTCTTTTCAGCTGTCAGGCTGATCATTGTTTTCAC
>BPTM01000299.1 GCA_023705945.1 Candidatus Heimdallarchaeota archaeon
AAAAAGATGGTAAAAACTATTGAATTACAATAGATTGCTAGTACTATTCACCTTTTATTTTTTTAATACGAGCATATCCCAAAACTTGTCTGAGTGAAATAAAACTTAACTAAGAGGAAGTGACGTTTTCTGCTCTTTCCCCTATAGGAATTAAGTAGGGAGTATGCATTAATCGAAGACGAATCTCGATAATGGAACTTGCAACAAGATTGAAGACTTTCTCAATCTCTGAAACAGTGCTCTCCGCAATCTTCTGGAGAGTGTGTTCGTTAATTTTGTAAGTTCTTTTTGCTACTAGAATATCTCCCCCTTTAGTGTGTTCTCTAACTAACTCGGCAGTTTTTCTGGAGAACTCTCTATCAACTTTTATTCCAGGTTCATAAGATTCTTTGAGAATCTTATACATTCGAGTTAATTTGTCATAATCTTTATGGAATTGGACAAGAAACTTATCTAAAGCAATAATATCAAACTCTTCCTCTATTTCCTTTGTAGAATTTGTTAAACTCTTTTCTCTTCTCCTCATCAATGAAACTATCTAAAATAGCTTCAACAGCTATATCTCTTATCTTTCATATTTTTCTCTTTTTTTCCAAACATTTCAGGAATTTCGCGTATCAGCTTTTCTTTTAATGCACTTATATCTGTTTTCTGTTACTTCTTAACTTAGAGTAAAAGTTATATTCTCTAAATGTAACAATCATATAGTGATTCTATGTCAGTTTATAGACCAGATGCTTTCATCTGCAACAAATGTGGGCTCAGGTTCAATAATGAAGAAAAGAAGATTTTGAAAGAGCAAGTTGATGGAATTTTCGCTACAAAGACAGTTTGTCCAAAATGCCTCTCTGCAGACATTAAAACAACAATTACGGGACATAGAGATCCTGACGATTCATGAAAATGTATTACGACAGTAGTTTCCTTATCTTACCTATTTTATAATTAGAATTAGCTTATTTTATAATATGCAACCAGAAACTCTTATAGAAGATATGAACAAAATCTTGGGGAATATGGACAAAGAATTGAAGGGTTTAAATCGTGAATTAGATAAGATTTTGAAAAAATATCCTCGGTATTTAGAAAATGATGAAGCAAAATTAAAGTATGCCTACCGCAAATACAATCATGGAAAGTGAAAATCCTACGTTTGTATTTAACTGAAAAAAACTAATTGATGATTTAAGGGCTATTACTACATCCATACTTTGATTCAAAGTTTTGACAAAAGTATTTTATAATACAGTTTAAATGTACTATCATTACTCTATGTGGTTCACACTATGAAGGATGTTAAAATAATAATTCCAGCAGACAAGTTGGATATTGTTAAAGAGTTAGATGAAAAACTTGCTATTGTATTCAATGTGACGATATTTAAGGAAATCGCAACTCTACATACAGTTGTAGAAAACCAACAAACTTCAATCTTACTTGAAGAATTAAAAGGCTTAGGCGTTGGAACAGTATTTGGAAGTATAACCGTAACACCCGTTGCTTTAACTATATCATCTGACAAAAAGGAGGTT
>BPTM01000300.1 GCA_023705945.1 Candidatus Heimdallarchaeota archaeon
TGATATGGGTAAGGATTATTTCTCGGTTCATGTTGCCCATGTTGTAGATATTTTATTACAAGTGACAGATGATGAAATCCTACTAAAAGCAGCATGTCTACACGATACAATTGAGGACACAGATATCACATATGAGGAAGTAGCAAGATTGTTTGGTAAGCCCGTTGCTGATCTCGTGATGGAGGTCACTCACGAGGGTACAAAAGAAACTGGCGGCCATTATTTCCCGCGGCTATCTAGTTATCGGGGGTATCTCCTCAAGTTTGCAGATCGTTTGTCAAATCTTTCAAGAATGGATGCATGGGATAAAGGTCGTAAAGAACATTATCTAGCTAGGAGTAGGTTTTGGAAATCGGTAAAGGGTGAGAAACCAAATCCTATTTTGGTTCCAATTAATCTGGGGGATGAACAATGAGAATTGGTATAATTTATAGACATCACGACGATGGCTTTTCAGAGGGATTAGCACAAGAGGCGATGGATCAGATCAATAGGCGAAAAAGACATAGTGCAGAGATCTATAAACAGGATGGCGAATATGATGTCGTAATGACAATCGGTGGAGACGGTACAGTTCTGAGAGCACATCAAACTGTACAAATCGAGGTTCCTCTTTTTTGTGTAAATAGTGGAACTGTGGGATATTTGACAGACGTTCCCAGTGATAAACTTCGTAAAGGTATAAATACACTTTTAGATACTGGTGGAACTGCGCACATTTATGACACATTAGAAGGTGATCTGGGTGGGGGGAAGATCACTCAATCAGCAATAAACGAGATATTGATGAAATTAAGTTCCCCAACAAGCATGATAAAAATGGAGATATACATTGATGGGGAATTTATAGACACAGTTTTAGGAGACGGATTTATGGTATCAACAGCGCTGGGTTCAACTGCATATAGTTACTCAGCAGGGGGCTCAGTATTACACCCAAAAAGTGGATGCCTGATACTCACTGTTGTAGCACCATACAAACCATTCACATCGATTGTAGTGCCAAACGATTCAGAAATACTTTTGGTTCCACAGAGGAGTTATACAGAGAAAATAGTTATCTGTGATGGTATTCTACAAGAGGAACGAATACAAGGGGTTGACGGTACTATCAAGATTAGTCTAGCCAAGAAACCCCGCCAATTTATTAAGGTGTTTGGTAAAGGATATTTCGAGAAAATTCGGCAGAGGAGGAGATAGTTTATGTGCGATAGCTGTGGATGTATTCATGTATCAAAGGAAAGTGTGAAGATGGCTGTAAGAAAACCGAAAGCAATAATGAATTGGGAAATGGGAAGCGGAGTATACCTCGAAATGGATGTAGAGTGTTGGCTTTCCGGCCTTAGAAAGGAACTTGGAGAGTGCTTGACTAATGGGTGGTCATTTCATGGGCAAACACATTTCTTGGACTATATTAAAGAAGAAATAAGTCCCCATTATCCCCTATTAGGTAGTTTTCTTATGAATCACACATCTACTTTTTATGATTCATATGTTAAATCTCAGAGTTCAAAGGAAAGTGTGAAAAATGACACAGTATAAATGCGGGCATGAAAGCGAGATAATCGTTGCTGATAGTAACGTTTTAACAATCGCTGCTTATTTTGAATGGAATGAAACCGTGGGTCGTGAAGGCACACAAGAGAAATGTTGGACATGTTGGTGTGAGGAAAGAAAAGTTCATAGTTCAAGTGAGAAGGTGAATGGGAAATGAAAACTATTTCTGATATAGTTGTTGAAGTTCTCAACGAAACCGATAATCCAGGCGTAATGTTTGGTGATACTCGGCTATTAGATATGATTGCTGAAAGATGCACGCACACCAATCTAATGGAAAAGCACCCTATGTCAAGGCATACCAGAATATTAACCGCATTAGAAAATGATGATCGATTTGAAAAATACTATGTAAAGGTAACTGTCACTAGAGGTTATCCATATTGGAGAAGTTTTGAGTTGAAGAAACAATATCGCAGTTCGGAGGAAGGGAACGAAAAATGAAATTTAAATGTGGTTGTTGCAGAGAGGAAACAAATGACGACGAGGCCGCCTACGTGTATCAGGGGATGGGGAGTTCTCAGTATGTCTGTCCAACGTGTCAGCGGTTACCATTCATAGTTGTCTGGACACGACTTGATAGAAATGATTCCCCGACATATATTGGAGATAGACTTGAGAGTGATGTGTTAGGCTCACAGCCTAAGAGGGAAGGTGAGTAAATGACATCGATCCTTATCCTGGCAGGTGGTGAGGGGCACACGGGATACGCCAAGAT
>BPTM01000301.1 GCA_023705945.1 Candidatus Heimdallarchaeota archaeon
TTGTAATATTGGTGATTAAATACTTTTATAAAAGAAAATTATTAGCCGATGAAACTATCTACTATCCAGGAGAAAATAATGGGGATAAAACTAATCTCAGAAATGCTGCAAGTACTAGAAGAATATGAATCAATTGAAGAACTGAAAAAATACTTGGAGAAGAAAATAAGATCCTTAGCACTGATGATCTAAAACTCCACGGTTTGTTGTTCTTTTTGTATTTGTTCCCATTTGTCTTTTATTATTAATCGAATTAGATCTGCATTTGATTCAAAGCCGTAATGTTGTTTTATATCATTGAATAGTTCCCATTGTTTTTCATTTAATCTTGCTCTTAGTTCTTTTTTATCATCAGACATGTTTTAACTACAACAATAAGGGTTTTAAAAAGTTTCTTTGATTTCCTCATCATTGACGCGTAGTTTCCACTAACTTTAAATAATATCGTCGTGTATAAGAGTTACGCATGATTTACGCATAAAGAGGAAACAATATGACCTTCTTCATATCGAACTACAGTGCCTTCTGGATCAGCGTCTACTAAAAATGAGTATTCGTTAACATATTCAACATGTGCGTCACGAACTGCATTGAGTTTTATTCCATTTTTAATAATTCTAATTGATATGTTCTCCTTCTTGACACCAGGTATCTCGTAAATGAGACGATAAGCATCGTCTTGATCTATACATCCATCTTCATGTTCATCTGAATCTTTACCACAGTCACATCCACAGTGAACATGGGGATTAATCCAGAACTTCCTTCTAATATGATTATATTTGTCTTTTGCCATTTTTATCACTTAAAAATTAATTTAAAAAGAAAATGTTTTTTCAAAATATACTCTCTCTGAATCTGAATTTAAAAATATGCTTTGAACAAAAAATAGTTGTCTTGTTACAAGAGAGGATAATTCAAATCCTTTAGAACCCTATTCGTTCTATCTACATAGAAACCATAAGTTTCTTTTCCATGAAGATATCTATCAAAGGAATCAACATCTTTGACTAATTCAACAAATTTATCGTCAGAATATTGCTTCTTATCTGAATGATGGATGGTTGCTTTAACAATTAGTTCAATTTCATCATCAAAAATAAGCCCATAATTATCTCCGAATTTCTTATTATAGTTCTGAAGAAAGTTTCTAACAAGATTAACTCCATTTGGGCCATGATCCTTGAATATCCCTGTTTCAATAATAGCAAGATCATGAATTGCACCGGCAATTCCAGCAATTTCTGGATCTAAACCACGTTTTATTGCAAGTAATTTAGCCAATTGGGAACAAGAATACATGTGCATGATACTCCACTCTAAAGGTTGGTCTCTTTTAATGTCTGATAGCTCTTTAGCTTTTTCTAGAAGCAATTCAAGAATAAAATTTAAACGTCTTACTTGTAATTCATGAACATCTTTCATTAGTATCTAGACGAAAATAGAATTTGACATTTTAATACTTTCTAAAAGAAAAAGAAAGAAGAAAATGGATTATTTATACGCATCAACAGCTGAATCTGGGATTTTAATTATTCCTAGTCCGAAGACGTAGGGTCCTGCATGACATATGATATTAGCTCCAATAGGTTCGTAAAAGAAATGCAAAGGTTTGTATTGCTTATTTATTTCCTCTGAAAAAGCTTTAATTTCAGGATTATCAAGACCATACATAACGACCATAACATAGTTCACAAATTCTTTTGAGTACTGCTCTGCAATAGCTCGAAATTTCTCCATACCCTCACTATAACTCTTAACTGTACCAGATGAAGTTATCTCTCCATCCTTCACAATGAGAAGAGGTTTCAAACCCATTATAGTCCCCAATAGACTCTTCGCAGCTCCTATTCTTCCTCCTCTTCGTAGATATTCCAATGTATCTACCATGAAATGTATTTGGATATTCTTTTTCATTTCATTTATTTCATCCCTGACAGCTTCAATAGGTGCTCCCTGATCTCTTCTTCTTATAGCATGATCAATCAATAATGACTGACCCCATGAAACAGTCTCTGTATCGACTGTGACAAAATTATCAGTTTTCAAACGTTTAGCAGTCAGTATCGCATTCTGAAGTGTTGCAGACATTTTAGCACTGATTCCTAAAAAGAGCACTTTTTCATACTTCTCTAAAGCTGCTCTTATCACTTGATCAAAATCTATAGGAGGGGCAACTGAAGTTGATGTTTTTGCTTTATCATTAATCATTTTGTCAATAATTTCTTCTCTTGTGATATTATCTCGATCTGTGTACTCTGTATCTTCAATCATTATTCTTGTTCTTATTAGAATTAAATCATGTTTCTTCATATAATCGAGACTGAAATCTGCTCCAGAATCAGTCATGATACCAAATTTCTTGGTCATAGCTCGAAATATCTTGTAGTAGTATAAAAAATATTACTTGAAATGTATGAAATAACATGTCTTTTATTAATACAGAACCTATCAAATTTAACTGAAAACATTTATATCACTGAAGTGCATCTAATACTTCATGGGAAAAGGATTAACAGCATTTTTGATAATATTTTTTGTTATTTTAGCAATTGGGGGTGTAATTGGTGTTGACATTTACATGAGCTATAAGGATGTTGAAACGAATTTTGATCAATTCACTGTTAGTGCTCCTACGTTCGACATAAGTACAGATAATACTACTATTACAGTCACAGCAACGGTAGGGACGCCTAAACTAGGATATATTCCTAAATCTATTAGATTAGATATACAGCTGAAAAAGAGTGGAACGAATTACGGTGATCTCCAACAAATAACTATCAAACTAGGGGAATCTGCACCTGTCGAATTTGTGTTTGTTCTTACAACAGACGATGTAACACTTATAAGCTCAGGTGGATCAATAACTATTTCAATAGAAATTTCAGCTGTGCCAATCTATTTTGGTATTCCGCTATCATTCATAGCTCAAGATTTACCTCCTCAAGATATAATAATACCTTAATGACAGGAGTTTCTTATTTTCTGAAACTTCTTGTTTTCCTCTTTTTAGAATAAGTTTTTAACCGTCTCAAGTTAATTTTAATTGTGACTATTCTAGCAAACCACCTCAAATGTGACTGTGCTAAAGTTATAAAGATAGCATCCTGTCCCCGCCCCCTTCTTTCACCTACGCTAGAACAAGATAATTCCTATTTTCACTGCTCTTATTGTAATCTTGATTATGCTTGTAGTCAAGCAATAAAAACTGTTCATGAAAAAGATAAATTTGGTTATCCACAATTGAAAAAGACAGTTTGTAGAAAATGTGAAACTGAA
>BPTM01000302.1 GCA_023705945.1 Candidatus Heimdallarchaeota archaeon
TAATCTTTCCTTGGAGTCTTCAATGAGCTTGTGTGATGATTTCATTACAAATGCTCGGAGTAATTTTTTTTATATTCATTTCATTCATTAAATATTACACACTTAAATTAAAAAAACTTATGTTTAATAGTAAAACTAGCTTTAATGTATCTTGACATTTTTTCTTACAAAAGAAAATTTTTCTAAAAAGGTTTAATAAGCTTGAATTGCTTTTTTCACTAATTAAGAAGAAAGAAATGATGTCTAATTTAATGGGAGCTTAAGTTGGGGTTGAAAAAAGATAAAACTGTATCCAAAAAGGAAAAAACACCAGCAGTTATATTCATAATACTATTCTTTGCGTTTAATCTGCTTGGTTTTTATTCTGTAGGATTTGGAGTTATTATTAGCAACAATTATATTTTGGACGAAAATCCATATGGGTCAAAACCTAAATAATCAAGATCAACGAAAATTACTTCCACATCTCTTGCTACTGCAGCGATCATTGATATGACTGCAAAACCATGTTCGTGAACGATTTGGTCGTCTAAATAATCATCATTAGGATTAGTAATATATTTTATGGAACCACTTGATTCTGCCCATCAAACGCAATTTAACAAATTAGTAAGATACTATCATATCCCAAGTGCAGTAAAAGGAAAAGAAACAGATTACAGAACTTTGAAGATCATGAAGGAAGTCTTTGTGAGACTGCAACTATCTAAAGGCATTCAAAACCGAGCCTTGTTCCTTTATAGAGAACACAAAAAAATTAACAAAGAAAAAATTTCCAGTCACACTCTTTTATCAGCTGTCTGTATTCATCATGCAATACGAGAACATAAATCACCAGTAACTATTAAGAAACTGGTAGAAACTTATCAACAACTTAGGCATCGAGTCCTTGGAAAGACTATTAGAGAACTGAGAACAAAATTGGGAATTAAACCAATTTTCACTTCAAGTGAAAATTATGTCTCAAAGATTTGTTCCATCATATGTCAAGAACCAGTTATAGTAGATAGAATTCTGTCCAAATATAAGATCAATGTTAGAGTGTATGAACATATACTCAAGCTACTCTGTTATCGCATATTAGAGCACATCCCTCCGTCGGATCGTGGGGGGAAAAGACCTCGACCTTTTGCCGTTTCCATAGCTTATGTAGCTGACAAACGTTTTGCTCGACTCATTCTGAATAGATCAAGTGTATTAACACAAAAAATCGTGGCAAAAGCAACCGATGTTGCAGAATTCACTGTGCGTGAGCATTCAGAATTTGCCTTTAAATATTGCACTGATGATCTCTATGCCGATGTTAGACAACACTTGTATCAACATACAGAAATGAAGCCCCTACCAGAAGATATAGGAGAACAAGAACTCATAAAAAGAGTCAGCAATTTTCTCGAACTTCCCCATAAAACTATGAATAGAACACTATTTCTGTATGAAAATTATCATGAGGTATATCAGGAAGTTACTGACAAGGTTCAATTATCTGCTTTATGCTTTCTTTTTGCATTGAGAGAACACAATCACAATATATTACCAATTGAGATTATTACAACGTATAAGTTAATGGGGTGCAGAATAACAGAGAGCCAATTGGTGAAATTACTAAACAAACTCGAACTTAAAGAAGTAGAAACTGTTTTTCTGCAAAGTGAGGATTACATCTCTACTGTTTGTTCATTGATCTGTTCATCTCTCAAAGTACGGACAAGAGTAGATACAAAATATTCTATGAGCATACAGGCTTACAAGAAACTTTTACTATTTGCGAGTGATCAACTCTTACTCAAACTCCCATTGTCCAAACGAAAACTTTTTCCTCCCTATACTTTCGCTGTAGCGTTAGTTTATACCGTGGATAAGCACTTTGCTAAATATATCAACACTTCCTCTGTTTTGACCTTTGAATTAATAGAAGATACAACTAGAATATTGCATTCTGACATCAGAGTGCATATTGATTTTCTCTCTTCTTACATCTCAAATGATATATATAGATTCTGGGAAGATTCATTTGCCTCGTTTATAAATGGAACTAAAGATAATCTAATCAGACAATGAAAAAATTGAACTGTAAAAAAGTGTTAATATTGCTGTTTATTAGATTAACTCCAGTAAATTTAAATGCTTCAATTATTGAAAACAGGGATTTTAATCAATGTATACAATTTTCTTCTTTGCTGTTAGAAGATATTGTTTCTGTATACAAATCTCTCTTTTACAAGTAGGAGTTTTTTTTGTTTTCCTTAAATTACAAAAAAATTGACTTATTATAATACTGAGAAAAGCGATCGCTCTCGTCACCTCCTTTACAGGAAAAACACATAGACAGCAGAGAGGAAAAGTACTCTACTTGCAAGATAATTTTCTCCGTGTTTAAATACCATTCTGCAGATATACTAACTGAGAGACATTGGTCACACAAACAGCTAGCAAACCACAAATATTTTCTCCTTCCACTTCAAAGAGAGTGATGAGGAGTTATCAGGTAGTGCTCAAATGTGTTGATCAATCCCAACGAGAAGAGATTCACAAGAGGATAAGGACTCTTGAAAAACAACAATACAAACTCCTTACTCCCCAAGTTATAAAACAAGCAATGGAACTATACGGAACAAATCCAAAAGAAGGGTTCTTCACCCGCCAACTTTGCAAAGAAGTGGGGAAAAGCCCGAATATTGCAGAAAGTGCCTTCCATTGGCTACACATAGCTGTTAAGGGAAAGAGAGATAAGGAGCAGAAAGTGCAAGGCTTACTAAATTTTCTCTCCAAGAACCCTCAACAATTGCTAGAATGGTTGATTTTCGGTCGTTCTCCTTATACCGAACGCAGTTTGGAAAACTTTTGGCGAACAAGAAGAAGATATGTCATTAACTTACTTACCAGTACTAGATTGCAAACTGATTCCTATTGGAGAAAGAAGCAGAAGACCAACTATTTCACTGACTTCTTACAGTTCAATACCCTCCTCCCCACTACGACACAAAGTGAAGTCCTTCAGGCGATTGATGATGCACTGGTTTATTATAACCACGAATTTTCCCTCTTACCTCAACTTACAAAGAGACAGAAAGCATTTCTAGCAAAACTCCAACTCTTAAAGAAAGAAAGAACAACAGTTACCCCCTTTCTCACCTCATGGATTAACAGTCCTCATAATTCTCGATGGAAAAGTCTCAAAACTCTCGCAGAACAACTAGCTCAAGTTATAG
>BPTM01000303.1 GCA_023705945.1 Candidatus Heimdallarchaeota archaeon
TTCCATGAAAGGTATTAAAGTGTTAGCGTTACTATATATGCCCCCTATGACTTCTTATAATCTTTAGTGTTCTATGATTAAATAAAAAAATTTAATCTCAAAAAGAAAAAAAGAAGGAAAACATAATACATTTTTCAAATTATGTTATTGCTAATTAAAATCTAGAAAATTAATTGGCACACAACCATGTTTTTTTATAGATTCATATGTAATCTGAGAGAGTTTATAAATAAGTGTGATGCAATTATAATTTGGTATTATTTTGGAAAATAGATAATACTCAAATAATTAAAGGGAAGTGAAAAAATGAATGATAAGAAAATCTTATCGTGTTTTAAAATATTTGTCTTCATAGCAGTCCTTCTATCCTCGATTCTTGTTGTAGATTCTCTTGCAACCCAAAATGAGAATAATGAACTCATCAATGTTTATGGAGCCTTAGCTATAATTGAGATCTATGGAAATGATGATTTTGATCCGACAATTTGGAATAAAGATGGTAAATCTGATGGTACTTCATGTTATCCCTGGATTCTTGATGATTACGAATTTAAGGATGTTAGGTATGGAATTATAATAGCGGGTGTTGATGACTACTTTATAATAAGAAATTGTTCTTTCAAAAACACAGAAGACGAAGGTATTAGTATGGGTAACACCAAAAATGGTTTAATCTGTAACAATACTTTTGAAGCATGTGGAGGAGGTATTGTTCTGTCAGGTATGGCTCTGTCATGTACTAGTAACAATAGAATCTGTGACAATACTTTTGAAGGATGTGGAAAAGGGATTTTACTAAAAGATGTCGAAGAAAGCAATTACATCTACAGTAATTATTTTCTAAAAAATGGAGTAGGCATCGCAGCAGCAGATACAAGCCATATTTATATATATTCAAATTTAATGGTATTTGACAATATTTCAATATATTTCAATGTGTTTGTAAAGCACTCTACAATATCCTACAACACAATTGGAAATAGTACTTCTGATGGAATACGTCTAGAACGTTCTAGTTGGAATGAAATATCAAGAAATAATTTTGAAAATAATACAGAATATGGTGTGAAACTAATTAACTCATCATGTAACGATATTACTCAAAATAACTTTTATGGCAACAATCTATATGGGGAACCTCAGGGATATGATGACCTTAATACAACTTCTTGGTCGAGAAACTATTGGAATGATTTGCTAACCGATGATTCTTATATAATTGATGGTCCTGGTGGAAACAAGGATTATACTCCAAGTAAGGAAAGAATCGACATTGGAACAATCGATTGCTCATGTGTATGTGACAGATGTGATTGTCCAGTACCCACAAGCAGTCCAGGACTTATATTTTCAATTTCCTCTATTACTATGCTAGCTTTATGTGTTTATATTAAAAGGAAGAAGTTTAATTAATTTATTTATACTTAAATTACTTTTTTTCTTTTCTTTCCTTCAGTCATTTACAAGTAGATTCATATTTAAACTGAAACGATTCTAAACCGGTAGATATAAAATGGGCTGCAGACTTCTGTGAGATTTCTACTTATTGGAATCATAATGCAGAAATTAAAGATATAAATCTCGCATTTAGTTTAAAATGTTTCAAATTGAGTTTGTGAAAAACAGGTTATCTCTTTTTTTCGATAGTTTTCTCCTCCTTTTTAAATCAATTCTCTGATTAGTATATTGAAAGACATGCTTACAATCACTGAAACAGATCTCGTAAGAGAGCTCGCTATTAAATGGGAGGAAGTTGGTCTACAAGTTGTTAAAGAGCTTGTAGTACCTATAATTGAAAATATTTACTATGATAATTATCTGGAGGGAAGAGATTCTATTCGTATAGATCTTGCTGCTTATGATCCTCATAATGACAAAATTATTTTCGTTGAAGCTGAGAATGGTTTGTATTTACCTCATCCACAAATCTATCTGCCTTTTTGTAATGAATTGTATATTTTATGTCCTGAAGATAATTCCTCGTTTAGAGATGAGCAAGTGGAGTGGAGTAAAAAGGAAGGGATAGGGATAATTGAAATGAGTGAAGAAAGGAATATCTCCACATCTCTTGGAGCAACATCAAGGAAGATTTATCCTTCAGTGGAAGCTTACGTCAAATCTAGACTTTTTCAAAAGATTGAAAAGGAGAGGAAGAAAAATTGTTAAGATTAGCTACCAAAAAGAAAAAACACAAATTTCTAGGTTCAAAGAAATCCATCTATTTCATAAGAGATGAAGATGAAGTTATTCTCTACGCAGCGTTTATCATTAAACCCTATAAGGAAGTACCAAAAACTGACAATAAATACAAGCCAAGATATTCCTTTTACAATCAACCTGAAGAAGCGAAATTGCCACTCTTAGATGTTTTAAATCAAGTTAAATTGCTTAATACTTCCCTTCTAAGGAAATTCATACCAGGAAATGTAAAAAAGAAAAATACTAAAAATGAAAATGCGAAAAGTTCAAAGAAACCAGAATCTCTTATTGATGAACTTTTACAGGATGAACAAAGTGATATGAATGTAACTTTGTCATTTCATATAGTGAAAGTTTGGAAGAAATATGAATTATCTAAAACCTTTCATACAATTGATGAGTTAGCTGAAGATTTTGTATCTTTACTTCGAAATGAATTGAAACAAAAACTTGAGAGTACTGGAAAACTAGGCAGATTGGTAGGTGAGACGCTCAAAGAACTTGTTCTAAATGGGTCTCTTGACCATGGAAATTTCCTCGATGTTGGCAAAAACACCTTTAGTGAGTTAACAAAAAATTATACAATTATCGAGAAAAATGATGATTTTGTTAAATCGTTTCTCCCTGGACCAGCTGTAGATATACGTCCTCAAAGTGTTTTTATTTTTCCCACAGGAATAACTTCTCATGATGGATTAAGTCTTGGTTTATCTGAAAATGGTAAAGCTATAAGTTTTCCAAAAGATTTTTCTTATCCAGTATTGCTTGCAGGAGATAAAAAGACTCGAGAGATAATTTCTAACCGACTATTAGAACAGGATAAAAAATTCATTATTCTTGACCCTAGAGCAAATTTAGAGTTTGAAGATAGAATCCTTTCTGATTTCGAAAAATTGACTCT
>BPTM01000304.1 GCA_023705945.1 Candidatus Heimdallarchaeota archaeon
CTTGAAAACCTTATAATATCGCTATTTAAATTGATTAGTAGTTTATATACTAAAATTTCTTTATATTAATTGAAGCAATATTTTGGCTTTCTGAAGTAAGACTTATTATACTGAAAGAAATGAGTCTGTAAGTAGTAAGGTTGACAAAATGCACGTTGATATGACATCTACCCCAGTTGAAAGATTCCGCGAATTCTATCAAGGTTACCAAGATGAGACTGGGAAGCACATTTATATCGAACAAGTTCAGAAAATGTCACTAGAGGGGCTTACTTCAATAATTCTCAATTACGATGATCTGCTCCGATACGACCCAGAACTTGCAAGACTTCTCAGAGAGAATCCTGAGGAAACTATCAAATCAGCTGATGATGCTTTAGTTGAAGTTCTTCGTGTTGAAGATCCTATTTATGCCTCAAGCGGAGAGGTTTTTCATGCACGCTTTATCAGCATTCCAGATCTAGTGGATCTAAGAAGATTAAGATCTGTTCATCTTGGTCAATTCATCTCTGTTGAAGGAATTATAATCAGACAAAGTGTTGTCAAACCGCTTTTAGTTCAAGGTGTATTTCAATGTGCGATATGTGTAGAAGTTCATTATATCAACCAAGAGGACGGGATATTTTCCGAGCCCACTAGATGTGCTAATCCCAATTGTGGAAAGAAAGGACCTTTCAAACTATTAGCTGAAGAATCAACCTACACTGATTTACAAACTGTAACTGTTCAAGAGAAACCAGAAGAATTGCCTCCAGGACAAATCCCAAGATCACTGCCTTCAAGGTTGGTAGGGGATTTGGTAGACACTGTAAGAGCGGGAGATAGAGCAATAGCTTCTGGAATCCTAAAGATGAAACCAGTTATCGACAAAAGGAGAGGTAAAATGGCTACATTTGACCCATGGTTAGATGTGAATTTTATTTCTTCAAGAGATAAAGAATATGAAGAGATAGAAATTGATCCTGAAACGGAGGAAGAAATTATTAAACTTTCAAAAGATCTTAACATTCATAGAAGGATAGTGCGATCAATAGCGCCTTCAATTTATGGAATGGAAACAATAAAGGAAGCACTAGCTTCAGTATTGTTTGGTGGAGTATCAAGAGTTGCACCTGATGGGATGAAACAAAGAGGAGATTCAAATGTTCTTTTAGTAGGGGATCCTGGAGTCGCCAAGAGCCAAATGCTGCAATATATTGCGCGATTAGCACCTAGAGGATTGCTAACCTCAGGAAAAGCAAGCTCGGCAGCAGGGTTAACCGCAGCTGTTGTTAGAGACCCTGATTCAGGTGAATTTACTTTAGAAGCTGGTGCTTTAGTATTAGCAGATAGGGGTGTTTGCTTAATTGACGAATTTGATAAAATGAACCCAGTAGACAGATCATCAATACATGAAGCGATGGAACAACATTCTTACCATCCAAACTTCGAATTATCATTACTTAATGGTAGAAGAGAAAATATAGGTCATTTTGTTGATGAATTATTTAATCAATATAATGAGCTTAAGATTATGGGGAATAATTGTGAAATTCTACCAATAAATCATCTTAAAATTAAAACACTTACAACTGATTTCAATAATATTTTTGAAACAAATATTAATCGAGTTAGTAGACACATTGCACCAAACCATTTCTACAGGATTACTTATTCAAATGGAAGAGAAATTGTTGTAACTCCAGAACATCCAATCTTCTTGCACGAAAATGGAGATATTCGTGAGAGAGATGCAAATATGATTAAGAAAGGTGATATTGTTCCAGGAATTCGTCACCTTCTACAAAAGAATAGTTCTTCTTTATCAATTGATTTCAACAGAGGTCGAAAAGAGATTGTCCTACCTGTTAGCATTACAGAGGATCTAGCTAAATTTTTAGGTTACTATATTTCAGAGGGATATTCTTATTCTGGATCATCTCAAGAGGTTGGATTATCAAACACAAATCCAGAGATTATTGAAAGCATGATTGGATGTATAGAAAACACATTTGGCATAACTCCACTTAATTATGTTAAAGAAAACAGAACTCTCCGTTTAATATCACGTGACATCTATGATTATCTTATTGAAAATTTCAATGATATGATGAAAAAGAGTTATGAGAAGAGAATTAACAAGAAAATCTTCTGCATAAGTAAAGAAAAGAGAACCGCTTTTCTTAAAGCCGCTTTTGAAGGAGATGGTTCTATTGAGAGTACTTCAATGGCTTATTCAACAGCTTCCAAAGGCTTAGCTTATGATTATCAAGATCTTCTTTTGACACTTGAGATTCACTCTCGAATTCATAAAGATCAATATAACTATGGTGAGGATGGAAAATATCAAAGATATCGCTACAAAGTATATATCGCAGGAGATAGCCTTTCAAGTTTCTATAATTTAATTCTTGGAAAACCTAAAGATAATAAAAAATTATTAAGGATGGTTGATAAGAGTAAGAATGGGCGAAGAAGTCATGATATTCTTCCTCCATCAATTGCTCCCGATATCATTGAGTCCTTACATAATCTAGGTTTAAGTTATTCAGGATATTTCCACCAGCATCTATCTGGTAATTATGGTATCACAGTATACAAAATAAACGAATATTTAGTAGTTCTATCCAAGAGAAAGAAGTATATTGAAAACAAAATAGACAGTTTCAACAACCCTCAAAAACTAAGAGAGTTTGTGAATTATTCAAAAATGAGAATAGCTCCCTTAGTGGGAATATCTAGAAACACACTTGCCAAATATGAAAAATTGAATCAATCTAATACAAAAAACAGAGAGCTGTTAGAAGCATATAAAAACATACTTTACCTCAATTTAGAGAAGGTTCAAACCGTTATTGATAAGATTAACAATCTAAAGAAATTCAGATGGTTGAGAGTTAAGAAAGTTGAGAAGATAGATAATGTTGGTGAGTTCAAGACAGATTGGGTATATGATGTAACTATTGAACCCACAGAGAATTTCATTAGTCATGGTGTAATGTTACATAATACGATCAGCATAGCAAAAGCAGGTATAGTTGCTACTTTGAATGCAAGGACCTCTATCATTGCTGCTGCTAATCCTCGTTTTGGTAGGTATGAAGATACTCGTCCTC
>BPTM01000305.1 GCA_023705945.1 Candidatus Heimdallarchaeota archaeon
CTAATATCACCATAAAATCTATGGGGCCCGAAAGAGCAGTAATTGCTCCAACGGTAGCACCTGCCGCAGGCGTTATCGTGTCTGGGGCTATACTGACACTGGACGGGGTAGATGTGATTGCCCCTGATAATACCATGCCTGCTCTTAGAGTAGAAGGCGGCACATGCACATGTCTAAATCATTGTGAGTTCCGTTTCGTGGGCGCGGGTGGTGATTCTATCCAGATGGTTAATGGCATACTTACCATGTATGATTGTCTGGTTTTAACTGGCGATATAGACCTCAGTACCAATGCCTGCACCCTCAATATGTACTATTGCCGTATTAATGCCGACCCCATAGACACTGCTGGGGCACTTATACATAATATTACACTTGTTGAGTGCGACTTCAATGGCCAGAATATAAACTCGGCTGCTACCGGTGCGACGGTAATCACTATAAGGGGCTGCTCGAATATCGGTGCCCTTACCCATGCCGGGACAGGGGCAGTTACCATCCGGGACAGTGAAGTGGCTTCTATTAACATGACCGCAGCCGGAACAGTCGTCGCCTACGGTGGGTATATTGGTGCTGTCACCCGGGCTGCCGGCTCAGTTGTCTGGTGGCTGGATGATTCGACTATCAAGGTCCTGCCCAGCGGCCTCATCACGGACGGGATGATTGATTATGCCTTGGCTGCCGCCGCCACTGCCGCTAGAAAAATAACAATAAGACTAGCAAGCGGTGATTTTGAAGAAGATTGGCTAACGTTGAGAGATGATGTAAATATAGTTGGTGAGGGACACGAAATAGCCAGCGGAAGCCATATTATAATTAGTTCGGTCAATGACATTTTCTTTGTTGGAGCTGTTCAATCTTCTCTCCGCCATCTCAGGATAACTCAAGAGGGGGGGGGCGATGTATTTTTGATTAACGATGGTGCTGCTATAGTGCACCTGGATTCTGTTATTTTCGAGAGTGCCACTGGTAATGCGGTAACCATGACTGCCGGTACATTTAGCGCCCATAATTGTACATCCAATAACGGAGATTACAACCTAGACACCTCTGCCTGCACGCTCATACTCCAGCGATGTCATATAGAGAGCGGCAATATCGTGACTGCCGGTGATGTTGCTCATACAGTCACTTTAGAGTCGGTCGATATGGGTGGCGGCACCATTACTAACGGCGCCACTGGTGTTGGCTCTACTACAGACATCGATATAGTCAAGTGCTTTGATATTAACGCCTTCACCGATGCTAGCGAGCTTGGCGCGGTGAATATAGAGGCGAGCCTCATACTAGCGGCTACCAAATCTGGTACATCCCCCTGGCTGGTGAGGGTAGGGGAATTCGCTAGCCTGACAAACACCAATGCCGCCGGAGAAATAATCGTCTATGGTGGAATTGCTCTAACCGTTAATTGCTCTGCAGGCATAATCAGGCTCATGGCCTGCTTGTATCAGTGGATAAACCGGACAGCTACTGGTAATATCGTTGACCGAGGTCCGTTCCTAGCCGATATGCCCTGGAAGGTACATAAATGGAACTGGATGACAGCTCTGGCCAACGCCGATGTCGGAACAAGAGGAGATCCACTTGATGCCGGCAGCGGCCAGGTATTGCTTGAGGTAGAAACTTCTGGTGATGCCGACTTTGAAGCGGTAGAAGCCAACGTGGAAGGTGGTGGTGCCCTGGGGAATGAATTTACCCCTGTCAGGACACCGCGTTTCCTGACTCAAATAGTTGTGGATAATTTCCATGCTACTACGGAAATGTTCTTCGGGCTTC
>BPTM01000306.1 GCA_023705945.1 Candidatus Heimdallarchaeota archaeon
CCCAATGCAACACCGATTATCCAGTCATATTCCCATACTAACCATGTTGTAATCCCAATAGTAAAAACTGATCCCATCAAGTTTCGTAAAGAAGGATGATAAGCCATTCTTATTTGGTTAATTTCATTCATTCCCATCGACAAAATAACTCCAGAATCATTTACATCAAAAAACGCCATGGAATGCTCTTGAATGATTTCATAAAATTCTTGTCTCATGTCTCGTTGAACTTTGAAAGATGTATCAGACCAGAGAAAGATGTTAATGCTTAAACATATCCAGCTTACTATTACGAAAGTAATCATCAACAAAATTGTAGAATTGAAGTCTGCTGAAAAAATCGGTAGACTTGCGTTAACATTATCCCTTATAATACCAATGATATCTCCAACAAGAGCTAATGTTTTAGCAGATGTGTAGGAACTTATTGCAAGTAATATTGTCGCAATTATGTATTGAATTGGATATCTTTTAAAAGCTGACCAAAACCAATGGTTTGCTGATTTATACTTATTTAGTAATTCTTGTTGAATATCAAAATCATAATTGAGTCTGTTAGTTTCGTGTGATGTTTTCACTGTCAATCTATTGTTCCTCCTAAGTTTTCTTCTAATTTTTTATGATTTCTACTATTATTTGCCATTTATTTCAACTCCTCTAGAGCTTTATTTATCATATCGCGATGCTCTTTTAGTTGCTTTTTAAGAAACTCTACTGTAATGTTTTTTTCATCTTCATTTTCTATTTGATTAAGAAAGTGTGGGATCATTTCTGGTTTTTGTATCAAAAAGCGTGGATTTGGAATTGACAAACCATGTTGTACTATCATTCGACTAAAGTGTCCTTTATGATGTCTTCCTCGCTTTGTTATCAGTTTTTTCCTATTTTCAGGGGGTATTTCCTGTGTCAATTTTCTGAATAGATCCCTAAATGGATTGAGAATTTCAAATTTTGTTTTTTCTCCGTCTCCTATAACACTCTTCATTTCAATATGAAAAATAAAAGACGTTATATCTATTAACGAAAGAATGGATCGATTTAGTGCCTTTGTTCCAAGTTCAGTTATCCCATATATTTTTTTTAGTCGTCCGCCTTCAATATCTTCTTTCAGAAGTTGAATAAGTCCATTTTTTTCTAAAGAATCTATAGCAGGGTAAATCCCACTTACATTTGACCAGATTGTTGAAGAAATATCAACTTCTTCTCTTGTTTCCTCTATAGATTTTGTTATCTCTTCTAAATATCTCAAATCTGCTTTAATATCTGTATTGGCGTCCTTTGTTAATATTTTGTTAAAATGTGGGTTGAATTTAAAGATTGGACATTCTTCTAATGATTCTTCAAGTTTTTTCTTCCTATCCTCATATTCTGCAGTTCCAATATTTGCTACAGTAGCAAAAGTATATAATTCATCAGTAATCTTCAGAAGATTATTAACAAAGCCTATACTTTTTCTTTTTTGCATAAATAATATATCTGATGCTTTGGACCTAATCTCATAAGCATGATCACCCTCAGGATGACGAGCTAAATGGAGAAGTATTGCAATCTCACCAAGTCTTCTTGCAAGTTTCTCTTCAAATTTACTTACAGCATCGCTTTTATTTTTACTCATTTTTTCCACTTTCTTTTTAGCTAAAAGATAGCATAATTACCTAAAATGATTAATTTTATCTATTGTGATTGCCCAGTTAATTACATTTCTCAGCAATTTAAAAGTGACAAGTTATTAAGCCTAAACGCTTTGTTATGGGTTAATATAGGTTTTTTACTAACTTTCATGACTTGTTCACTCACACAACTATAATTCACCATATTCAGATTTCTGAATATTATGAAAAAAATAATATTTATAAATGTAGCTATCTGACAAAGTGTTAAAAAACGAAAAAAAGAGCTATTCTTCAACCATATAGGGGTAACTTATTCCTTTAGGAGGATTAAACGTCTCCTTTATAGTTCTAGGGGAAGTCCATCTAAGGAGGTTTAAGTAATTTCCCGCTTTATCGTTAGTCCCTGAAGCTCTTGCACCTCCAAATGGTTGCAAACCCACAACTGCACCAGTAGGTTTATCGTTGATATAAAAATTACCGGCTGCGTTTCTAAGAATTTCAGAAGCAAGTTTTATTGCAATTCTATCTTTTGAGAATATAGAACCAGTCAGAGCATAGGGGGATGTTGAATCACATAAAAGCAATGTTTTCTCGAATTCATCATCGGGATATACGTAACATGTCAAGACTGGTCCGAATATTTCCTCTTCCATTGTCCTAAACTTTGGATTCGTTGTTACTATAACAGTTGGGTCTATGAAATATCCCTCTCGTTCATCATAAACCCCCCCACTAATAATCTCTGCTTCATCTGAATTACGTGCATATTCAATGTATTCGGCAATCCTGTGGAAAGCAGCATTATCAATAACAGCTGTCATAAACGATTGGAAATTCTCTACTTTTCCTATTTTTATTGATTTCAATTTCTCAAGCATTTTTAGCTTTACTTCGCTCCACAACGATTCTGGGATGTAAGCTCTACTCGCCACAGAACACTTTTGTCCTTGGTACTCAAAGGCCCCACGAACCAAAGCTGTAACAAGTTGATCGACATTTGCTGAAGGATGCGCAAAAATAAAGTCTTTTCCACCTGTTTCACCTACAAGTCTAGGATAAGTTCGGTAATTGGAAATGTTCTCACCAATCTTTTTCCAGATCCATCTGAAAGTATCAGTACTTCCAGTGAAATGGACACCAGCTAAATTAGAATCAACTATAATTTGTTTTCCTAAAACTGAACCCTTTCCGGGAACGAAATTTATCACACCTGGAGGAAGACCAGATTCAATTAATATTTTCATAAGATAATATGCGGGATAAACTGCTGTAGAAGCAGGCTTCCATATTACTGTGTTACCCATTAAAGCGGGAGAAGTAGGTAAATTTCCACCTATCGAAATGAAATTAAATAGAGTTATTGCGAACACAAATCCTTCTAAAGGTCTATATTCGAGCATATAGATC
>BPTM01000307.1 GCA_023705945.1 Candidatus Heimdallarchaeota archaeon
CCACCGAGATCTACACTCTTTCCCTACACGACGCTCTTCCGATCTATTTACCTTCAATTGCTAATATGAAGAAAATAGAAATTAAATATTTAGCGTACAAATTAAAGGAATTTTATGAGTTGTTATGAAAAAAAGAAGGTTTTTTTGCTTTTTCAATAGATATTTATGTTAGGTTACTTTCAATTAATAATGCAAATTCCTTCTTACATCATCATAATAAAAAGAGTTTATGATATTATTTTCCCAGCTGGAAAGATTCTTCAAGATATGGATAAGAAACACAAATTCAGTGATACAAACACCAACAAACGATCTACTTCTCCATCTATTGTTGACGTTCTTGCGACTTTTGGGGTTTTATGTTGGATGTTTATGATAAAATATCTCCTAGATTTCTTAGGTATCTACGGTGAGATTGCATTTTTCCTACTTATTCCTCTTAGTGCTTTAAGCCACTTAATTGGAGAAATGAATGAATTTGCACAGAATGAGGAATTAAATCAACAAAAATTCCCTACAAGTCGCATAATAGAGATTTTTCTGTTACAGATTATCTATATTGGGATTACTTTCTTTAGTTTTCGTGGCTTCATTGGACATACTATTTTAGCTAATACTGTGGCTGAAGACATTGGATGGCTAGCAGGTAGTCCTTTTCAATATGAATTAGCTGTATATCACTTAGGAATGGGAGTTATAGGTATGGTAAGTCTATGGAAAAGAGATTCAATATGGATAGGACTAGTATATGCTAAATCAATATTCCTCCTTGGAGCAGCGGGAGTACATATCTGGGATATCATTGTTAATCAGAATTTTTCTCATGGCAACTTTGGAACAATATTGTTTCTTAATGATCTTATATTACCAATTATTGCAATAGTGATATTACATTTGCACCTAAAATTTCAAAAAAAGACAAAAACGGCCATTAAATAAATACTGTTAACAATCACAAATGAGAATGGCATCAAAGAAAAATTATCATATCACTTTTTCGCTTTAAGGAGATACCAACTCTTATTATTTGTTATTATCTCTACTTCGAATCCAACTTCTTCTAGCATTTCTCTAGCAACATTTACTGTCTGTTTTTTTGATGAAACACCATAAGCTGTTTTAACAAATGTTTCATTAGGAAGAATAACTTTAATTTTGATCAGGTAAACACCTTGTTCCTTTGATATTGAAGCATCCCATACCCAAAATTCTCCGTCTTTAGGGATTAATCGATATACTTCTTTGAATACTTCTTTTTTATCTTCATTGGACATATACATGATACTGAAGAAAGCTGTTGCACAATCAAAATGCTCATCTGGGAAATCCAAATTTCTTGCATCTGCTAGAACCCAATTAGCTTCTGGAGCTTTGTGCTTAGCTTCATCTATTTCGCTTTGAAACTTATCTACAGCTGTAACTCTTTCCTTCCCTATTTGAGCGATGACACCCTCTCCTCCTCCGCCAATATCTAAAATAGTACCTTCAGGAATTTTTTCAATTACTATCTTCTGCATTCTTTTGAAAGTTAGTTGGAACAGAAAAGAGAGTGATCTAAGGAATTTAGACTTGCGTTGACCTTCAGTCATATCCAAAGGTAAAGGAAATAGAATATTAATTTTTCCACTGACAATTATCTCCTTGATTAACATTACACATCAAAATAATCTTTAATTTGATGGAGCTCAATGTTACATGTTTCTTTAACCAGTTCTACAAGAAACAATGGATATTCTTTGAACGACTTGAAGAAACTCATAGTATCTTCAGTCTCATCAGTTATTTTTGGATTGTTTATTCCACTGTAGAATCTTATTAAGTTGTACGTGTTAGCCAATATCATAAAATAGGATAAATTTTCCACTTTACTTCCTGATATTTTTTCATATGTATTTGCAATCATGGGTGCTAAATTCATCTTTGCTAAACCACTTATTGCAACAACTGGAAAGCCTAAATCCATCCTGAAATCGCTGATATTAACTCCTGTCCAATCTAAAATCTGAAATTTCTGATCTTCTTGAACGATTATGTTTAAAGGGTGGTAATCTCCGTGGATAACGACTAATTTTTTACAAGGATTATTAGTTTTATTTTTTTCTAACCAATCAATAACTGGCTTTAATTCATTTAGCTCCTTTGGAAACCGTTCAATTACAGATTTGCGTCTTTTTAATAATTGATCTACTACTGCAAAAGGGTTCTTTTGAATATCTGGTGACAGTATTTGAGGTAATAACTT
The DNA here is from genome assembly GCA_023705945.1 of Candidatus Heimdallarchaeota archaeon. Taxonomy (GTDB): domain Archaea; phylum Asgardarchaeota; class Heimdallarchaeia; order Heimdallarchaeales; family Heimdallarchaeaceae; genus UBA460. Next base: position 2,243 of record BPTM01000307.1, read on the forward strand.
TGGATCAATTGTGTGAATTTTATGTAATTCTTGTAGAAGTTTTTCTATCAATTGCATAAGTTGTTCTGGATTCCTATCTAATACTTGTTCCAATATTGTACCTTCGATTTTTTCCATAATAAAATACGATCTTTCTCGTGTGTTTGGAGTTAATTTCATCAGATATGTTTGAGGGACACTAATACCATTTTCAAAGAGCGTTTTTTGAACACTATATTCAAATTTGGCAGATTGAGTTGATACATTAGGTCTAAAAATTCTTTGAATATATTTCTTTGACTGGTTGTGGAAGCTTATCTCGAAAATTGTTGTATCTGCTCCACCTTGTAATTGTCTATAGCTATTAATTTCTGAATTGTCTGGGATAATATTAAGTTTTTTCAACTCTTTCTGTACTTCTAGAGCATGTATATTTGATTGAACATCATCCTTACTCATATTATTGGAGGATTTTGGTTCCTTAAATTATTATTGTAGTTAAATATTCAGCGGAATGTTATATTTTCTAAACTTATCACAAATTATTGGATAAAAGATAAATATGCTGATTCCAATTATTGAATGATAATGCCTTTCACTCCCGTACATTTTGGTTTTGCAATCTTTGTTTTCAGTATTTTGCCTTTTATTGATCCAATTGCATTATTGATAGGAACAGTAATAATTGATGTTGAACCTATTTTCTACTTAATTACAGGTATATGTCAAATG
>BPTM01000308.1 GCA_023705945.1 Candidatus Heimdallarchaeota archaeon
TATACGCATAGTATAATCCCCCCAGCATTTGTTTTGTTGAGTTTTATTGTTATAAGCTTAATCAATAAATGAACCAATTCTTTTGATGAAAGAAGTAAGAGAATTGTCAGATTCTTCAAACTTGCTTCAATCATGTGGTTATTACACATTGGTCTAGATTTAGGTTGGGATCCAATACTCCTATTCTGGCCTATAGACACAAATTTCTATGAATTATCAGTATATCTAAGATTCGAAAACCAGCCATGGTTGTTCTTTCCTTTATCATTTCTTGGAATTATTCCAGATTGGAGAATTTACTCTTTTCAAGAAGGAGCAGGTATGTTTTTTGTAGATTTAACACAAGCAGAGAGAAGTCAGATTGTGGGCAAATACTGGGATTTACCCATTGAGCAATTTGGACTTCATCTGATTATCATGATTACTTGGTTAGTTATAATAGTGCTACCAGTCTTTAAGAGGAAAAAAAAGAAGAAGAAAAATGAATCAAATAAAGCTAGAAAGATATTGAAGATTACTTGGAAAAGAATTACTAAACAGTTGACTTTATTTGGGTTATTTTTCATTGGAGCAGGTTTGTTACTTGGACCTGTAATAGGAAGAGAAAGAGTAGTTAATTATCAAGTTTCTTCTGATTATGTTAATACAAAGAATTATTTTGATCCAACATTGGGTCTTGTTTTTACTAATAGACTTCAATCCTCAACAGAAATCATTTTTCAAAGTGAGTATGGTCTTACTCCATATAACACAACCGTAGTATTAACAAATAACAACACTTTCTTCGATTTCTTCAATGATTTTGATAATCTAACTTTACAATATTATGATCATAATATAACCTACATAGACATGATTGTTGGTTACAACTCCTTGATAAACCCCATAGTAGAGGAAAGCTACTTCGTCGAACATTTAATTCATGAGGAAAATTCTGTAGGGTTCAGTATAGTACTTAATGTAACAACAGCTGTTGAAAATACCTACGTTATTGCTTATGTTAGTCAATGGAATATTTCTGACACATTCTACTATGAAGCAACAATTGCAATTAATTATACTTTCTTGCGAAATGAAGCTCAAATTGAAGGACTTGTAATAGGATTGATTGGTGTAACACTAATTGCTGTGGATCAGCTTATAGATTTACCTAAGAAGAAAAAAGCATTACAAAAAGATGATTAAGAAATCAACTTTGTGGTTATTTCAACTAAGTCACTGTCAAGGTTTAATTCTATTAATGAAACATTAGAGAGCAAGATAACTTCGTCTACAAAAGAAACCCTACGATAGGATCGGGCATAAATTACTCTTAAATCTTCTATATTTTGAATAATGGGAAGAGGGTTACCTCCAATCGTTCTCTCAAGATCACTTATCATATATATAATTTTTTCTTTGGAAGAACTCTGTTTGAGTTGATTCAAGGCAAGTTTAAGGGCATCTTCAAGATTGGTTTTTCCACCACTTTCAATATTCAAAATTAGCTCTACAAGTTCATCAGGATTGGTGTATTTGTGCATAGGTTTCAGAACCGTTGATTCAGAATCAAATACAATAATAGAGAAATTTTCTTTCTTGACCGACAGAGATAGAACTGATGCCATCAGAACGATTTGATGAATAAGTCGTAAAACACTCAAACTTTTGTCGATACAAACAACTATACTCCTCTTCTTCTTAATTGGCTCTTTTGAAACGATACTATCATAATCAGGAGATAATTTGCCAGTACTCATCATTTTTTCTATAGTCATTTCAAGTTCCCAATCAAGACCAGGTTCATAATTAATGTATTTTGAAACTGATGCAGAAACTCCTCTCCGGTAAATAGCTTTTGCCTGTTCTGTAATAAAGGGTATAAGCTTATCCAAAATCCTTTTTCGAAGCTGATATCTTAGATGTTTCTTCGTTCTTGAATATAATTGTATTAAATCTTCACCTCGAAGTTGTTCTAAAACTATGTCACTAATTTCCATGTCATTCATGATTTTTGCAGCTATCGTTGGATAGTTAGTTGCAATTAATCTAAGAGCATCCATATTTTTATTTTCAGCAGCTAGTTCAGCTAATTCAATAATTTTAGCCATATCTTCTTGTCTTTTACCTAATTCCATCTGTATCTCATTAATTATCATTCGACCAGCGTCTTCAGAAGGAAAGGTCAAGAATGGCTCATCCCCTACAATACTGGAAATAGGGTCACCAATTACTCTTTTTTTCGGATTATTCGGTCATCTTCATATCTAGACAAGACTTTTGAAACAATTTCCTCGATAATTACACTTTCTGTTTTACTACTTGTTGTTTTGCATCTAATTTTGCGAGAGTGCACAGCTTTTGCTCTTTCAACCAGAGTTTGTTCATCTATCTTCTCTTGTTCTTCATAGAGCTCAACTAAATGTATAGCTCCTCTAACTGTAGAACTTGTTTCCAATTCTGGGTGATTAATTGTGGCTTGAACAATTTCACAAGAAATGGTAGTCATTAATGTGTCTGAGGAATCTGTTCTTAGAACTACAATTTCTTTCATTTCTTCAAATGTTTGATGAGAAACATGGATCCAAATACAACGGTCATAAAATGCTTTAGGCAAGGGGTTCGTAGCCACTGTGTCTTCTGGATTATATGTGAAAATTGAGATAAACCCTTCTTTTGCAACAATCTCACCAATTTGAGGAATTGTAATTAATTTTTCGTCTAGTGCCGTTAGAACAGCATTTATCGTTTCAGAGGGAGCTCTATTAACTTCATTATAGAAGAAAATTCCTCCTTCTTCCATTGCATGCGTTAATGGACCTGGAATGAAAGTTTCACGAGAAAAACCTTTTTCTAGAACAAGAGGAGGGTCATACCAACCTTTCAATTTAATGGATGTAAGACTATCATCCCCATCAACTCGAAAGAATAGTTTG
>BPTM01000309.1 GCA_023705945.1 Candidatus Heimdallarchaeota archaeon
TCACCTGCTGATTTCCTCTTTAGAGCTTAAATAGTTTCTTGCAACTAAAATGTAAACATTGATGGAATAAATTAGATTTCAAAGATGAATGATAGACAATGTCAAAGATTCACTATTTCAGAGAAGGAAAACTGGTAGTGGAAGAGGATAAAGAGGAAGATTATTCAGAATACAAACTGGATATAATACACATAGATTCGTTCAATACGTTTTTTGCAACGATAGAAGAACAAATAACAGAACCAAGTTGGATACCAAAGAAAGTTGTATCGATAAATTTGAGAATAAAGAAATAGTAAATAAAGGCGTTGAAAGAAGGAAGATTAGAGGAAGAGAAAAAAGAGAAGAAAATGGAACAAAAGAAACTGACAAATTTTGTAACAGTTTTATGTGATTAAATAAATAAAATTTAGTGGTTTAATTGTGTTATAAAAAAAGAAAAAATTGGGTTGAAATCACTAAATTTACATAGTATCTTATCTACGCAAAAATAGCCTTGTAATCATCCCAGGTATTCCAATATGAATCATAGCTACTATCATCATAGTCATGTGAACGAGCAAGATATCCATCCCAGTACAAGCCAAAATCGGTTCCTGTTACTTCAAAAACCCATTTTACTTCATCAACATCGTTCCATAAAGTTGAAGGGTTCCATTCCCAACCATGAGAGTCAACATAGTTTTCAAATCCATCCCACCCCCACCAACCCCATGCTGAATAATCCGCGCAAGCTGTGAGCCAACCATTTCTAGTTTTTGAAGCATATACTGGGTCTGTACCAACATAAATTTCTGTGAAAACATGTTCATCTGCTATCTCTTCATGGGTAATAGGATCAGTGTATCTTTCAAATTTTACTAAAATCATTCTAGCTTTGACTCCAACAGAACGACAAAGTCCTGTAAGAAGTATTGCTGCAGAATAACATGCACCTGTATATTCAGGTACTTCAGTTATTAGGTTGTAATCTTTTCTAACTCTCCATACTCCATTCCATCCACCATTATGTGTCCATTCCTCTTTAACTTCATACCATAAACCATATGCTTTTTCATAATCAGTCATAGTTTCCCAATTTGAGCCAAGTATACTAATAGCTTCGTTAGAAACTCTACTATCAGATGGGTGACGACCCCAATCAGAATCTAGGCTATTTCTCGATAAAAACCTATCTATTCGTCTAGAACCTCCAGAAGCATAAGCCATTGCTCCTTTAACTTGAGTTATGTAGCCCGATTTTTCAAAACGTAAGGAAACATATAGGTTTGTTCTTAATGGGTCTGTATAGACGTCATATCTGCCATTACCATCTGTATAATCTATATCATAAGTAGTGCCGCCTTTGTACAAAGTGACTTTAACACCTACTGCAGGTGTGGTTCCATCTATCTCTCTTACATAACCGTAAAAATGATAGATAGCAATTGCTTTACTTACTTGAGTAAGTAAAGACAATGATAAAAAAAGTAAAAAAACTAGTGATACCTTCTTAGTTAATTTATTCATATACTTCTCTTCCTGCCCCTAAAGGCATATGGTATACACGTAGAGGATTAATAAAGTTATTTAGAAAAAAGAGTAATAGATTAAGATTAATTTTCGTTAATCTTACTCCTTTAAGTGGAAAGATTTAATGAATCAAAGGAAAAACAGTTGAAAGTATAGGAATAGTGGCTCTAAACTAGTTTGTTAACCTAGTTTAGAACCAACTATTAATTGAAAAATAGAGTAATATACCATCTCTCACTAACCTGCAACCTTCTTAATTTCTTTAATTAAAAATTTTAGAATCTCATCAAGACGCGTTTTATTGTCTAGATTACTTATAAATCCCAGATATAGTAATTCTTCTTATATGAATATTTTAAATTCCTTGTAAGTTTATTCTTTGTCAAAGATTTTCTTTCTCTTTCGATAGAGAAAGATACAAACAAGAAGTAACAGACTTCCTAAAGAGAAGAATTGAAAGCTGATTCTTTCAAAACTTTCATTTAGAGGATATTTGTCCTCAGCTTCTGCTCCACCATCAATAGGATAAGGTTTCCTACTCGTCCAGTCATCCCAAAAGTTGCCTTCCTTGGTCTCCTCATCGTACCAGAGGTTATTATTGCCATGATCTAAAGCTTGAGATGTTCCCTCGAGATTATTCCCAAGGAAGCTATTATGATGGATTTGGTTGCTTGAGGTATCACTATGTAAAACTAAACCATAGAGGGTGTTATTGCTGAAAAGATTGTTTGTAATAAGGCTATTTCTTAGTCCGTCCCCTCTAAATCCATCTCTTGAAGTAAAACTGAAAACATTGTTTGTAATTGTGAGATTATTTTTACTAGAGGTATCCCAATTACCAAACCATCCACCCCACTCATTATTGTAACAAAAGAGATTATTAGTTACTGTAGAATTGCTAGTATCGTCAACAACTATTCCACGAAAATTGTAATCACATATGTTTGTAGAGATAAAATCATTTAAGTCGTTATTGACCACAATGCCAACGTTAAAGTTGTATGAACAATTGTTAAATTCTATTTTATTAAAACAAGAATTCGCGGAAATAATACCTTCATAGATGTTTTTATAGCAAGTATTGTTCCTAACAATGGAATAATTCGAATAATACAAGATAATTCCATAGTTATTGAATTGACCACAAGTATTATTGAGTATTTTAACGCCATCTGACTGAACAACACTCATTCCTATATCACTATCATGGAAGGTATTATCCT
>BPTM01000310.1 GCA_023705945.1 Candidatus Heimdallarchaeota archaeon
CTGGTTCTGGGGGATTTCGGACTTAGGAGGTCTTTATCTAAGCCCAATGGGGGTTTTTGAAATATGAGCTTCAACTCATATTAGTTCAAACCATTTAAAAAGGGGTTCAACCATTGTTCCCGAGTTCACCCTTTGAGGGGGGTTAAAGCATCGGATTGCTCTTCCTGTTCAGTTTGCAGTTCCCCTTTATCTGCCTTGTTTGAACTACCCTAACTATAAGAACAGAAACTCCAACCTATTTAAACTTTTTTCTGACCAGAGTAATAGGCACTGAAACTCGACAAAAATCCCTTCTCTGACTTGCTTATTCGTTTCAAGCGATACATCGCTTTTTTTACTATTGGGATAATAAAAGAATCAAAGTATTTCCGCCTCGATTCATGAGAAAATGAATGAAAAGGATGAGAATGTATAAAATTTTGACATTCAAAGATGGCTTTCTCGTGTTTTATCGATTGTTTCTTCTCTAATTATTCTAGAACTTTCTTCTATTCTCTTTTTTATAACAGAGATAATTTCTTCATATTGTTCTTCGTTATATTCCAGCCCGAATAATTTTCCAAGAGCTTTAAGAATCTCTTTTGTTGGTTGATAAGAGGGTACACTTGGTTCACATTCTACCATCAGTGAGAAACAGTTCTTGAAACCTTTAGCTTGGCACAATTCCATTGTTTCTACAACTGAACCATAGATTATTCCTTCATCTAGCAACTCTACTCCTTTCTCTTCCAAAAATTTCAGAGATGAATCATCCGCTGATACACCTAAGCATTTTGATTCTCCTCTGTGATTTTGGAAAACTGGCAGACCACCTACAGGGATAATATATGAAACACCTTGTTTGATATAAAAATCTACAAGAGTCTCTATGAACTCAGGTAATTCTTCGTATGGTATACTTACTTCACATGACATTAAAGCGAATTGCTCTGACTGAAAAATCCTTATTGGGTTCTCTATTTTCCCTTTCTTCACAATTGCTACAGGAGCAACATTCTTTGGGTGCAAAACGGCTACTTGTTCCATTTCTAAAGACTTTGTTAAGAATGCTGTAAGCAGTGTTCCAATCGCTCCGCTTCCGCTAAAAGCTTGAAGTAAAACTTTGTTCTTTAGGTTTATTTCTGTAAGTTCACTTATAATTTTCATTGTTTATCACTTCTTTTTCTTTCTAGAAATAATCATTACAAACACAGATGCCATTATTAACCCAAAACTAGCACTAATAAAATTGAAAGGTGCTTGATCTCCTGAAACTGTAAAATTATAACCAGCTAATTCCAGAAAGTCTATAGCTTGATCAATGCTATAATCATACCTTGGAACATTTGGATTATAGTAATCCGTGAAATAAGTTGGTATTGGAGTATCTGTAATATTGAACTTGTTGTTGTGAAATTGTGAGTTGATTTTCGTTTTGCCTATTACAGATGCTATAGCTTTTCTTATAGCCAAAGCTTTAGATGTCTCGGTATCAGCGGTAGGAATGAAATTATTTTCTCCTCCAAAGTATTTATTCTCAAGATTGAAGGCTAGAAAAACTATTGAGTTTTCCAATTTAAAATCTGTTCTGAATGTACCTAAAGGCGCAAAAGTGTCTTCAACGACAGGATCTTTACCAAAGTCCGCAATGTCAAGAGAACCTTCTTGCATCTCCAATCTCATTGCATATGTATCTGAATATTTTTGTAATTCAATTTTATCAAAATCTATAGATAATGAAGATCCATCGATAGCTCCGACATCAAACCAATTAGTATATTTTTCAAATACTAGAGCTATGTTTGGGTTACTTTCTGTCATTGAGTAAACATATTTTCCAGTACCAAAGGGGAACTCCCCGAATTTTTCCCATCTAGAAGGTGCAACAATTTGAGCTATTGAAGAAGCTACATTAAGATAATGCTCAGGATAAGGGTATACTGACAAATCCTCCATTGCAAATGCATAAGGTTCTTTTTCAACTGTATTTGGATCTGAATCTATATACACATTGACATAATTATCGTTTATAGTATCAATTTCGTAAGAATCGATCCACTTCAGCTTTTCATAGTTCAAATTTGCATTTTGATCAAGCATCAAATCAAGAGTGAAAATGACGTCTGCAGCAGTGAAGTATTCATTTTCATATAATCCTTCAAAGTCAGTTTGCCATTTTGCATCTGTTCGAACATGTAATTTAAGAAAAGTTGAATTAACGTAATCCCAATCATCAATGAGTCCATAAGGTGTTGGAGTTCCTTTTTCATCCAGAGTTGCAAGTTTATCCATAATTAGAGACAAGACTAATTTTTCTCCGTTCTCCACAACAGTTAGTGGGTTAAAGTCTATCCATTTCCCAAGAACGCCAATGTTCAATTCATCTAAAGCTGTTTGACTTTGATGAAGACCATTAAACTGCATGTATGGTAATGAATCTGCTATACCAAAGCTGGAATCGAAATATCTCAAGTTATCCCAATAAACAAAAGTTCTAACAGGTGTGAAAAGAGGAACCATAGGTAAGACATTGGTCATTAGATGAGTTTGAACTGAATCAAACATAATTTTCCTCTCATAAAAATCAGTAGTTCTTGAAATATTATTTAACAAATCGGTTGTATAGCCCTCATCATAAGTGTCGTTAAACTTGAATATATTCAAGCTTGCATCTTCTTTGAATAAGTATTCTAAATGAGGAGCGGTCGTTCCTTCCAATTCAATTATAGCTAGATCGAAGCTTTTGTCGCTAAATATATTTTCTAGAAATACTGCATATTCTAAAGGCAATTCAGTGACATCGATCCCTATCTCTCTCATATCATACGCAATAGTTTTTGAATACTCCCCATAATATAGAAGTTCAGTTCCTTTAGTGTAATAACGTAATGTTGCACCAAACAAACCTCGGCTATTTTGTGTAGTATTAACCCAGTAAATCATTATAGATGTAAACGTTGCTATAACAATGAAAGATATGATTATAATAGATATAACTTTCTTAGAAGATTTTTCTTGCGAGACACTCATATAATTTACCAACTGTATTACCGTTGAGATGTTTATTAATTTAGTTCTTTGGCGATTTTTATATTTTGTTGTATTTCTTTTTCCCAACAGCCATTGCATTAATAATAACAAGCAGAGAAGCACCAAGATCGCCTATAAGAACAGCTAACCATAGTAAGGAATCTCCGAAGAACCCTCCAACTGCATCAATTGAAACGCTTAGAAACAATAGAACAAAAAATGATAATTTAATGAAAAGTGAGAGGAAAATATTAATTCGAATTGTTCTTTTGGTTTCTTTACTAAGTTTGAATAGATATGGGAGACTGAACAAATCATCAGAAGCAAGCACTATATCGGAAGTTTCTATTGCAATTGCTGTACCTGCTACTCCCATCGAAATTCCAACATCAGAAAGAGCTAAAGCTGGAGCATCGTTTATTCCATCTCCAATCATTGAAATTGATTGGCCTTTTGCTTTAACTTCTTTAACATATTGCATTTTTTCTTCAGGAAGTAATTCCGCTCTATAGTCAATTCCCAATTCATCTGCAATTTTTGATGCTACTTCCTCATTATCTCCAGTGAGCATCACAATATCTGTTATTCCCATGTTTTTTAGAGCGTCAATCGACATTTTTGTTTCTAATCGCAGTTCATCAGACATATGTATATGTGCTATTACTTTTTCATCAGTTAAGACATAACTAACGATGCTTTCTGATTCCTCGCAATCTAAATCGCATGATTCGAGTGTTAAGACTTTATCAATCAGAGCTTCATTCCCGAGATAGTAATTTGTGCCTTTTCTAGTACCCTTAATACCCATTCCAGGGAGAATTTTGATGTCTTTATAACCCAGCAACCTGGAATTGTTCCTTTCCCCAAGGTCTATTATTGCTTGAGCAATCTTATGCTCTGAATGGTATTCTAGACCATAAGCTATTTCAATTATTTCTTGTTCAGAATAACCTTCCAAAGCTTCTACTTTATATGCACGCAATTTTCCTGTGGATAAAGTGCCGGTTTTATCCATGACAACTGTATCAACATCAGAAATTGCTTCTAGAAATTTTCCACCTTTGATCAATACACCACGTTTAGAGGCGCGGGTTATAGCAGTAACTACTGTGATAGGAGTTGAAAGAACTAGAGCACATGGACAAGATATAACCAAAATAACCAAACTTTGATACAACCAATAGCTAATAGTTTCTGAATCTATTGGAATATTAAGAAATACTCCTGGTACAAGGAAAACCAACAATGCAACACTAACCATTACAGGTGTATAGTATTTTGCGAATTTCTTGATAAACAATTCTCTTTTTGACTTCTGTTGTTCTGCTTCTTCAATGAGCTGTCTTATTCGGGCAACAGTAGATTCTTGTGGCATTCTTGTAACTCGGATAATAATATAACCATCAAGATTTATTGAACCAGAAAAAACTTGATCTCCAACAGTTTTCACAATCGGCGTAGATTCCCCAGTGATCGGACTCTGATCAACATTAGAATTGCCCCAGTCTACTTTACCATCTATAGGTATTTTTCCTCCAGGTTTAACACTAACACGATCTCCTACAACTAAATTTTCTAAGGGAACAATTTCATGCTTTTTTCCTTTTATCAGCCTTGTTGCTGTTGGAGGAGTCAGATCCATTAAAGATCGTATTGATTGCCTTGCTTTATCCATTGAAAAAGCTTCCAACAATTCAGCTAAAGTAAATAGGACAATTATCTCTGCTGCTTCTTCCCATTGTGCGATAATCGTTGCACCAACTATAGCTATCACCATTAGTAAATCGATATCCAAAGTTTTAGCTCTGAGCGAGTTGAATGCTTTTTTATAAACAGGTATTCCTCCCACAACAATTACAGGGATATAAAACAGTGGATGAAAATGTGGAACATTGAGAGAATCAACTATAAGAGCAGTAATTAAGAAAATTGCTCCAACTAAAAAATAAATTAGATTTCTATTATGTTTTAGATTGAAGAATGATTTTTGTTCATAAAATCTATCAAAACCATACCCAGCTTTCTTTATAGTTTTTATAATGTCTTTTTCAGAAACAAGTTCCGCATCATATTCAACAATTAATTTTGTGGAAACTAGATTTAGTTTTATATCTTCAATGCCTAGAACATTCTCAATGTTCTTTCTAACCTTAGCTACACAGTTAGCACAATCCATTCCTTTAACTACACCGCGTAACTCAGTCATTTTCCAATACAAAATATCGATAACTTCTTTATTAATAATTAGTATTGACAATGATTCAGCTAACAAGATAAAATTACATAATGGGAACTAGAAAAAAGAAAAACAAAAAAAAGGAAAACACTATTCCTTCTTTTCTTCAGTAGCCTCTTTAGATTTTTCAATTTTACTTATCTCATTAGTTTCTCTTTTTCTATTGTAGATTAAGTAAGAAGCAAGCAGAAGCAAAATCCCAGATATAAGGAATAGAAGTGAGAAGTAACCAAACTCTTCTCTCATTGCAATGCTAATAGCAATATATGGAATCAGTATCAAACCAGATAAAACAGAAAATATTTTCGTAAACTCTTTAATATCAAAAATCACACCAAATAAAAGTCCCATTAATGCGAGGTTAAAAGCCAAACCGAATTGAAGTGGAAGAACTAGAGGGGATAAGAAACCAATAATTAACTCGCCTAATAAAGCGACAGATATTGTGGTAACAACATGGAATTCATTTTTTGTCTTCAAGTAAAGTAGTATTCCTGTTATTATCATTAATGTGGCAATTGCTGAAACGATACCAAAAGCTTGCCAAGACATAACATCACTTATTGGTGTAACAAAGAAAGCACTGATCCCTATAGAGATTACTGCAAGAATTGAACTAATTTTCATTTCATGTCTTTGACTCATTCCATAGAATACAATACCTAAAATCAGAGGTATAATGCCGTAGTAATTGAAAATAGCAGAAATTGTGATAGAAAAAATATAGATTGGAATAAATAGAACAATATTTGCAGTTTCTGATCCAGGTGAATCAGTTTTTACCAATGTGTACTCAACTACTAAAGATTCAAGTATGATGAATGCAATAATAGTGAAGATACTAAAGAATACATAAGTTAAGATTTCAGCCAGTTGGGTCGGATATGCTATAGAGCTACTTAGAAGAGACCCCACTACAATGAGCACTATTTGAACTGGGATCATTTGGATAATTATCTTATCATATGAGTATTTCATTTTGTATTGGATAAATGATGAGAAAACTATGAAAATCAAAATTGCAGGAATTGTAGTCAAAGTGATTCCATACAATTCGTTTAAAGACATTGTGGGCCAAACGCTAGGAATACTAATACTTATACAGATTAAGGTTATCGCAAATAACCACACTAGATAGATTTCGACATTATTTTCAGGTTTCAACTTTGATAATGCAATTGATACAGTGATTCCAATTAACCATATTGCAAAAACAAGCATAGCAACATAACCTGGTGTATCTACAAAGAATGACATCGTTTCAGTAAATGCAGAGAGAACAAAACCTAAACAAGCTATGAAGAAAGCAGCAAATGTTGCTATTGGATACTTAGATTTAGCCCATCCGACTGATAGCAAAGTAACAAAAATGACAAAAACTGCGAATGAGAACCAAGAATTAATACTTGGGGTAAACAAAGCTGAGATTAAGGGTACAAACAACACAGATACAAGAGCTGGTACAATTACAAGTGTATCAAATTTTTCTTTATATATTATTACAGATGTTACTAGAGTTGTAGAAATTAGAAGCGCAATATAATAATTATTTGTAACAAGTTGTGCTCCTCCCGCAGTTAGCAATAGAATCTGTATTATAGCAACAAAAACTGTGCTAATTATCCGCTTTGTTTTACTATCAATATCATCAGTTCTCCCCAAGAATTGCATGATGATATAGCAAATTGGTCCAATTACTGTACCAAGCATTAGAAAGGTAAAAATAAGAATCTCACTAGCAATGCTTATACTAATAATACTACTTGCAATTATTGCACCAAGCGTTGTCAGGAAAAGATCAATGGGATATTCAATTGATACTTTGAGTTGAACGTCTTTGTTATATTTCCATGAATTGTATAGATATATCAAAATAGGGCATAAAATTAACACAATTGAACTGATTGCAATGAGAAGACCTAAATCTGTTCCTTGAAGTCGATATGCTGAAAGGATTAGTGTTATTGTTGCTAAAACAGTAGTCCCTATTCTTGTTAGCCACCTTTTGTCAGTAATTGAAACTATAAGCAAAGAAAGAGTTGGGACGAGAAATACAACTGGAATTAACCAGTCAGCACCATATATTGTCGTAACGTTTGGAAAGGCAAAAAGTGAGATTATTTGTACAGTGTAAATAAGAAAAGGGTAACTTAAATTATAGTTTTTTGTAACTATTGGAAGAGTTGCTAATGTGGCAACAGAACAAAATGTAGTAATAATAGCTAAAGTTGCAGAAGCATTACTAATGCTTGCGGGGATTGATAATAATATTGGAGCTATAGCAATTAAACCAGAAATATCTTCTGACCAATGTTTTTCTTTTTTTCGTTTCAAATACTGATTACTAATCCAAAGTGCTATTGATACAAATATCCCAGCAACAACAAAATAGTTTAGAATCTTATCAGCTTGAATATACCACAGACTTGTTGTCAATCCTAAAATGGATATGGCACTTAGATGTGAAAAATTAATTTTTTCTGTTGAAGATGTGAATGAGATTTTGTTCAATGTTTCTAGTACAGATATAATTCCAAATGTAATCGAAATTACAATTATAGTTAGTTCACAAATTGATCTAGATATGCTACCTAAACCGAAGAAACTCAAAACAAATAGGTTAACAGCTCCTAATAACAGAATATTTACAGAGGAAAGCATCACGTATTTTTGTTTTCTCAAAACAAATAATGCTATGAGGGGAGCTAAGAAAAGGTATGAAAGTCCGATTGAAAGAATTATTTCATAGATAAGAGCAGATTCGAAACTACTAACACTTGAGAAAAATGTTATGAAAGCCCCTTCAACAAATAACATAGAAACTATACTCTGTGAAATTCTTGAAGTGGTTTTTTCAATTTTCCAGACCATAGAAAGCAAGGCAAAGCTTATTTGGATTATAAGATACAAACCCAAAAAAGGATACCATTGATCAGTGATTATTTCAGAAATAAGTGATAATAATATAATCAGATTAATCAATGTTACAAAAACTATTTCCAATAAAACAGGACTTCGAATATCATATTCTTCTAACTGTGCTGAAAGTATTTGTTTTATTGTTAGGAAATAAGTTGCAACAATGAACAAAGTTGAAATAAAGATTTCCCATGAAGGGATTTCTGCAAGCTCCCTGATAAATAGCAAATAAATATAGCACGTAAGAGGTAGAACAAGGGCAATAATCGTAATTACAGTTCTCATCTCTCTCCTATTGTAAATTGAAAATTTGTCATATGTTTTTTCTACCAATAATGTAGCTACTAAACAAGAAGGAAGAATAACTAAGAGAGTTTCCAATTCTATTACTTCATAAACTGCTGGAATAAACCCTAGGACAGGAAATGATATGAGAGAGACCAATGAAGGTGCTGCAGTTATTTTCAGTTTTGCAAGGATATAAGCTCCAATTATAAATACCATAAAGAATGCAAAGTAGACATAACCACTTGATGTACCCATAAGTTCAGGTTCAAAGAAAGTGGGAACTAACAGGATAAATATTAGAGCAAATGAAGCCTCACCAGTTAAAAATTCATTTTTGAAGAGGATAGCAAATACAAAAGATATGATTATACCAACGATTGTTAAAGGAAAGATTATTTCTGTTTTAGGAACTCCCTCTACAACTGTTTGTGACAGAATAAAGGAGACCAAAATTCCAGCTATACCTAATCCTAAGAAACTCAAAGGAAAGATATTGTATCTCTCTTTGTTTTTTGCTGTAAGCCATTTTTTTACAAAGAATGAAACTAGTATGAAGACTAAAGAACTACCGCCCATAGTTAGGAATACAATAAGAGGGGTGAAGATATCTTGATACTGACGAAGAATTAAATCTGTCCCCAAATATACTAAAACAGCAAGCAAGATATAAAACGCTAGCAGCATATAATATGGTATGTTATCTTCTTTGAACAATTTCTTCCTTAATGAAATCTTTGTTTTTGTTTTTCTCTCAACAATTTTTGCTTTGGGTATTTCCCTAATGGGAGATACAGGCATCTCGAAAGAAACCGGTACTGGTTCTGCTTCAAAAACAGTTTCAGGAACAATTTCAGTTTCAACTGGTGGAGGAAGAGGTTCTGGTTCTATTGGCATAATTGGGGTAGCTACTGGTTCCTCTGGGAGAGATGGTTCAACACGAGGTTCAACTGGAGGAGCTATTTTTTGATCTACAAGAATATTAATTGAATCACTTATTTCCTTTATCCTCTTGAAGAGAAAAATTATCTTTTCATCAATCAGACTTATTTTCTCTTCTAATCGTCTCACTTCATCATTTTTTTCAGACGTGCTATGTTTGGACATGTCCAAACTATCAATAAGACTCTGTATTATAAAAACATTCTCTAGAATAGCAAAAAAATAAAAACTAGAGTTTATCTAGTTTCTGTAATTTCAGCATTTCAGGCATTGTAGCTTTGACTTTGAGCTTTTTCTGTTGATAAAGTTTAAAGCCAGAAACTTCACCTTTATTTAAAGCTATAAATGTCTCAACGCTCATCGAATACATAATAGTTGGATTTTCTAGTTTTTTTGCTTCAAGAGGTTGTGGAACACCATTAATAAGCTCAATTACATAATATTCATCAATATCTGTAAAGTGGTACTGTAGAGTTTTATTCCAACCCTTAAAGTGTCTAGCAACTTTTGGATTGGTGTATTTTTCAGCTTGTTTTTTTAACAACTCAAGAAATTCTTCATCAGATGACATTTCATTATCTCCTTTATCCATATTCGAATCTTACACCTGTTCCACCTTTAGGTTCATTGAAGATGACAGCATCAAATTCACAGACATTCCAACAAGCTCCACATTCAACACAATCTTTCAAATTTACTGGACGATAGATTGCACCATCGAGTTGCCAAACATCTCTTGTACAGAATTTAGCACATTCACCGCAACCAGTACAATTCTCTTCAATAACTTTGATGAATTCTCCAGTGTCTCCAGGATAATACTCTACTTTTATTTCGAACTTCATTTTCTTTTCCTCTCATTGTACAAATTCTCAAAATATGGATCTACTTGAGCATATGGTTTCATCAATTCTAAGAAGTCATAAGCATCTTGAATTCGTTCCATATCTTGGTCTTCAACACCTTTCATCCAATTAGCATGTACTGCATTTGAGATGAAACCTCCACCCATGATTACTTGTTGCATCATTTGTGTTATTTCTTTATCAGTTTTAGTCAATATAGCTTCTTTATTCACTGCAGCAATGTGTCTAAAGGTTTGCATGAATAAGTTTTCACTGATTAATGTTTCATAAGTTTCTGCAAGTTTCTCCTCTGAGTAATCACTTGTTTCTATAGCTTTTGCAGCTGCTTGAGCAGCATAAATCCCAGTGAAATATGCTTCAACCATCCCCTCTCCCAGAAATGGAATAACAAATCCTCCCGCTTCTCCGGTTAGAATTAAACCATTTTTCACTCTTTGTTTGATTTTCTCATCATATTCAAGGTGAAGTCCCCAAGCAACAATCTTTCCACCTTCCAGTTTTTTCTTTACAACTGGTAAATTCATGTAGTTCTCCATATATTTATTGATATTTGGAAACTCATCATTCAAAAGATTCTCATCCATGTACCCACCAGTTCCTAAAGTAACGGTGTCTTTCTTTGGAAAAATCCATGGCCAAGTTTTATGTTGAATTCCTGGTGATAGGTAGTATTCAATACAATCACCAAATCTTTCATTAATAACTTCTTCACCTAGTTCGACACACACTGTCACGTAAAGAATCATATTTGTCCCTTTTCTTTTGGGGATTAGACCAGCTTTTCTTCCCACTATAGAGTTAACTCCCGCAGCATCAATTACCACTTTGCCATAGAATTTTTCTCCTGTATCTGTGACAACACCCTTAACATATCCATCTTCTTCGATTATGTCTAAAATTGTGGTTGATAATCTTACTTCTGCTCCAGCTTTCTCAGCTTCTTCAACATGCCATGCATCATAATGATCTCTTCTTATAGATAGAAGTAGAAGACCTTCTGAAGGTATTTCATGAAAAACTGTAGTTCTATCTTTGTTTATATGATAGGTTCGCATTTCACGAATTTCTCTTTCGACAGGTCCTTCCATTAGATAATGTAAATCAGGGTCTACAAGAGCAGCTCCATTCAAACATGTACCTGAAACATTCTTTTCTCCAGGGATTTGTGATTTTTCAAAAATAATAACTTTGAGGCCCAATTCAGCTGCTTTCTTTGCAGCTGCAGGTCCAGCACAACCTGCTCCAACAATAACAACATCGTATTCATTATTACTCATTTTCTCTTCTCCAAAGAAGCGTTATTTTATTGTATCATATAAGGTACAAATCTCGTTACGTCTCTTTTTTTATCGAAATTCAAGCGAATATGCTACAAGAGTTTTATAAACATTACGTGCTCTGGTTTGAATAATTTCGACTTTCAGAGGTTTTGAATGTGTTTTTTTGGAATCGCAATTCCAAATAATTGTAAATAGTAAGTTCATAGTTTGGGTTATAGAAAAGTAAAAATATTCTGTGCTCTGAATGCTCTCATGGATCTTATTGAATTCAAACAAAAAATAATTGATGAATCAAAATCAATTGAACAGTATGTCATCGATACAAGAAGATATATCCATATGCATCCTGAAACAAAATTTGAGGAGGAAAAAACTGCTCAATTTATCGAAGCAGAGTTACATAACATTGGTTATGAAACAGTAAGAACTGCAAAGACGGGAGTTATTGCAGTTTTGGAAGGAGCAAGTGATGGAAAAACAGTTGCTCTCCGAGCAGATACTGATGCTTTGGACGTTCAAGAAGAAAATGATGTCCCCTATAAGAGTAAAATACCAGGAAAGATGCATGCTTGTGGTCATGATACTCACATTGCAATGTTACTGGGTGCAGCTAAAATCCTTTATGAGAACAAAGACAAAATAAATGGGAAAGTTAAGCTAATTTTTCAACCAGCAGAAGAAGGAGGTGGGGGTGCCGCAAAGATTGTAGAAGAAGGACATTTAGATGATGTCGATTCTATCTTTGGTATCCACATATGGAGAGAATTAGATGCAGGAGTAATTGGAACACGTGTTGGTCCTTTTCTTGCATCAGCTGATCAATTCAGAATTATTGTCAAAGGAAAAGGTGGCCATGCTGCAGCACCACATCAAACTTATGACCCTACTGCAGTAGTAGTTGATATCTATAATGCTGTACAAAAAATTGTCAGCAGAGAGATAGATCCGTTAGAAAAAGCTGTTATATCACTTCCTATGATTTCAGGGAGCGATGCGCATAACATTATTCCTTCTGAAGCTCATATGGAAGGAACTTTTCGTACATTCAGCAATGAAATAAGAGAATTCATCATTAAACGTATAACAGAAATTGTAGAAGGCTATAGTCATGCATGGAGATGTGAAGGAAAAGCAGAATTTGAAATTGATGGTATATTCTATCCAGCAACAATAAATCACAAAAAAAGTGTTGAAAATGTCATAGATATCTTGAAACCTTTGGATGAAGTACAAGAGGTAGATTTAACCATGGGCGGAGAAGATTTTGCATTCTATCTAAACAAAACGAAAGGAGCTTTCATAGCCTTGGGCTTATACAATGAAGAAAAAGGCATAATATATCCTCATCATCATCCAAAATTCAATGTTGATGAAGACGTACTTTGGAAAGGTACAGCAGTATACTCTCTACTTGGTTTTTACTATTTATTTGTAAATGACTAAAAACAATGTAAGGTTGGACCTCTCCAGTCTTACACTCACTTTTTTCACACTTCAGAGCGTGTCGTTTGAAATCCACCCAATCTAGAACAAACTTTAGGTAATACTTATTTCAAAATGATTAAACAACCTTGCAAAAAGGTTAAAGCTCGTTTTTTCTATACAACCTTCACATGAAAGTCATCTTAACAACAAGTAGGGTTTTTAGAAGGAAGTTCTCTATTTTTCCCGAATATTGAAGCTCTAACCCTTCAAAGAGTAACATATATATAAGTAGAAATGATATATCAAAATAGTGATAAACGAAGGTGTTATCACGAAATTTAGTAATTAGTGGGGATTAGAATGGTCAAAGAGGTAAGCTCCTTCGATAGTAACTCAATCCATCAATTGTTAGAGGATTATGCTCTAACACCAAATCAAACAAATGCCATGAGATTAGGACAAGCTATTGCAATTGATGAAGCTCCTATTGAAGTGAAGAAGTGGAGATTTCGTATGGCTCTGGATGTTCTTACACCAGATATGGGCGTATATGCAACAATCAAGGCATGGTCTTCAATTACCTTATTAGAAGACAATATACCCTCGAGTATGAAGATTGTAACATTCAAAGAAATGTTGCATAATCCAAACTTAAAACCAGAAGTACTGGATGTAGTTTTAAAGAACATTTTTGAGAGAAAAGAACTACCACGAAGTTTACTTAATTATCTTGCGCCTGAATTCCAAAGGGCATCAAAAATATCTGATGAATTGAAGTCCTATGTTCTCAAAAAGGTTGATAAAAAATAAGATAGAATTAAGTTAGTATCTCATCTTTTCAAATGTTTTTACAATAGTTTTTACAAGAAATCGATCTATACTAAATTGTAGAAACTGATAATTTTGCAATTCAAGAGCTAAAATATTTTCTAATTCGTCTGAATTTAACACTGATTTGTATTTTTTTTCGGCTCCTTCAAAACAAGTAATCAATTCTTTATCAGTCATACTCTGTAGTCTCCATAGTATTAAACATCTTGAAAGAAAAAGACCTAGTTCGTCAATATTCCTTAACTCTTGATTGGGATTTGAGGTAAATTGATAAAATAGATTTGCTACTATCTGAAACATCTCACATAGTTTATTGGGATACCGAGGGTAAATCTTGAGCAAATCTATCAAATCATCAAAGGAATCTATTTTTTCAATTGAAAATTCATTTTCATTGATTTCTTGATAAGCACATATTTTTTGACATTCATGTAAGCCTTGGTGAATATCCTCAATTTCGCTTTTGAGATAATCTGGGATTTTCTTTCCTAAAGGGTACTCACGTGCAAGATAAAATAATCTATGAATAATTCCCCCCAAATAGTTCAGAAGATGTTTGCTAGGGTTTCTGTTTTCTTCCCAAACTAAAGGTAGAAATTCAATTAAGAGATTGAAATTAGTATAAATATTCACATTCTCAGCCAAAATATCAACTACAAAACTCTTTGATATATTTACAATATTATCCCTAATAAAATTGAGATTATTTGAAGAAAGCCCCGTCTCCAGAACGAGATCATAAATCGACTCTTCTATTTCATTCATTACAGATTATACTCTTAATGAGGGTTATTATTTCTTCTTAAAGGACAAAAAATAAGGAGAATAATTAACCAAAACGCTTTTCTACTGAGATTAGTTTTTTACATATGGATTTCTCTATCTTCATTCCTACTATAGAGATAGGACCGCCGTTTGTAGGTCCTATGGCTGGTCTTCGTAGGTATTCATACTCTTTAGTTCAAGCTCTTGTTAATCTAAATGTTGATATCCACGTAATAACAACAACTGAACTTCCAGAAGATGATGAGTTACTAGAAAGAGAGAATGTCCATTTTTACTATCTCCCTCCACAGATTTCTGCAAAAGGAGCTTATAGTACCCAAACCCATTTTTACGCTCGAAACCATCGCAAGTTTTCTAAGCAAGCTTACGAGATTTTTGAAGAACTCAGTGTTGACACAAAGTTTTCTCTAATTCATTCAACTGAAGTATCAGCATATTTTTTTGCAAAAGCTAAAAGAAAGAGAAGATTATCGATTCCATTAATAATATCTGTTCATGGTGCTGTAACAACAGGTAATTTAAAATCGAGGTTATTTGTTAAGCGTCCATATTCTAGACTCCTAAGGAAAACTGTAGCACAATGTGATTACATAATTACTCCTTCCCTCTCATTACTAGACAAAATTAGACACATGCCAAATAAAGCAAAAGAAAAAGTGAAAATTGTTCAAACCTCTTTAAATTGTAAAAGATATTCACAAATACCTAAGATAGAGGATAAAGAAGCTTTCATTGACAAATATGATATAAATTCTAGTAATGTAAATATTTTGTTACAGGGACCTTTCATTGCAAGAAAACAGCAACTTGAAGCTATTGATTATTTCCCAGACATTATAGAACAGCACTCTAATGTCCATTTTCTAATAATTGGGGAAGGACCATTATTACAGAAACTGAAAGAGAAAATTGTTAGTTATGATATAGATGATCATGTTTGTCTGACTGGTTACATAAATAACGATGAGTTACTACTTGCATACCATATAAGTGACATACTTCTTTATCCTGGAAGAGAGGGAAGTTTTGGAATTTCCATAATAGAAGCTTTAGCTTCAGGTTTACCAATAGTTGCAACTGATAAACCTCCAATGAATGAGATGTTACCCCCAAAATGTGGGTGGTTGTATCCACCAGAGAAAGAGGAGGTTCTCGTTGATAAAATAGTTGAAATTATTAATAACAAAGAGAAGAGCCAACAGACTGCTTTTAAATCGCAACAACACGCTCTTATGAATTATGATCATTCTGTCGTAGGTAAAAAACTGTTGAAGGTATATAATGAAATTATTAAAAAGTAAACTTCAAATAGATTGGAATAATTTATTCTTTAATTTGTGATTCTTACACTATAAAACCTGAATGATATTTAGTAGGCTAAGCTTTTGAAACAAG
>BPTM01000311.1 GCA_023705945.1 Candidatus Heimdallarchaeota archaeon
TACCAGTATCATGGTTGTTAGTACAAGTATTGTTGGTAAGAATGATATTATCGCACCAATGGATGGTCAAACCTGTTTGGACATTGGATAATTCTTGGTTGCTCACTATTGCATCTGTACAGTTTATCAAGAAGAGTTGACCATAAAGAGGTTCAGAAAAAGTAGGATTATCTAGATTAATGTAAAAGCCTAAAGGTTTCTCATTCACCCAATTGTTCTCAATTGCATGAGTTAGGTACGCCTCGACGCAATATTCATGGATGGATAATCCGTCGTTGTAGAAATTGTTATTGATAATAGTAGTCAAAGGAGAATCATACAGTTCGATACCAACAGTATTGTTTATACAAGTATTATTGGCAAGAGTAACATTAATGGATTCTTCTAGTATGACACCACCCCAAGAGTTGTTATTACAAGTGTTATTGGTAAGAGTGGAATCAGAAGAATCGAGGAGATAGATTCCGCAAACATTTGCGGAACAAGTATTATTAGTAAGAGTAGTATTAGAAGACAACCATAGAAGGATTCCACATCCATTTTTTGTACAAGTGTTGTTGGTCAAGATAGAACCAGAAGAAGAAAGCAGAAAGACACAATATTCCTCACTATTTGTACAGAGGTTATTCATGATCATGGCTGTCCCTTCAGCAACATTTTCAATAAAAATACTGAATTCTGCTGCATCCACATAGCAGTTGCGAATAATGAAATGTTTAGTTGTTTCAGTGATGTAAATACCTGTACTAGCCGTTGTTGTAATATTATAACCCTCAATGATGTAAGGTTCTATTTCTGTTCCCGATCCAGGAAAAACTTCCAGTCCACTATCAGAAGTAATAGAGATAGGATCATGAGGAGTAAGAGTTGTAATTGTAGCAACTCTTTCATTGTTGTTATCAATTGCCAGTATATCAGTGGTTGATACTATTAAATTAAAAGAACAAAGAATTAACACAAAACATATTCCCGCTATAATTCTACGTGAAAGAATCAAGTTATTTTTCATTTTTTTCACCTAATATTCTAGCTACAAAGATTTACTCTCAGAATTAATAAATCTTCTCTTCTCTTACTTAGTTACTGATAGCGTAAAAACAAACTGGAGAAATATCAACACCTGTTAAATAAACACAATTGTAAAAACACTCGTCGCACACGAAGAAAATAGTTTTTTTAGAAAATTATTCTCTCTTGAAGAATTATTTTTTTAAACTAATGTACGGGCAACTGATTCAGAATGACTGATACTGTGTGTGCTTACTTGTTAGGTAGTGAACCCTCGACAAGAGAGAACCTTGCTAGACAACTTGGTAAGAAAGGAACTTCTTCTGATGTTTGTTTGTACAACTATGACAAGGATTTCACACTTGAGGTGGTAGACCCCCTAAGGTACCCTGACAAACCTCTTGCATTGTTTCAAACTATCTTCATGGCAGATGTACCCATAGTCTTGATACCACTAACTGGTCCTGATATTCATACAGCTGAATTCGGTTTACTTCTTGAATCACTTGGATTTGAAAATGGTATCATAGCAGTTGTTCATGAGGGAGAATATTTTGATGTTGATCAAATTGAGCATAAAATCCAGAAAATGTTTTCTAATCTTCTCTTGAACAATTATCCGATTTTGAATGTTGATTTAACAAAAGGAGAAACTGTGAATGAGCTGAAATTATTGATAAAAGAAAAATCATTTACTAGACCTTCATTCTTGTGGGCAGAAAAAGATCATTCAAGAGTGGATGTTGATCATGTTTTTCCAATTAAGGGTATAGGAACAGTTGTTCTTGGAAGAGTTAGAGCAGGCAATTTGAAAAAAGGAGAGACGCTCCATGTTTTTCCCTCAAAAAGAAACTGTATACTTCGCTCAATTCAAATCAGTGATGTGGATTATAATGAAGCTGAAATGGGAAAAAGAGTAGGACTTGCTCTTCGAGGAGTATTACCCAAAGATGTTCAAAGAGGATTTGTTCTCTCTAATAGTATTAGCTGGACTATTTCTTCAGAATTAGATGTAAAACTAAAGGTTGCTCCTTACTCTAAACTGCCTGAAGAAGGTAAAACAAGGCATTTGATCGTTGGTCTCCATGCAGTACCTGCAAAGGTTTTAACATGTGCCCCAATAAAGGATGAAGAACCAGATATGTTTTGCATCTCATTAAAATTGGATCAAGAAATAGCTTTCTTTCATGAAGAACCTGCACTACTGATTGATTTGAACGGTAAACCAAAAACTATTGGATATTGTCAGCTTGTTTAAATTGATGATACGTCGAACTTTGAGATTTAAATTTGAAATTGACAAAGATTTAAATCCATGACTCTTAAATTTTGTTTATGTCAGAGAAGAAAATCTGTTCCAACTGCAGTTCTGCGAATCAAGAAAATGATACTGTTTGTGTAGTTTGCAGAGTACCACTTGATATTAAAGAGTTGGATGATAGTGAATTTAATTATATTCTTGAAAAAGAGATTCAGACACACAGAGCAGAATATAACGCACGTTATGAAACTTGGTTAAACTTGCCAGAGGCTTTCTAACCGTCGTTTAAGTGGGTCCCCTCACGTGCGTTGAGGGGAAGAATCATGAG
>BPTM01000312.1 GCA_023705945.1 Candidatus Heimdallarchaeota archaeon
ATAGTTTTCAAATTCAAAGATTTCCAAGAAAACGAGTATTTTAGATTAGACTTTGATTGGGGGGGAAAAGAAGAATGTCTAGTTGAAGT
The DNA here is from genome assembly GCA_023705945.1 of Candidatus Heimdallarchaeota archaeon. GTDB lineage: Archaea > Asgardarchaeota > Heimdallarchaeia > Heimdallarchaeales > Heimdallarchaeaceae > UBA460. Next base: position 90 of record BPTM01000312.1, read on the forward strand.
TCAAGATAATATTGATTCCCTATTGCAGTTCTAATTTCGACAATTATGATATCTTTATTAGATTTTTAATACAAATTATGGAGTATCAATTACATCTCTCTTACTAACTGTAATTATTATCATACGAATTTTTACTCACAGTATTGTAGAGAACTGTTCCGATTCCTAAAAGAAAAAAATGCCAATTTTGTCAGTAAAAAGATTCAGAACTTAAATCAGCGAATTTAAAAGCAAGTAAAAGGGTTGAGCTTGTGCAGTATAGGAAAACAATTCAAAAAAAGTGTGAAGGTTAATGGAATTCTTTTTCAGTTTGGAATGTGTCTTTCTAATTTGTTATTCAACTGATTACTGTAAATAAAGGTGTTAACTCATGTCAAAAAATAGTTCGTTTAATAGTAGAAGATCTAAAACAAATGTTAGCTTTAAATCGAGAGACAAACCCAAATATAAATCGGGTGCAAAACCAAACAATCGTTCTAGAGATAGAGGGGAGAGTCCAACAAAAAGACGATTTCCTAGTCGCTCTAAGAGTAAACCAAATTACCGATCGTCTAGCAAGTCATCCAGCAGATATGACAATAGAAACAGAAGACAGTCAGATAGAGGAACCACA
>BPTM01000313.1 GCA_023705945.1 Candidatus Heimdallarchaeota archaeon
AAGCCAACAGGAATTAAACCAGTCTACTGTAGAGAGTGTTTTCAAATTGAAAAACCAAAAACTGATTCTACAACAGTAAGACGATTTCCTAGTCGCTCTATGGGGAAACCAAATTATCGATCGTCTAGCAGGTCATCCAGCAGATATGACAATAGAAACAGAAGACAGTCAGATAGAGGAACCACAGAACTTCACAAAGCAATTTGTGCAAGATGTAAGAAAGAAACTCAAGTACCTTTCAAGCCAACAGGAATTAAACCAGTCTACTGTAGAGAGTGTTTTCAAATTGAAAAACAGCAAGAAGGATTTACAGCTGTTAGGACAAAAAGGAATTTCAGCGATAATAGAAGACAGTCAGCTAGTACTAATTCTGTTAGACAAACAGAAGAGAGATTAGATGTAAAACCAGAAGAAAGTTCTTCTGAAAATAAGGATGATGAGGTTGTTGAAAGATTTGGTGAAAGACAAGGTCCATACAGACCAACCAAAAGGATGCACCTAGCTACCTGTAAAGAATGTAATAAGGAGATAATGATACCTTTCAAGCCTAAAGCTAATAAACCTATATTTTGCCAAGATTGTTTTCAAAAAATAGTAAAAAAGAAATAGATTCAAATAAGAGATAAGCTCACTTTCTCTTTTGTTCAAGAATTTTAAGGAAAAGATTATTATTTTAAACATCTTTCTTTTTATTTGAGATTATGACTAGACTCCTCATTAATGAAGGAATACAGCAAAAAGCTGAAGAAGATCTTCTGAAATTGATGATTGGAGAGAACCTACAACCTGAATTTTTCAACTACTCTCCTTATATTCTTAGATTTGTCAATGAGAAATTGTTAGAAAAAGGCATAAGTTTGGGGCTTGGAGAAAAAACTGAAAAAAAATTAATTGATAGATATTGGAAAGATTTAACTCTCCCTATGGAAGTTGATATAATTATAAGAAAAATTGATGGAATTATCATTAATTCTTCTTATGAGTTAGTAATTTTTATCAAGGATGATGCAACAAGATCAAAAATCTGGGATGATTTGTACAGTTTAAAAAAATTGAAACCAAGAAACGATAGAGTTTTTCGAGGAACC
>BPTM01000314.1 GCA_023705945.1 Candidatus Heimdallarchaeota archaeon
CTACACGACGCTCTTCCGATCTACCTTCAGGAACAATGCGAGATATAATTTCAAATGAAAGAAACTCTCTCGACCCATCAAACATTAAATCTCGTGCGACATTTTTCAACTTGACTAAGGACTTGTAATCAGTTAAATCAGTTTTTTCAAAAATGTTAAGCATATTTTTTTGCATATTAGACAAATATCCAGCTAGAGCTGATTTAATTCCAATTGCAACTTCCTCTTCATACTTGATAGCTCGATAAATACTGAAATTGTACTTCTGTTGAACTTTCTTGAACTCTGCGAGAAGGATTGGAAGAATATCACCATTGAAAGGGGCATCAATATCAACAAGAAGAGCAACAATTAACTCAGTTTCTGTATAAAAATAGAGAATTTTACCCTCAAACTCTATTTCACGGGGAAAAGAATTAACTACTTCGGAAGAGAGTGCAACAATTGCACTAATTAGACCAGTAACCAAAGCATTGTCATGAATTTTATTTTCACTAAAACTATCGTACTGATAGAGCAATTCTCCATTCTTAGATGTAATAAGGATCTTCAATATATCCACTTTCCGCTAGTAATATGAGTTTTAACACTCGATGAATCAACTAAGTATCTCACCTATTGTAAGTAGATAAATAGTGCAACTGATTTGAACCCCAGTTAATATAACATGTGAATGTTAATAATATAAATCATATGTAGAGGGCAATGAAAGTAATGTCGTTATACTGCATAATTCTTTAGCTTCAGATTGTTAGAAGATAAAATAGCACAAAATCACATTTATGAATATTATGCGAAAGTAAGGAAAAAGAAGAGTCAACTCAATCACAAGTAAAGTAAACAAATCCACATCAAAGTTCATTCGAGTTAGCTTAAATCAAGAATTAGAAGATTGTAATAATAGTAAAGCACGAGAAATTTCTGACATACTTAGAGCTCTTTATTCAGTAAAATAATTTACAAAAACTATAAATAGTTTGGTTTGTCGATTAGATTGGCTCAAAAATTGAGGGAAAATATATGATAACAAATACTTCAGATAAAACACGTCAAGTCTCTATACTTTTAAAAATCGCAGCAGGACTTTTTGTATTATCAGCAATCTTGGATTCAGTAGACTATTTTAATACTACCTCTTATGCCTTATCACTTGTTGATTTCATAGTTAATGTCATAGCATTAGTTTTTCTTGCTTTTGTTATGTTTTTTATGAAAGAACTTGCTGATTTTGGAGAGCATAAAGGGAGTTCTAAGTTCACTTTAGCTGGTGTTGGTTTAGTTGTTTATCCAATTGTATGGGTTGTGTATAGTTTTACAACGATAGAAGGTTTCTTTATTATGATGTTCCTTTTGTTTGCAAGGGTATTTGCCTTTTCTCTAATTTATGTGGCATTTAAAACTTTACATAGAAAAATGGAGAGTCGGATATATTCAATTTATGGATTCAATCAATTGATCTTTTTTGGCATATTATTCTTCTTGTATTTCATGTTGTTGGATAGTGTTGCAAACATAGTTGGAACAATAAGTTACTGGTTAGATACTCTGTTTATGGTTGGTGTAGCAATCGCTCTTTTCCAAGGCTCAAACAAGATAACTTCAGATCCTGAAGCTGTTCCATCAATAGCTCAGCCATATACACCAGCAACAACCTATAGCACACATCAAACACCAACAATTTTAACTCCAGTGGAAACAACAGCTACACCAAAATCAAAGTTCTGCACTTCATGTGGAGGAACAATTGAAGCTGATGAAACATTTTGTATAAACTGTGGTGCAAAAATAGATTAAAACTTTTTTTTCTTTCTTTTTGTTACACACAATTGAATTTTAATATGGTAAGTTTTTTTCTTATTTGAAAGTAAAATGAACTGGTTCATAATCACCTCAAATGATTGCAATCTGCAATGCGCATATTGTCTTAATGAACCACATCCAGATTTACCTATTACTCCAAATTGGGATATAGAGGAACTTAAAAAATTTCTTTCCAATGATAAGAATCCTGATATAGCTCTATATGGGGGAGAACCTTTGCTAGAGATAGAACTTATTGAGAGTATTATGGATGAAATTAATGCAAATCATTTTACTTTGCAAACAAATGGAATATTGCTTCACAAGGTAAAAACTGACTACCTCAACAGAATGTCATCTATCCTAATTTCGATTGATGGGAATAAAGATGTAACTGAAACTAACCGAGGAAAAGGTGTTTTTGATAAGATTAAGCAAAACATCTACAATATTCGGGGAAGGGGTTTCACAGGAGATTTAATAGCTCGTATGGCTGTCTCTGAGGTCTCTGATATCTATCAAGATGTTCTGTTTTTGTTGAATAATGAAGAGTTAACATTTGATCATGTGCATTGGCAACTAGATTGTCAATGGGATTATGATATGACTGAAAGATGGAATGATTTTCCTAAGTGGGTGGAGGGGTACAATAAAGGAATAACAAAACTAGTCGCATATTGGTTAGACAAAATGAGAGGGGGAGAAGTTAAAGGAATTGTTCCATTTTTAGGTATTTTTCGCAACATAATCAATGATACCAAAACAGATTTACCATGTGAAGCAGGATTGAGAAGTTTTGCTATTCGTACAGATGGAATTGTAACATTTTGTCCTCTCCCTCCTGAATTCGAAAAAACTATCGTTGGAGATATTAGAAAGAATAAGTCAGAAGAGCTAAGAAATTCTGTAAAAATTGAAAACTCTTGTCTTGAATGCGAAGTGTTTGATTTATGTGGGGGAAGATGTCTATTTGCTAATTTGTATAAGCTTTGGGGGGAAGAGGGGTTCAATCTAGTTTGTACAACTGTTAAGCATTTGATCTCAGAATTTCTTAGCTAGATCGGAAGAGCACACGTCTGAACTCCAGTCACGTGAAACGATCTCGT
>BPTM01000315.1 GCA_023705945.1 Candidatus Heimdallarchaeota archaeon
TACGAGGACGTCGAGAGGAAGTTGATAGAGGTGATCCGCGGGGAGGATATTGCCCTCGGTGCAGACACAGAGGAGAAGAAGGACCAGATAAGAGCAGGATTAAAGAGACTCATAGACCGCTCTCAGGGAGATCTCAGAACCGCTCTGAATGATTTAGAAAAGATAATCGACGAGGGTGGGCAGATCACTCCAGAATCGGTCGCTGTATTGGAAGGGGCGACGAGTTTACATGTGGTTGCGTTACAGTATGCATTGAGTGGAAATTTTGAAGAATCGAAAAATGTGATCGAAAAAGCCCATATCGAGGGTCGGTTTGATAGTAGACTAACATTTAAAAATCTTTATGAAGCACTTGAAACCGTGGAACCAAGAAAAACACGAATCCGTCTTTATAGCAAGCTTGGAGAGGTGGAGGCCAATGCTAAGCGGGGGTCCAATCCCATAATCCAAATTGTTGCGTTCCTGGCCTATGTCTGGATTTGTCCACATTTAACGGGTTGTCCTGTTCTTGACCAAACTAGGTGATCAAAAATGACCAAAAACTGTCCTTTCTGTGACGAAGAGTTTAAAAATGAATGGGGACTAAGTATACACGTCTCCAGGAAACACGGACCAACGATGCCATGGTGGTTATTTGCTGTTAAAGATCTCGATTACGTAATTTGTAAGATATGTGGGAAGAAACTAAAAATGATTACCCATCAGCATCTGAACATACACAATATAACATCTCAGGAGTATAAAAAAATGTTTCCTGACGCTCCTGTTACATGCGAATCCTGTAAACTTTATGGAAATAATCCGATGAAAGATCCTAATACAGTAAAACGACAAATAGAAAGTCGTCGCAAAAATGACCCAGATAATTTATGGACACAACGAGCACTAGAAACTAAAAGAAAAAGATATCCAAACAATGCATTAGCACAAAAGATGGTCAAAACAAAACGAAAAATATACGGTAAAAGTATGGGAAACGAAAACGTTGGAAAAACTAGACGCAAAAACGATCCAACCCATAAATGGAGACAGAGGGCAGGCGAGACTATAAAAAGGACTCACCCAGATATAGGAAAAGAAATATGGAAGAGACGAAAAGAAAATGATCCTAATGACGAATGGGCACAAAGAGCGATTGAAACTAGGAGGAATAACTACCCTAATAACGAATGGGTACCTAAAATGCTCGATACAAGGAAACAAAATGATCCTGAAAACACTTATGCAAAAAGAGCGTGGATCACAAGAGTAAAATATTACGGTGAGTGTGGGTACATGGATTACAATGATCTCGTCCAGAGAATGAGGAAAATCATTAAAGATAAATGGGACTCTCTGTCACCAGAAGAAAGAGGAGTGTGGTTGAGAAAATCAGTTTATAAAGGAAATCGGCGTCCAAATATATCAGAGTCCCAAGTACTAGTATATATTGAACCCTTGGGATTTATTTATAATGGCAATGGACCCAAACGAATTACTGGACACTATCCAGACTTTATACATAATACGTACCCATTTCTGATCGAGTATGACGGAAAGGGAGGACATGATCCTGACATCCCCCAAATACCAAATAATCAACCTGAACGAGACAATCAACGAGACACAGATTACCAGCAAAAGGGATATCACATCCTCAGACTCCTCCCCGAGGATCTCAAACTAGGCGAGGAACACATTCAGGACAAAGCAAAAACTTGGATGGGTAAGTATTTAGTGCAGGAAGTAGCAACATGAGTGTGAGAGAAACACAGAGGAAAATCGGTGACAAGATCGTCACAAAAAAGTTGAAGGAACCGATACCGGAAGGATGTATCCATATCTATCCCGAGAAGAAAGTCGGTATCAGTCTAAGTAGGAGTTTTTTTGAACTCATCAAGGAGTTGGGTGTCGAGCGATGGAAGAGGACGGATGAGCAGAAGTATGATCACCCGGACCTGCCGACAACGTTAAGTATCACTGATAACGTGTTGATGATATCGATATATGCCGAAGATTTCGATTCTGCTACAGGTAAGACTCATAATTTTATGGTTACGGGTATCGGGAAGGAAAAGTCGGACGTGTTGAGGGAGAGGTTCAAAGCGACTACAAGGATCAAATCTAGGAGTTCGTTATTGATACCGGCGAGGTATCCAAGGGTGTTGCATCTGGAGTTCGATCTCGACGAGGCGGAGATTGTCGGTAAGGTTCAGTCAGATGTGAGGGATTTCTTCGTTTGATCCTCACTCCGGAGCATATGTTCTCGCCGTCACAGATAATCGGTGTCGAGAATTGCCCATTCTCATGGAAGAGTTCTCGACTCCGTCTCCCGCAGATAGTTACGGATATGAAGTACGCGAACGCCGGTAGCGTGATACATGAGTCGATTGCCGAGTATTTTAAGGCTATTAACCCGACGCCGAATAAGGGGACGATAGCTGGGACCATACAGACTATATTGGAGAGGAATTGGAAGGCCAGTGGACTGAAGGGATTAGATTCGCGTAGGGACAAGTGCATGCAGAATTTCATCAAGTTTGAGATCAAACGACTCGGTTCGTGGAAGCAGTATAAGCCGACATATGTAGAGCAGAGGATGAAGGCAAAGATAAACGGTATTAATTATCACACAATTGTGGACGCGTATTGGGAAGAAGATGCCACCATTGTGGACTGGAAGTCGGGGAATCTGAATAGTATAGGTGTCGGGGAACGCATACAGGGTCAAGTCATGAAAATGGCTGTGGAGGC
>BPTM01000316.1 GCA_023705945.1 Candidatus Heimdallarchaeota archaeon
AATAGTTCTCCATCATCAGATATATCAAAAACATAATCCAGAGAATCGTCAGATAGTTGCAAGAGTTCTTTATTGTTTGAACCATCAGCTTGAACCATCCAAATATCTACATTTCTTTTATTTTCTGTTGCTCTTGCATTATAGTAAATAATGTCGTCTTGTGACCAATCACCACCTCCAGAAATTGGTAAATCGTGGAAGGTTAACTGTGTTAATTCTTTAGAATCTATGTCCAATTTAAATAAATTATTAACTTTATTGCGATTAGAACTTACTAGAAGATGTGTTTTATAAGGACTGATATCTACGAAGAACTCTTGAGCCTTTGGGGTATTTGTCAGTTTAGTTTCTTGTTTAGTTACAAAATCATACAGATGAACATTGTATTGCTCATCTCCTTCTGCATCTCTATTTATTAGAAGTTTATTATTTTCTTCTAACCAAACATAACTAGTTAATAGCCCCAATTTTAAGTTTTCATTAAATAAACTATAGGAGAAATCTTCAAGGTTAATCTCATATGCTTTAGTCGGTCCATCCATGTCACTGAAAAACCACAGGTTGTTATGCTTGTTAAAGAACGGATGAATACTAAAGATAGGCAATTTAACCAGTTTTTCAAGCTCCAGCTGTTTTCGACTCATATATTTAAAATTCGATTATATGTTTATAAAAGTGATGGGAGAATAACTGGACGAGCAGGAAGCCTTATCCTATTGCGGTTGGAGCAGAAGCTGATGTTAAATATCCTCTAAATGAAAGTTTTGAAAAAACTAAAATCAGAAGCAGTTAATCTTTTCTCCAACAACATTCTTAAGAAGAGTGTGTTTATGCTATATCAATCATTTCAAGGTAGTTCTTTATGAACCAAGCTGATGTATACAAGAGGGGTTGGAACAAATATAGCCGAATTATTAGAGAAGGTTTAATCTCTCCTCTGGATGAAAATTATGTTTGGCTAGGTAAGAAAGTAAATGAAAGAACTAATCCACCCTTCCTTGCTAGTGTTGTTAAGGTTGATTCTAGTCTCTGGAAGAAATTTCAGGAAATACAGGCAGATATTGAGAGAATTGATTCAAGACAGGAATTTTTTCATCCAATCTATTTTCACATTACTCTAAGTGAGTTTGGTTGGAAAGATCAAGTTGATTATAACAAAATTAAACAAAAGATGGAAGATATTGTTCTTGATTTTTCACCCTTTAAGTTGGAGATTAAGGGGTTAAACTGTTTTGAAAGAATAATTTATGCTCAAGTTTTTGATAAAAATCGAGTTCTGCAAAGTATTTACCATAGGATGTTAGAAGAATTTTCGTTTCTAGAAAAACGTTTTCCTGAATATATACCTCATATTTCTATTGTTAGAATAACCTCAGAAGAGGCAAAAGATGTGGTAGATCAGATTGAACACAGGTATAGAGAAGTGAATATAGGTGAGATGTCAGTGGATAATATCCAAATTGTTTCAGTAAGACCATACCTAAGTGTTGGAAGGATTAAGATAGAAGACGAGTTATCTCTAAACGATTAGTATTCATACAAAACAAAGTAGTGACAATCAAAATATTTTTTATATGCTTACGCTCAAAACTCTTTGCAGAATAGCCTCGGTAACTCAGTGGCAGAGTGATTGACTTGTAATCAATTAGTCGGGGGTTCAATTCCCCTTCGAGGCTCCACAAACATTTTTTATTAGTTTAGTTTGGTAAATTAGTTTTTTTCCTCATTCTTTTGATACTAAATAACACTACAAAAGCAGGAATAATAAGGAAACTATATCCTGATGTTTTTCTTATACTATCTAAACCGTTTATTTCGAGTATTTCAAGTCCTTCAGACGAGTCAGTAACGTAAATAAGATTGTCGTGCAGTTCTAGATCTTGAGGGCTACCGACATCGACGAATTCTCCAACTTTCTGTATATCTGTGGAATTAATTGCATCATAAACTTGTACTCCAGCTATTTTGTTTGCCAAGTATACTAAATTATCTTCAGCATAAAGATTCTCAATTGTTCCTTCCAAGTCTTCTGAACTTAACAACTCAATATTAGTAGGATCAGTAACATTCAGAAGCATTATCCCATCTTCCTTGTTTGCAATATAAGCCACTCCATCCTCTACAGCTATGTCGTGAGCGAGTATATTTACATCATAGCTACCTAAGACCATCATATTTTCAATATCACTTATGTCCATTATATTCAACCAAGATCTTCCATCAACTCTGAAAATAATAGTATAAAGTATCTCCTCTTGAATAAGAACAGTACTAATTCCACCTTCTTCATCATATTGAGCGATTTCAATAGGATTGGTGACATTGCTCACATCTATTATTTCTAGACCATCATCTACATCCGCAACATAAACAAGATTATCAACAATAAAGAGGTCGCCAGCTGTTCCTCCATCATTGATTTGAGAGATTAGAGATGGATTTGTGGGGTCGCTGATATTTAGAAGTTTTAATCCGAAAATTTCATCAGTAATATAGGCAATATCATCTTTTATCCTAAACTTATGTCCACGATACAAAGGAAAACTGGAAATTTCAGTGATACTACTTGGATCACTAATATTAAGCAAATAAAAATCACCGCATGTAACATAGGCTATATCATCTACAACTTTTACAGCGTAGGTGTAACCTGAAAAATCAAATTGACCAATCTCTGTTATTTCTAAAATATACTCATCCGAAGCATCAATAGATAATGGATTGAACACAAAAACTGCTAATGAGATAAAGAGTAACCACGATGTGTACCGTTTTAATTTCATTTTGTATCCCTATTACAAGCATTCTGATAACTAATAAATGAATAAGACTTGAGACACTTATTAATCGATTCGACACATAATTTTTATAATAATTCTCTTTTTTAAGGCTATAATGATAAGTTTCCACGATTTTGAGAGAGTTGACATACGAGTTGGAAAGGTGGTGAAAGTTGAAGATTTTCCTGAAGCAAGAAAACCATCTTACAAACTAAAAATAGAGTTTGGTGAGAAAATAGGTGTAAAAAAATCTAGTGCGCAGCTTGTTTCTAATTACACAAAAGAGGAGCTTCTAGAAAGATATGTCCTTTGCGTTGTAAACTTCCCCCCAATACAGATAGGTCCTGTTATGTCTGAAGTTTTAGTAGTAGGTGTTACAGACGAATCCGGTGAATGTGTTCTAATCAAGCCCGATACAGATGTTCCGTTAGGGGGAAAATTATATTAAAAGATCTTGTTTAGCTTTTTTGAGAATTCTTTCGACGAAATTAGATTTACTTTCAGTGTATTTTTCTCTATCAAGTTCATATTTCTTTAACAGGTCTTGCTTCAACTTTGAATACTCTTGGGCTTCCTGAGGATGTTTTCTGAGATAATTTCTAAATATAATATGTTTAGCCCATTCTGAATGCTCTTTTTCTACTACATGGAGGTGGTGAGTTCTATAATCCTCACCCCCTTTAATAAAAAGATGTCTGTCAGGAATTCCTTGCTCGCCACGATAAATGAACCCTATGGTTTTCAAGGGATCAATTATTTTTACTATGTTTGATAAAGAGTTAATAGCTGCGAGAATATCTATGATTGGTTTAGCAACAATATCTGGAATAGCGGTGCTTCCTATATGTTGAATATCAACAATAAAATCTTCAGCAGCAGAAAAAATAAGTGCAGATTCTTCTTCAAAAAGAGTTTTCCACTTGGGATTATACTTACTTAACTTTACAACACCACGCTTTAAACCAATCATAATATCGAAACAAAGAAACCTATTTTTGTTTATATTGTTATCTTTTAGTTAGGAAAAGTGTATTATTGCAAAACCATAATTATCTGGTACAGTGATATTCCTTGTGGAGATCTCAAATATGGTAACTAAAAAATTGAAGAATTATGAGGAGTTAACCCCTAGGGTTTCCTATTATTATTCTATGTTACAAGAAGTTAGAGAAAGATTACTAAGTATAATAGATGATTTAGCTGAAGAAATTCTAGATTTCACTCCAGATGAAAGAAACTTTGAAACAATTGGAACGCTTCTGCTTCATATTGCAGCCATAGAGTGGAGCTGGGTGTTTGAAGATATTGATGGCTTAGAAATGGATTATGATAAGTTTAAACATGCATTCGCTCTGAGACTTGATGTAGATATTCCACAACTGAAAGGTAAGAAAAAACAATTTTATCTAAATCAATTGAAGGAAGTAAGAGAAGAGGTTTTCCAAAGATTAACTGATTTTTCTGATGAAGATTTGGATAATATCGTTGGATCTAATTCAGATAAATTTAGTATTGAATGGGTTCTATTCCATATTCTTGAACATGAAACAATGCACATAGGTCAAATATTGCTACTAAGGAGACTTTATGCAAAACAGATTTTCGAATAGGATGATTTAATATATTATCACAATCATTGAATCTATATGCATCCTAAGGATGAAATCGAGTCTGAATTACAGAGACTACATGATTTTGGATTTTTAATGAAAAATGAATCAAGTTCAGATATAAGTAACGATTTACATTCTTCAGAGATTTGGGCAGATGTTTTCTGGAGAAGAAGAAAAAATCATGCTAAAAGAGATGACCCTGAGATTCAATTCTTATTTGAAAACAATCCAAAAACAATTCTAGAGATTGGTACGGCATATGGGCGCGTTCTAAACAAGATTGCGGTAGAAAACGAAAAACAAACTAACAAAGCAAAATTGTTTGGAATTGAGATTTGTAAACACTGTGAGAGATATTTCCAAGCTTACTCAAAAAAACACCCTCTGTTAGAGAATAGCACTATTCTTTTCGATGATTTCTTAAAAACCAACTATGTGCTTCAAAAGCAATTTGATGTAATAATTTTACCAATGAATACATTTCCCAGTTTTCCTATTTCAAAGCTGGAAGAGTTATTCCTAGCCATTAGAAAACACCTGGACTCTGATGGATCATGGATTTTTTCAACTTACAAACCAAAAGCAACTAATAACAAGTTCAATTCAGAAAATTTAGAGGCAAATCACAGCGGAGAGTTATTAATAGACGTAAACAAAGACGTTATCGCGGGAGAACATTATCAATTTCCAGCAGTTAAGAAGGACTATGGAATGCGGGCAATCTCTTATTCTTCATACTCTAGACTAACACGAGAATATGAATTGAAAGAAAGGAAAATTTATAGAAATACAAGGGAGTTTATTAATCCTGATTATTTGAAGAAAATAATAGAGGTTAATGATTTTCACATTAATTTTATAGATACCTCAAGCCATTCAGCGGTATATAGCTTATCAAAAACTTAGACGCATTTATCATTTTAGTCGATAATTATTCCCTTCCCTTCTAACTAACCTCAAAATGAAGTTAGGAAAAACAGGTAAGTGGTTAGGAGCTATCAGCAGTAACTATTTCCATTAATCCCAAGATTTCTAGAAGTTTTCTTTCTAGATCTATACCGACAATGCCCGCGAGGGCTAAAGTGCTCAAAAGACTTTCAACTAGCTCATCTTCAATTGTTGGATCACATTCTAATCCTTCACAATCATCTAAGATTTGAGTTGCAAAAGCATTAAGCATTTTTTCTCCCATAATCCTACTTGGAGTTTTTGGAACATTCATTACATCTAGTTGTTTTACACTGTTTCTGCTGTTAATGAGTTCGAGCAGTTTTCTTTGTGCTTCGTTAATTGTTACCATTTTCGTCACTTACCTTACGAGTTTTTCCTATTTATACAAAGATAATATTTACTTATAAATTAATCTAATATATTCGACAATTGTCACATTGTTCCAGTAGAAATTTGATTAATGAAGTATGAGGCTGATGATGTCTCGATTCGTGGGAGCTGGGGGGCCTAGCTCACGAAAACCCCAATTTCCATTGGAAACAATGGGGAGGGGCTATTTCACGCTCTAAAGAAAAATATCGTAAGATACGGGCTTTTTGTCGGGACTCTGTGAATGTGCTTTTGTCGGAAAATGTAATACCAGAACAATATACAAAAAATCAGGATTTGGCAGATTTTCAAAAAAAAAGAGAGTTTTTAGGAAAAATAAGAAGATATTGCAAGATTTTTCTTTTTGTATCGAAACGTTAAAAAACTCAAGATTAGAACTCATTTCAATTGTTTACAAAGGGTCGATAGTTCAGCTGGCAGAACGCTTCGCTTGCACCGAAGAGGCCTCGGGTTCAAGTCCCGATCGGTCCACCAATTTCGTTTTTTATAAATTTGATTTTTCCTGCGGTCTTGATTACGTTGTGAATAGATAGGAAAAGATTTTTGATTTATAGATTTTTTAATACTCTACCCATATGATTTCCGTAGTAATCCCTGTTTACAATGAAGAAGGAAATGTCATTCCTCTGCATACTGAATTGAAAGAGGTTCTTTCTTCTCTTTCACAAAAATATGAAATAATCTTCATTGACGATGGTTCAACTGATAACACACTTGTAAATCTCCTTTCATTGCTAGAAGAAGGAGAAAGGAATTTGAAAATCATACAATTACGAAAGCGATTTGAAAAAAGTGCAGCACTCGTCGCAGGTTTCAGATTAACAGAGGGAGACATTGTCATAACACTTGATGGAGACGGACAAGATGATCCGCATAACATTCCACATCTCCTTGAGAAGCTAACAGAGGACATAGATGTGGTATGTGGGTGGAGATACAATAGAAAAGATTCTTATCTTTTAAAAAAACTACCTTCTTGGATTTACAACAAACTTAATCGCGCATTCAATAAAGTTAATCTGCATGACAGCGATTGTATGCTTCGCGTTTATCGAAAAGAAGCTATATCAGAAATTGTTCTCCTTGGAGGAGATCACAGATATATTCCAGCTATCCTTCTCAATAGAGGTTTCAAATTTGCTGAAGTAAAAGTTAATCATCGTAAAAGGTATAGCGGAAAATCAAAATATGGGATTAAAAGAATAATCACAGGTTTCTCAGATCTTATTACTTTTCGGTTCCTTTTCAGATATGGGCATCGTCCCATGCGCTTATTCTCAAGCATGGGACTCTTATCAATACTACTAGCTCTTGCTTCTGGAATATATCTATTAGTCGTAAAATATGCTTATGGTGAAGATATTGGTACAAGACCACTGCTTCTTCTAACAATTCTCCTTGGTGTTGCAGGATTTCAGTTTCTTTTTACGGGTTTTCTCGCTGAACTCATTGTAAGACAAAAAACAACTGCTTCTTCTCTTTATAGTATAAAGAAAGTGCATAAAAATAAGTGAAGGAAGGTTGAACAAAAGAATCTATAATTCATTGTTTAATTTCTTTTTCCGTCTTAGAATAAGCACGAATAGCTACAAGTAATATCCAAAGATCGATTTGTATAATCGTTTCTGCGAATGTTTTGGGGGTTTACATAATATATCAGATAAGTCAAGAGGCATAAGGTAACCACAACTGCAACAATATTCCTTATTATCCGAAAAGATTTACTTGTTATTATCCTGCTAATTAGACCATCTTTTCCTCTTTCATCCAACTGTACGCATCCTCAAACATTTCCTTGAGTCCAAACTTGGGCTTAAAACCTACAATTTTCTCTAATTTTGAGATATCGTATGTTCTAGTTGTTGAGAACTGATGTACCCTTCTTCTTGTTATTCTGGGTTTGGATTTGGTTATCTTAGCTATGAGTTCGCTTAGTGTTCCTAGTATATACGCTGTACCAAAACCTATTTTTAGAAAAATGGGTTCTTTGTTACACACTTGTCCAATTGTTTCGAAAATTTCTTTTACTGAGGAGGAGGAACCTGCAATGTTAAAGGCTTCCCCATTTGCTTTTTCCTCTTTACTACAAGCAATAAGAGCTTGAGCTACATCGCGGTGATGGACGAAAGAGAGAAGAGCTTTCCCACCCTTGATTAAAGGTATTTTTTTAT
>BPTM01000317.1 GCA_023705945.1 Candidatus Heimdallarchaeota archaeon
AAGCGGTCGACCATTATCTTTATCGAGCAGCGAGACAGGGGCTGTCCGTCATCGGTCTGCCACAGCTCATTGCCCCCCGGTTGCCTAGCCTGGGTCAGGTAGCGTTTCAGCGCCTTCCTCGCCTCCCCGTTTACCGGCACCACCCTCATCTTGGCCCCCTTGCCCATAACCCTGAGCTGGTGTAGATTGGGGTCAAGGTCAGACAGCTTTATCCCGGCCAGCTCAGAAAGCCTCAAGCCGGTGTCGATAAACAGCGAGATAATAGCCCGGTTTCTTATTCCCAGGTATCGGTAGTGGTTCTGGATATCCTGCTCGCAGATATCGAGCATGGCCTTAACCTCCTGATTAGAGTAAGGCTCGATTTGACGGTATCGGGGGCGGGGCATTTCCAGTCGTATCGCAGGGTTTTCACCTAGGTACTCCTCTTCCTTAGCCCAGTTGAAGAAGAACTTCGCCACCTTGGCGTAGTGATAGACGGTGGCCGGGGAAGCCGGCTTAAAGGTTGAGCGCCGCCCGTCGCCGGCCCAGCGGTGTTTCTCGATGGCGATATAATTGAGGAAATCTGAAATGTGTTCCCGGGTGAGCTCCTCGGGAGGCGGCCAGCCCTCCCGTCTGGCGAACCACTCCAGTCCCGAAAGGCAGTTCTGGTAGTATTCCACCGAGCGCTGGGAAAGGTATCGCCGCGAGCTGATGAAACGAGCGATGAGGTCATGAAGGGGTTTTGTTTTGGTTACCATTTTTCATTTTTGCCCGTCCGCCTTAAGAGTTCCTGCTTTTAAGCATGTATTTTTTTAGTAAGCAGGGTCTCTAGTTTTAGTTTTTGTCCAATTTTGAAGCTAATTCAGCCTCTTTCTTGAGTCCCTACTTGGAAGGCAGAGACTCTACCAACTGAGTTACTCCCGCACTTAAAACTGCTAGCGGAGGGCATTTACCTCCTTTTTTAGCTTTGAAATCGTGTATAAACCCTTTGACAATCTGTATAAACCTTTTGACAATTACCATTAATTTTTGCGAAGCAGGGACTCAAAGAGAATCCCTGCTTTGCCCTTTTCAATTTTTCACCTCCTTTCCTTTTGATGTATATAGTTATTGACAATCTGTTCATCACGCCTTACAATCTAGGGACAGCAGAGCCCTCCATTATTAATAAAGGAGGATTGCCTGTCCGCCTGAGTCTAGTTAGGGCTCTGCTCTTTTTTCTCCCCCAAGTGGTTGATGTAATCAGCAAACTTGACTAAAAGCTCCTGTTCCTCGGTTGATAACTCGGAAGCATGGTCTAATATCCTGCCCATTATTTGTGTCTCACCTTCGCTTGGTGATTTAGCTTCCGGATCTTTGTAGTTAAACCTCACATGGATCACGGCGGTCAGAGACTTCGGCCCTTCAATCATTATTTCTTCTCCATTTCTGAGATGAAGTCGGCAAAGCGGCTCATCATCCTCAGCTGTGCCTGGTTAAATCCAGTCAGCTTATCTAACAGTTGAGCGATTGGTTCGGGAACCTTTTCTTTTTGCTCGCTTCGATAACTGGCAAGTATAAGTAGCTTATCCTCCAACGCTAATCCTTGGTGACCATTGCCACCAAAGGCCTTAGCCAGCTTTGCGATGGTACCTGGAGAAGGCCGACACCCCTTTATGATGTCGCCGATAGCAGCATGGCTTAAGCCGGTCCTAGTCGCAGCTTGCCTGAGGGATAACTTTTCACTGTCGCACTTCTCCTTCAGCCACTGCCCCACTGTACCTGTAGCTTCTTCTTTCAAAAAATAAACCTCCTTTAAATAAAATTGTTGATATTATATCACCTTTCATTGATAAAGTAAACACCCCCATTGACATTGTATCTGTAATGGGGGCTTGACATTTTGGACATGGTTGCTTACAGTATGTTACCGCCAGTTATTTAAGGGAGGTAAGTTATGCAACAGCATCCACTATTTACCAAATACACACGCGATTGGCTGCATAAGGCAACAGGCTATTCCAAGGGATATCTCTGCCGGGTGGCCACTGGCAGAGTCCTCTTGAGCCGTTCCTTTATTGAACGGATCTGCTTCAAGCTTAAAAAGCCTGAGACGGAGTTGTTTTTACCTGACGCTGATAAAGCACAATCCACACCTAGCAATATCCGTAAGGCTTGAGTGGGCGGTTGCCTCAACCCGAAGAAGGACGAGAGATATTCAGAATCATGTTTCTTAATTTCTGGGGGGAATCAAGAAATTAAAGGAGGCAAATCGATGAAGAAGCTTATCCTTTACCCAACAGATGGTTTAGGAGAGGAGTCAAAGCTTCACACCTTAATGCTTCACGATGAAACACTCGGCGTCACACAGAAAGCACTTAAAGCCCTTAGGGATGAGCTGGCACAAAGGATAGCTCACGAGCTTTTCATATTTCAGGTCCCATCCACAGATGACCACTATGGCTTCTTTCTGGTAGATAAGACTGCCAGGGAGATTGCCATTATCGGCGACGGTTTCAGGGGTGATGGTGGAGGCGAAGGAGGTGCTGGCCACCGCGCTGCTCAAGCATTGATATCAATATACGGAGTGAGACCGCTTGAGATGCTGCCCGAGGACGCCATTCCATTCGGCGAGGATGCTGAAACCTATCGTGAAGCAGTCAATAAGGTCCTAGAAATAGCTGGGGAATCCCGGTTTCTTATACCTCAGCAACAAAATCCCAAATATGTTGACTGGTGCTTTAGCCAAAGGGGATAAAAAGCATGCCTAA
>BPTM01000318.1 GCA_023705945.1 Candidatus Heimdallarchaeota archaeon
GAGGCTAAGGAATACGCTAAGTGGAAGCTATTAAGGGGTTTAAGCAAGCCAGAGGCCATAGAAAGGGCAGGATAATGTATAAGGACAAGGACAAGCAGAGAGAGGCCACCAGGAAGGCCACACAGCGTTACAGGGCCAAAAAGGGTGATAGTGCATTATCAGGCCGTAAGGACGGCTTGAAGAACGCACGAGGATTGCCTGTGGTGGACGAAGTCAGTGATACCCTCCCTGTGATACCCTCTTGTGATACTCCTGCTGTGATACCTAAGCGCACGCCCAAAGGCGTTACTTTAATAGATGAGCCATTAGATGTGATACCCAGACGGAGAGCAGGAGAGGTGGCTGAGCAAATAGTTAAGAAGCGTGGCAAGGACATCAAGTGCTTCGCCGACTTGCCGCCGGACGTGCAGTTGACCATAGATGAGATAAGTGATACACCAGAAGAGAAGGCCAGGCGAACGCAGGCAGCTATTAGATACCAATGGTTATTCCCTAACAGGTTCTATGGCACAGGCCCTTGGGCTACCGGCAAGCCAGGTGATGCAAACTATGATGGTATATGCACAACCAAAGAACCTATGCCACCTGGAGTTATATGGGAATCAGAACCAGGCGCAGCCAGAAAGATTGAAGAACGATTACAAGGTAGATAGATGGGCAAGGCTAAGACAGACAGGACAGATGAGCAAGAGTCTTATAGATTGCAGATGAGGCGAGCTATTGAAATTTATATCGCTTCAGAGAGGCGAAGGCGTGACAAGATTAAAGCTGAAGGGGTAAACAATGGAGGAGTAAACAATGGGCAAGCCTAAGACAGACAGGACAAAGCACCGGCTAATAAGGGCAATCAACTACAACGCCCACAGGTTAGCTGAACAGCACATAACCCAGGCCATAGTCAAAGAGGAGCAGGAGCAGGAGCAGGACGTTAAGTTCGACGGGTTGATTAGAACTGGTATGATAATTGAAGAAAGCATGCTTAAATATCAAGGGGGTGGGGTCGGGGAAGGTGGGGTACGGCTGACTGATAGTAATACCCTATCCGTGAAACTTTAAAAATAACAAAGGAGCATTAAGATGGACGAGAGAGAATACATAACAGAGTTGAGGAATTTGCTTAGTTTGGCAATAAAGCAGGATGACATTCGTTTGGCATTGGAGATATTAAGTCAAATAGCCTTTGCGGAGAATTTACATTCGAGTCGCCGCAGTTTATTGAGTTTTTTATTCAAGTGGAGTTAATTTAGGTAGGATAATGGACACAGGCCAAGGTTACCATAGGGACGTAGATTACAAGGTTTCAATTAGGAAGCATTTATCTGGCGAT
Source organism: Candidatus Heimdallarchaeota archaeon (assembly GCA_023705945.1). Taxonomy (GTDB): domain Archaea; phylum Asgardarchaeota; class Heimdallarchaeia; order Heimdallarchaeales; family Heimdallarchaeaceae; genus UBA460. Next base: position 1,328 of record BPTM01000318.1, read on the forward strand.
ATTATTATATCGGTCGAGGGCATTGAAACCATTAGCGTTATGACCTTTCCGCCTGATGGCGATATAAGTTTAGGAATAGAGCGTTTAGGTTTGATAATGCGTCGGGATTTCGATACATTACACAAGGACAATTTTTTAGCGTGGGTTCACGAAGAAGAACCTATTAAAGAAAGGTAATTTATGATAAATGTAATTAAAGGCCCAGCTGCTTTGTCTTATCAAGGTTGTAATGGTCATATTTATTGGTATGGAGTAGCCAGTCGCAATCGTAAATGTGATAAGTTGCGTCGTAATCCTGAGCGTGCGATTGAGGACGCAAAGAAGAAGGAGCGAAGGTAATATATGAATGAAGATTTAGCTATTTTTTATAGTTTTTTAATGTTGGGGGTTGGTGCAGGTTTTGTTTATGGTGTGGTATTACTCACTTTGCTGTTTATTAGTATGTTATATTAAGATGGGTAATTTATGAAATTGCAGGAATTTCTCAAAGAGTTATTTAGTCAGGAACATGTTGATGGTTATGAGATAGGACGGTTGGAGGTTAATGTAAGTCCTTATGGTGCAAAGACCGATGTTTTGATGGTATGTGAGGATAGCGTATCTTGTGCCAAGATTATAATTGTTCCGACAGACCCCTTACAAGCTCCAGAGAGTTCCCGAGAGGGATAAACTATGAAAGTAGCAATAGAGTATGTTCATTGGTTAATGGAAGAGAAGTCGAAGATAAATCGGGCTGCTCTGGAAGATGTAGAGCTTTTTGAAAATGGTATGAAATTAGACATACCCCAGAAAGTAATTGATGAATTTGGATATACAGGTTTATCCAATGTGGATTTCATTTTATCTGATTTTCGGGATGTGGTTTCTCCCACATCCCCCGTAGGCGTTCCTGGGCGTTCCGTAGAGGCAAGATAATGAGTAAAGACAATATAATACCTAAGCTACTACCTCCAGAAAGAATAATAGAGATTTATCGGATTTATGAAGCTTGTGGTCAAGTTTTTGAGGGAAGTCATATTTCTGAAGTCTTTGGGCATATTGCGGCATTAACGGCATTGATAAAACAACGAGAGCAACAGTTGATTGATATGATTAAGGCCGTAGAAATTAGTCCCGTAGAGGCGTAAAGTATGAGTGCACAGAGAAAAATTAAAAAGAAATTGGTTGCGTCCCAGACTGCCAATCCGCATAGGCGGAGGTATCTTATTAAGCATTCAAGAATCAAAGTAGCCACAGGAGACTAAATGAACCCTTATCTTGAAGCATTGAATCTTGCAATTACTTATTTGGAAGATATTGTTTATTTAGAACTGGGCGAAGGGATTAAAAACAGAGAAGAGGCTAAAAACAGAATTGAGCGCTTGAAAAGTATGCGGGACAGGGCGAAATCAAAGGAGAAGAAGGACGAAGTATGAGTAAAGTTTGGCAGATACTTTTTTATAAATGGCTAAAAGGAATCAAATTGAGATTATGGTTATGGTGGACTCGTCCTTTGAAATGCAAATTGGGTTTTCACGAAAGAAGTAAAGGTGAATTTGGTTATGCTTTGTGTTCGGGTGTTATTACATTTTATTGCAAGCGATGTCAAAAGCCTATAGAAAATACGCCTCTTGACGATTGTGATTTAACTTCAAACGAAAGGTTGCAATTTATATTAAAATTAAGAGAGAATTGGTCATAGTATGAATCGAAAGATAATACAATTACTGACAGATGCTATTGCAGATAATGATTTAGTTAATGCTGCTTTGTATCGAACAAGTGGCTATGACACTGATAAATATTGTTTTATTGAACGTGACAAATACAACCAAGTTCTTACGCTCTTGGAAATTCCCAAAACCGCAGGAGAATAAATGAACAGGCGTAATTTCTAATGGACTTAACTCCTGAACAAATAGCGAGTGTAGATTGTGGGTACTGGGCTGTAATCAATAAGATTAAGCTCCAGAGCGGGGTTTTTTCGTTTGACGACCACGAATATCAACTTGACATTATGGCCGAAAGGCATAAGGTAACGGTTGATATGAAGGCTACGCAGGGCGGATTCACCGAAAATTACGTATTAAAGAGCATTCACGGTATGCGATATGGCCATTATCCATCGGGCGTACTCTACCTTTTCCCGACCAATGACGACGTGAACGACTTTAGTAAATCAAGGTTCAAGCCTTTGATTCAGGCCAATCCCAACGCGATAGGTAAGTATGTCAAGGACACTGACACTGCCGCTCTGAAAAAAATAAACGATGCCTTTTTGTACCTTCGGGGCGCGAGATTGTCTCAGGCAATCGAGGGCGAGCATAAGGAATCTACTAAGTTGAGGTCGATTCCTGTGGATTGCGTTGTTTTTGACGAATACGACCTTATGGAAGACGACGTGGAGCAGAAAGCCGAAGGCCGTATGGGTCATTCGATGGTTCAAGAGAAGCATTTCTTATCGAATCCCACCATTCCCGATTTTGGTATTGACGCTAAATTTCAGGAATCAGACCAGAGACACTGGCATAGAAAGTGCGAATGCCGCGAATTCACCTGCGCTGAACTTGAGTTTCCTAACTGCGTAAAGATTAAGGATGATAAGGGATATATCGCTTGCAAGAAATGCGGTAAAGCCCTTGACATATTCCCTGGCGAATGGGTCGCTAAGTATCCGGACAGGAGAACCATAGGTAGAAGATGGTCGAAAAGATCGGAAGAGCACACGTCTGAACTCCAGTCACGTGAAACGATCT
>BPTM01000319.1 GCA_023705945.1 Candidatus Heimdallarchaeota archaeon
CTGCTCAATCTTCAAGGTTTTACACTGTTTCTTCACCATGACTGCAGCAAGAAAGTGTGGGAGAAGACGAGTAAGCTCGCGAATAAGTCTCATGCGACGAGTATAAACTCTATTGAGCTCTCCTTGCAACTTACAGAATCCAAAAGTGTCTCGAGCTTTACGTTTGCGCATCAATCCCCGATGGAGTTCAGGGAGAACTTTAGCAGTAAGGTGGGAATAGCGTTCAGCTAGAAGCAAGATGTCTGGAGGGAGAGAAACAGAGGTGTTGAATGCCAACATATGTGCTCCTAAGCGATTGATATCTAGCCCCAGCACAGCCTTCTTCCGACCTGAAATAAGCGGGAGATAGGTGTGGAGAAGTGTAGAGGAGTGGAAACAGTCCAATGTTCCCTCAAGAACTACATCCACTCGAGATTTGTAACTAGGTGCTTGACCACTGCTAACTTGGAAAAGTTTGAGCTCTGCACCATTGTGAATATACTCTCGTACTTTGGAGGGGAAAAATGCTTCTGTAACAAGTTTCTTCTTCCCTTTCTGGGGAAAACCTAGTTCAGTCCATCCTTGTTTTCTAATTTGTGTTGTTAGTGTTTTCGCATTCCCTTGTCGGGTGATAACATAATCTTTTTTCATTAACAATTTTATTGGTAATCTTCCTTTCTTTTTCTGTTTAAATGGTAAAGGAACAACTTTTGCCACTGGGAGGCCTTTAATTAACTGAGGGACACTCTGCATGAAATGGTCAAAGAGTGTGAAAACAATGATCAGCCTGACAGCTGAAAAGAGTTTTCGGGAAGGTTTCCCAATTGCCGTTGCTAGTTGCTCTGCTAGCGTTTTGAGACTTTTCCAACGAGAAAGTTGAGGACTGTTGATCCACGAGGTGAGAAAAGGGACAACGACTGCTTGCTCTTTTTTTAATAGTTTAAGTTTGGCTAAGAAGGCTTGTTGCCTCTTAGTCACTTGGGGAGTAATAGCAAAAGCATTGTTGTAAAAGAACATGGTATCATCTATCGCCTGTACTATAGCTTGTTGTGTTGTAGAGGTGAGGAGAGAGTTGTAAAGTAAGTCATTAGAGGTATATGTTTTGCATTCTCGCTTTCTCCAATAACCATCTGCTTGTTGTCTAGTGCTGGTTAAGAGGTTGATAACGTACCTTCTTTTCAGTTTCCAATAGTTCCCTAAACTGCTTTCAGTATAAGGTGATCTACCAAAGATCATCCATTCCACAAGTTGTTGAGGATTTTTCAGGAGAAAGTTTAGCAACCCTTGTACTTTCTGTTCCTTATCTCTTTTCCCTTTGATTGCAATATGCAACCAATGGAAAGCACTCTCTGCTATGTTAGGACTCTTCCCCACCTCTTTACATAGTTGACGGGTGAAGAACCCTTCCTTAGGGTTGGATCTGTATAAAGTTTCTGCTTTCTTTACTATTTGCTGAGAAAGGAGGAACAGTTGCTGTTCTTCTAGCTTTCTTATCCTTTGGTTAATCTCTTCTCGTTGGTGTTGGTCTACACATTTTAGCGCCACTTGATAGCTTCGCATCACCGTCTTTGAGTGAGGGGTGACAGCTACTTGTGTTTGTTTTGTTGCTTGTGAGACCATCGTCTTCACCTACTTATCCACAGAATGGTATATAAACGCGAAGAAAAGTCAGCTAGGAGGAGCTTTCCCTCTCCTTTGTCTGTGTAACCTTCCTGCAAAAGAGGTTACTAGCGCAATCATATCTTCCACCAATCGTTCCTCCTTTGAAGTACTTCGTTGCTTATGCATAGCAATGATGCTTGTGGAGAAAGTTTGACAGTAGTGACTGATTACTTTTGTTCCAAACCTTGCCAATCTATCTTCATATGTACAGATGATGGCAAAAGGGCTAGTTGTTGCCACTTCATTCAATAATTTCCGCAACCCTTTTCGTTGTTCGTTCATCCCTGAAGCAATATCAACAAACATTTTCTCCATCTTCCACCCTTGCTGTTTGGCAAACTTATGCAGTTGTTCTTTCTGGTTCTGCAATTCTTTTCGTTGCTTCGCTGCACTTACTC
>BPTM01000320.1 GCA_023705945.1 Candidatus Heimdallarchaeota archaeon
GTAAAAGATTAATCCAAAATCTCTTACTCTTTTTTCTTCTTGTTCAGTCATGAATGTTTATTTCTATTCCTTATTCAAAAATGTTTGCTAGGATTGAGGTGGTAGGCATGTAAGAAGATTTAAGAAAGTTTCTGAGCATTGTTGAATGTGAATGTCGACCTTAATATTATTAGTCATGCAGTTTTAGATGACAAAATATTTTTCACAAAAGATGAGAAAAAAGAAGTGAAAAGTCAATTAGGGGGACCAGTTTCTTTTGCTTCTACTATTTTTCCTGTTTTATCTACTAAAGGGAGATGTATAACTACAGTTGGAAGAGATTTTCCGAAAGAGTATTTAGAGTACTTCTCACAAATCAAAAATTGCCATTTTGAATTTGATTACAGTAAAAAAACCACTCGTTTTCTACACCAAATTTACGAAAACTTTAGATTTTTATATCTACTGGAACAAGCATCAAATTTAGATGAACACATTACAAAGTTTCCAGGTGCTAAAGGTTGTTTAATATCTCCAGTTTATCACGAAGTTACATCAAAAACAGTAGAATGGGCATGTGAAGAACATGATTATATCGGAATAGATGTTCAAGGTTTTATGAGAGGCTTAGATACTAATAACAAAATAATTCTTTTATATAATCCACAAATATTAGCTGAATTAACTAAAAATGCAAACTTCGTGAAATATTCTTTGAACGAAGCACAACATTATACTCAGAAGAAATCATATATTGAAATCTTGGAGGGATTGCCCTCTCAAAATACACAGGTAGTAACACTTGGAAGAGAAGGGTTACTTTTTTCAAAAAATGACCGATATTACAAGTTATCTGCTCCATCTAGAATAGAGAGAGACCCTACAGGAGCTGGAGATGTACTTGTATCAGGCATATTATCAAAATTAGTGGAAACAGATGATCTTGAAATATCGATTGCTTTTGGTATGGCTCTTGCTGCAGAAAAAGTACAAATAGATAGATTGCAGCCCTTAGCTTCAAATGATTATATGAAAATAGCAGAAACAATACTTGAATCTTTGGAAAGGTTAGAATAAAATCAACTAGATAACAATTGAAGGTTTTTCATAGAATTTTCGATCATACTAGAAATATCCAATTTGCCTTCTTCATTTATTGCATTTTCTAGTAAAGCATTTGTAACTGGGTGTTTTGGTCCTAATAGATCACATATTTCCGGTCCGGCTGAAATATCAAAGATTTTCAAGGAACGAGTATAATTGATAATCTTCTCTTTATCAAACGTAATCAATGGTTTCAAAACTCTGTATTCTGCAGCTTGTTCAATAACAGAGATGTTTGCTAAAGTTTGACTTGAAACTTGACCAAGACTCTCTCCAGTCCCAATATAATCTGCATTTTCAATTTTAACAATTTCTCCCGCCAATCTCAACATAAAACGTTTCATCAGTACGAAATAATAAGAGTGTTTACACTTATCAACAAATGTTTGGAGAGTATCAGCAATATCAATTACATATATTTTTTCCCACCCAAAATTCCTTGCTATTTCCTTGCTTTTTTCTATTGAATCTTCACCAGCAAAGTCAAAATTAGAGAGGTGTAAAGGAATAATTTGATAATCTTGTTCTTGAAGTAGATAACCCGCTACACTACTATCAAAACCACCACTCAACAATAAGATCACTTTGCGGTTTATCATCAAGTTATCTGAATTTCGACCTTTTAGAATGTTTAGATAAGGAAAAAATTCTTTAAGCAACCACTCTCATTAAATTCATGGAAATTTCTAGTTTCTCTCTAGATATGTATGAAGATGTTTACAAATTGTGGGAAATGGCAGGTCTCTTTTTAGGTGCTTCTGATACAGAAGAACAAGTAGCAAGAGTGCTTGAATATAATCCTGAACTATTCCTTGTAGGGAAAGTTGGAGGTAATATCATCGCTGTTGTAATGGGTGCATTCGATGGAAGAAGGGGATATGTGCATCATTTAACTGTTGATCCTGAGTTTCAAAAGAAAGGATATGGGAAGGAGATTATGGAGGAGTTACACAAAAGATTCCTAAAAAAAGGAGTTGTTAAGGTTCATCTATTTGTTGAAATTGAAAATAAAGGAGTGATTGAGTTTTATCAAAAAATTGGCTGGTATGTAAGAGACGACCTCGAAATGATGAGTTATAATCCTGATAAATATTATTCTGATAAATGTTAACTTAAAATTGAAATAGAAATAAATAGGGATAAAATAGAAAAGTGGGAATAGGAATCATACTGGAGATATTTCTATGTTAAGAATTTCTAAAATTCTCACCATTTCTTTAACATCTTCAACAGTTTTTATTCTCATGGAACTTTTAAACATATTAGAATTCAACTCGGAAGCTACTTTGTAGATATCTCTTCTTCTCCATACATCCATGGAAGGATTATATAGCAATATGTACATCACATTTTTGTGTAAATCACAAAGAAGGTATGTATCAGCATATTCTAATCTTTTACCAATCATTTCTTTCAAAGAATTATCTTGATTAACTCCGTAGATTCTAGGGATTTTTCCAGAGAACATATCAACCATTTTTATGAAGACCTGTTTAATGGATGAAGGATTGATATTTGCTTCTTTGTTAAGATTTCTTGCTATTAGTGTGAAATAGGGTATAATAAGTCCATAACTATCTAATACTTCTCGTACAGCAGAGCCTTCAAA
>BPTM01000321.1 GCA_023705945.1 Candidatus Heimdallarchaeota archaeon
TGGTGATGACATTAAAATCCGTCATGAAGATGTAAATGATTATTACGATGGAGAGTATTCCTCTAATTTAGCGATAGTATACTTCTGAGGAACAGCTTGAGGAAAAGGTATGTAGATTGCTTTTCTTGTAATCATATTTGCATTATAATCATCAAACTCTATTACAGGACAATTTTCTACACAGTCATCACACGCAGTACATTTGTCGATATCTATATAACGTGGTTTCTTTTTTATTGTAACTTTGAAATTACCAATAAATCCATCAACATTTTCAACCTCAGAATAGGTCATAAGCTCGACATTTGGATGACGAGCTACATCTACCATTTTTGGAGTTAAAATACATGCTGAACAATCTAGAGTTGGAAAGGTTTTATCTAACTGAGCCATCGTTCCTCCAATACTAGGTGTTTTTTCAACTAAATATGTCTGATAACCCATATTTCCAATATCTAATGCAGCTTGTATACCCGCTATTCCAGCACCAACAACCATAGCTGTGGGAGTCACCCCAACTTTCTTTTTCTGTAAAGGATGTATAAGTGAGGCTTTAAGAACACCACTTCTTACTAATGAAATAGCTTTTTCAGTTCCCATTTCTCTATCTTTGTGAACCCATGCATTCTGTTCGCGAATATTTACCATTTCAAGACAATAAGGATTCATATCTTTATCTTCAAGAACAGCTCTGAACGTCGGTTCATGCATCCTTGGTGAACATGATGCAACAACAATTCGATCCAATTTATGATTTTCAATATCTGACTTAATTAGTGCTTGACCTGGATCTGAGCACATATATTTGTAATATCTGCTAACTGTAACATTGTGCAAATCTTTAGCAGTTTCTGCAACTTTTTCAACATCTACAGTTGCTGCAATATTGATCCCGCATTCACATACATAAACTCCAATCTTCATCATAATCATCTCCTATTTGGATAAAATACCTCCAATTTGAGCAAGAACTTGCTTATTACTATAATGTTTCATAGTTATCGCTCCTGTTGGGCATGCAGCAGCACATGATCCACAACCCTTGCACAGGACATCATTGATTTTCATTACCTTATCTTCACTTGAAAATTCTAGAGCTGAAAAATCACATAATTTCTCACAAATACGACATCCACTACACGTATCTTCATCTATTTGTGCTGAGATAGCTTCCACAACTACTTTCCCTTGAGCTAAAGGCGTTGCAGCTCTAACAGCAGCACCACTGGCTTGTGCAACAGAATCAGGTATGTCTTTTGGACTCTGACAACAACCTGCTATAAATACACCATCAGTGAAAGTATCCAATGGTCGAAGTTTCGGATGAGCTTCTAAAAGAAAACCATCAGCACTCAAACTAATATTGAGTTTTCTAGCTAACTCTTTCGAATCTTTACGAGGAATTAATCCAGTTGCTAATACAACTAAATCTGCGTGAATATCAGGATGTCCTTCAGCTATAACATTTACTCCTTTGTCATTCCCAAGCACTTGAATTGGATCATCCAACATTCTTCTTCTATAATCAATGTCTTCAGCCCGTACTCTATTGTAAAATTCCTCAAAACCTTTACCAAAAGCTCGAACATCTGTGAAATATACAGTTATTTTTGAATTAGGAATCTTATCCCTTACCATATGTGCTTGTTTTGCAGTATACATACAGCACACTCTAGAGCAATATTCATGACCATTCTTATCTCTTGATCCTACACATTGAATAAAAACTACATTTTTGGGCTCTTGGCCATTAATCTCAAGATGACCTTCAGTAGGACCAGCTGCGTTAACTAGCCTTTCAAATTCCATTGCTGTTATAACAGCTTCATGTTCTTCATAACCATATTTTGGTTCCTTTGATGCATCAAAATTATCATATCCAGTTGCAACAACAATCGTACCAACATCCAATTCTACTAATTTTTCTTTCTGTTCAAAATCTATTGCATCTTGTTCACAAGCTTCAACACACAATAGTTTATCACCACATTTTCCGAACCTTAACATATTACAACGTTCTGGATCTATTGTATATTTAAGAGGAACAGCTTGAGGGAAGGGAATATAGATAGAACTTCTTTTACTTAAATTCTCATCGAATTCATTTGGAATTTTCCCTTTAAGCCTACATGCTTCAGCACACAAACCACATCCCACACATTTTTCAACATCAACATATCGTGGTTTTTGCTTTACAGTAACTTTGAAGTTACCAATATACCCATCTATTTTTTCTATTTCAGAATAGGTTAATAGTTCAATATTAGGATGTCTAGCTGCATCTACCATCTTCGGTGTTAAAATACAAGCTGAACAATCTAATGTTGGAAAAGTTTTATCAAGTTGTGCCATTCTCCCACCTAAACTTGGGCTTTGTTCAACAAGATAAACCTGGAACCCATCAGTAGCTATTTCAAGAGCAGTTTGAATTCCAGATATTCCCCCACCAATTACTAATGATTTTGGTATGACACTTACCTCTTTTCGTTCTAGAGGTTCTAAAAATTGAGCTCTTGCTACAGCACCTGAGATGAGTTGAACGGCTTTATCAGTTGCTTTATCAGAATCTGTATGAACCCATGAAACATGTTCTCTGATATTTACCATTTCGAAACAATATGGATTTATTCCAGTTTCTTCAACAACAGATCGGAAGAGCGTCGTGTAGGGAAAGAGTGTAGATCTCGGTGGT
>BPTM01000322.1 GCA_023705945.1 Candidatus Heimdallarchaeota archaeon
GTCTGGAGCTTTTACTGGACTGGCACTGACTGGGTTCAGGATGACCAGGCCTATGTCAACGTCGCCGTGGAAATACCGCTGGCAGGAACCATAGTCAAAAAGCAGCTTGAGTATGCCGGGGATATGTTTGATATCCCGGCGCATGATGTCCCCCTAGATATGAAAACGCTGGTCCATATCTGGGGGCGCAATGACATGGCTACCAACCAGAAGTTAGGCCTCGGCTGGAATATAAGAGCCCCCGATGGCAAAATAGTCGAGGAGGGGTGGGACTGGGAGTCGTGGCATACCGGCCCTGGGGGACAGCACCACTTCAAGATCCCCAAAGGCATTCTGGACTACCTTTACCTGAATAAAGCAGGGAAATACACCATAGGCATAGGATTGTCCATGAACCCCGCTGACCCCACCCTGGTTGACTCTTATTCAGGGACGCTATGCACTGTAGTGGCCCCGGTAGTTACTGGAAAGATTGAGAACCCGAGGGTTAAGTATAATCTTAGCTACGTGAAGATTCCACAATCGGTTCCTTTTGGTGAAAATTTCAGGATAGCGTTTACTGGGAGGAACACCTCTGATATTAACCTGAAGTTAAAGGGCGGAATAACCGTTATTGACCCTGATGGTAATTATGTATACCAGGAGACAGATTGGGAAACCTACCATACTGGACCCAACGGCACTCATGATTTCTCCTTTCCGATGAATGGTTGGAGAACTATTCCAGTTAACAAATATGGGACTTGGCGAGCTATCTTTGAGCTTCACGGCTTGGATGGAGCAACGACAACTTTTCTTGATAGACTTGAAGCTGATATATTTACCGTCCCACGTCCAGAACTTACGGGAATAATTGAAAATCCTCGGATTAAATATAATCTTAGCTATGTTGCTATTCCTGTAGATGAGATGCCATTTGGCGAGAACTTCAGGATTGCCTTCTACGGCAGAAACACCTCCGATATTAACCTAACCCTTGGTGCCGACATCAGGATCTATGACCCGGATGGCAAGCAGGTGTTCTATGAGGAGGACTGGGAGACTGCCTGGACTGGCCCTGGGGGGACGCATAACTTCAAATGGCCGAAGTCACCATTGGCGACAATCCCGGTAAATAAATTCGGGGTTTGGAAGGCCAGGATGCGGCTCTATGGTGATATTGGGGAGCCGGCAGCTAAGCTGCTCGATGATATAACTGAGGAGATATTCACCGTGCCAAAGTATGTCGGCAGGATAACAGATAAAAAGGTTGACTGGACCTTCCTGCCCGGGGGCGAGGTTGACTTCCCCATGACTGAGCCGATGCTCTTTGGCGAAAAGATAAGGGTCAGCTTCCGTGGCTGGAATGATTCCACGACAACGATGAGGCTTCGCGGCGAGGTCTGGATATATGACCCCGACGAGAAATTATTCTATCACGCTGAAGATGTATCGACTTTAGCCTATTCACCGGGGACAGAACACAAATTTGTCTTCCCTAAGCCTCCATTCGCAACAGATAAATTAGAAAAGGCTGGTGATTGGACCATCAGAATAGAGCTGACCGACAGCAGCGGGGAGCATCTGCTTGCGGAGTATGAAGGGGCGCTATTCACCGTGGAATCACCTGAGGAGCGGTATTTGGGCAGGATAGCAAGTGTTCTGGTTGACCTCAAGCCGCTTTGGCCGGGTGGTGAGCATTCTGTTCCCTATACTGAGGAAGCAGTTCCCATTGGGCAAAAATACCATATCAGCTTTGAGGGATATAACGAGTCGGATTTTTGGATGCGGCTGAAGGGGATGGTATGGATAATCAGCCCGACTGGAAGGGAGTATTACCTGGATGATGTTTCAACAGCACCATACGCCCCAGGGACTGCTCACGAGTTCATCTTTAAGCAGTTCCCCGCGGTGGATGAGGAGGGCTCCTGGGCTATACGGATTGAGCTAAGAAACAGCACCGGGGAGTTCCTCCTGGATGAGTTTGAGAGCACGCTGTTTATTGGTGGCGTTCTTCCTGAAGCATTCGGCAGCGTTGGCGGCCGTGTTACCGATGCCAAGACAGGCGATCCCCTAGAGGGGGCTGTGATTTGGGTGGCAGGTCTGTCAGGCACTACTGACAGTTCAGGGGACTATATTATCACCGATGTGCCTGTGGGAATATGGCCTGCTACTGCTAGAGCTTCAGGTTATGAAAGTGTCACCAAAGAGGACATAGAAATCAGCGAGGGGGTCACCACCACAGTCGACTTTGTGTTGGAGCTAAGTAAAGTTGCCATTCTTCCTTGGCTTATTATAGGTGGAGCAGTAGCTGGTATAGCTACAGCCGGTACAGTCGTATTAGCTGTAGCCACCAAACCAAAGGAGAAAAAGGGGAAATAAATGGCAGAATGGCAGACGGTAGCTGAAGGTGCTAGTTTTTCTGAATTAAAGTCACTCATTGGAGATATGGAGCTCCCCAAAGGCACCAAGGTCAAGGTAGTAATGGACTTAAAGGTTCCTGTGGGCTGGGCCTTTGACGCTCCCGGGGCAGAATGGCTTTTTAAGCCCTTCACTCCTGACGGTATGGAGATTCT
>BPTM01000323.1 GCA_023705945.1 Candidatus Heimdallarchaeota archaeon
TTTTATGGAAATTCCACTTTCTCTAGGTATTCTAGGAGGAGCAATTAATGTTAATCCAACCTACAAGCTTGCCTTAAAGATTCTAGATGTTTCTAGCTCTGAAGAATTCGCCAATGTTGTAGCAGCTGTTGGTTTAGCACAGAATTTAGCAGCTCTAAGAGCTCTTGTTTCTGAGGGGATACAAAAGGGGCATATGACTTTACATGCACGAAATATTGCTATGACAGCAGGAGCAGAAGGAGAAGAAATAGAGAAAGTCGCTAGTCAGTTGATAGAAAGTGAATCTATAACTTATGATATGGCAAAACGTATATTAGGCACTGAGAGAGCTAATAAGGGTAAATAAAATCAGTTAATCGTGTTTGAAAGCTATATAGAATCCTTTGGATAATTGGTAAAAAGGAAGAATCAACACTTGTAATTGAGCTGAATAGGTGAAATCTTTTTATTTTTGTAATATTGTTATAATCTATGGAACATAATGAGAAGAAAGTTAGAGCTGATAAACCAGTTTTTGAAGAAGGAACACAATATCATATCGAGTGTAAGCCAGGTGACTTGTATGGACCTGTTTTGTTACCAGGTGATCCTGAAAGAGCTAAGAAGATAGCAGAAACATGGGATGAATATAAACTAGTAGCAGCTCATCGCCAATACAATTCATATACAGGGAAGATTAAAGGTGCTCCGATTAGTGTAACATCAACTGGAATAGGAACTCCTGCATGTGAAATAGCTGTTACAGAATTACTCAATATTGGTTGTGACACCTTTATCCGAGTTGGATCCTGTGGAGCTATACAAGATGGAATTGAATTAGGTGATATGATAATAAATACAGGAGCAGTGAAAATGGAAGGTTCTAGCTCTTTTTATGTTCATGCAAATTATCCGGCGATAGCCAATTATGAAATTGTACTTGCCTTAATTGAAGCGTGTGAGGATTTAGGATATACTTATCATCTTGGAATAGCAGCTTCGACATCAAGTTTTTATCTAGGGCAAGGTCGACCAGGTTTCCAAGATTACAAAATATCAAAAACTGATAACATTGTCCCAGATCTTCAAAAAATGGGTGTTCTGAATTTCGAGATGGAAGCTTCGCATATCTTTACCTTAAGTCAGATTTTCAATGCAAGAGCAGGAGCTATTTGTACAGTTTACGCAAATAGAGTTACAAATGAATTTGGTGTAAAAGGAGAAAAAGAAGCGATAAATGCAGCTAGCTATGCAGTAAAAATTCTATTTGAAATGGATGAAGAGAAACAAAAGAAACAAAGTAAATATTGGCATAGAAAACTATGATGCTCTAGAAAGAGTCTAATAGAATCATCTTCTCTACTCTCAATATATTAAAATTTTGAAGAAAATGAGGGAGGGAGGGCGAGAGCAAATAAAAGATTTTTTTGCTCTCGCCAAAATAAACTCTCTTGTAAGTTTATAAGTTCTTCGTAAACTGCAACATTTGCCTCTTAAATAACACTTCACTTAATTAAATAAAAGAAAATCTAATTGTGGTTTTAGTTAAAACCACTTAAACCTGGGAAATAGTAATCGCCTGAGCTTTCATCTAGAATGGCTAAATCATATTTCATCATTGTTGTCAAAGTGTTCTGAGCTCTCTCTACTGACCAACCTAAATGTGAAGAAACCTTTGCAACTGTCAAAGATGGTAGACCTGTTGCTAATCGAAGTATGTTTTGAAAATCGGTTGACATCTCAATTGGTTTGAATCTAATTAATACATCTTCCTCTCCTATATCCACTCTAGGAGGAATAATCTCTTTTTCTTCTAATTTCTTTAATACATCCAGAATTTCTCCAGCTTTAACCTCCCAGTTAACTCTTGTTTCTTTGAAATAGTCAATGAGATTTGCAATTGTTATAGCTCCTCCAATATCATCCAATTCCTCATTACCTATTATCAACAACTCTCTTGCTAGTTTCTGTTTGAATTCGTCTTTGCTGAAAATCAAGGGTGCTTTAACTTTACCAGCTGTACCTATGGTTTGAGGCATTCCAGCTCTTTTTCTAATCTCTAAAACTTTGTTTACAAGCATCCTAGAGGCTATTAATTCCTTGTAATTCTTCTTTTCAATCTTCTCTATACCCTTAGCAAGTACTTCTTGTTTGGACTCTTTGTCACTTTTTTGAGTTTTAACAAGCTCATTGTCCATTGACTTGTAAGCATCAGAAAGTTTTGATCGAAAATCTGGTTTCTTTTTTCGATCTTCGTTTTCCTTTTCATCTGCCATCTTTATCAAGTAAAAACTTATTATCATGATATAAAAGATTATTCAAATTAAGTTGAATTTAGTTTGGCAGAAATAAACCCTTATAAAACCACAACGATAGAGCTTTATCGATAGAAACAATTGATGAATTAAAATACACCAATTTACTATATTACAAAAATACGGTGAACTAATGAACGATATAAATATTACAGCGTACGGTGCTACAGATTTTGTAGGAAGAAGCTCTTTTCTTATACACGATAGAGACCATAAAATACTTTTAGACTGTGGTTTAGAACTCGTACCAAAACAAAAAACAATAGCTCCAGTAGGTGTTCATGATGTTGCACGAGAATTAGATTCTGTGCTCATCAGTCATGCCCATATTGATCATTCTGGATATACACCCAGATTATCAAAAGAGGGGTATAGAGGGAATTACT
>BPTM01000324.1 GCA_023705945.1 Candidatus Heimdallarchaeota archaeon
CCCACCACTACTATATGTGGCTCTTTTGTGGTTACAAACGCTACCTTCGACATTTTGCTACAATCACCTCACTAAACATGAAATTGCTTACGGACATCTCAAAGTCACATAGAGTAACATCGTTTCTTCTCCTCATTTTATCGTATCCCAAAAAAGAGTCTACTCCTACTGGATGCTGACCGTACATCTCTATCTCATCAAAACACCGTGAGAGTAACTCTAGGAACGTTTTGTCTGTGTACTCTTGTTTATGTGTTGGATTTACCGTAACTAGATTATTATCAATTAACCACTTTCTTACCGCCTCGAGAGTGGCATTGGCGGTACTTATTATGAGTGTCCCGTCCTGTTTTAATTTAGTTCCTATGACATCTAACACGGGCTCGGGATCATGCTCGATAACTTCAAAACAGACTACTACATCAAACTCCTCAGGATCCGGTATCTCAGAAGATGTCGTGAAGGATAGTTTGTCGGTCCCAAAATGTTCCTTTGCCCACTTGATAGTGTCTGTATCTGGATCCATACCGACAACAAAATTGCCCAGTTCGCTGAGGTACCATGACCCATACCCAGTTCCACATCCTAGATCTAAGACAGTACTTCCCTTAGGTATTTCATGGGCCGCCCACCAATACCTATGTGCATGCATCAAGTGATAAAACTCTCTTGTCGCGATTATCTCCTTCCACGACCCCACAACCAATCGTTCTCCCCTATTTGCTACTCTACCCGCTCTGGTTGTTCGTAACCAGATATTGTACACCAACCTCTTAACTGGATAAGGAGCTAGAGTAAGTAGTCTAAATATCTTTTCTTTCATATATGGTCACCCCATTCTTGTCATATACAATTTTAAACTCTGAACTATCCTCCCAAATATCTACAACTGGCATCCTCACTATAGTGGGTCTCCTTCCTCCGAAGAAATGTGGTACGATGAATAATCCCCTTCTCCTCATCCTATCGCTTATAAAGGCATAGTCCCATGAACCGATGCTCTGAAATGTTGTAGTATTCTGCGATCCTGTTTCGTTAACATATTCCTTCATCGTTCTTTCTCTGAGTAGTACATCAGCAACATTTAGTGGGCCTTTAGGATCATAAGTCCTCTCGACGTTGACATATATATGTGATTCGATATATTGTGACACTGACCAATCACCAAACCACTCTACACCACGTGTTAGCCAGTACCCGTTATCCTCCAGCCATTGCATCGCCTCAATTTCTTCACTAGTGAGCGAGTCTCCATGGAAGACAAAGTTGTCAAGTCCACCAATGAGGGGTGATATTATCATAGGAACGATGAGCATGGGTAATAGAAGTTTCCTGTTTACAATTCGAGGGACAACTAGCAACAAAGGTATCGTAATGTATATAATGAACCTCCTTGGTCCAATTATAGCGGTGTCATATAGCACAAAAGATCCTAAAAAGGCTGCGATACCCACACCCAATATCACCCTCTCAAACCCTGTCCATTGTCTGAATTTGGGTATAGTAATGATAAATAGAGCGACGAATCCCAAATACCCAAGTAATCCAATAAGTATTAACTCTTCCAAATTATACATAAATAAATTAGACAGTGTAAGTATACTCCAGCCTCTCTCAGTCACAACTCTGTAAAAGTTAAACACCAGTTTCCTATGGGGGCTAATGGGGCTACCAATAACTATAATAACCAATATAAAAAAGATTCCTGCCCATTTATGTTTTTTCTTGGTTAAAACTGTATCGAGAAATACAACAGTCATTGAGAATATAACTGGTAAAATATGAGAATATCCCATTAAGGCCATGGTAGTTATCATCCATAAATGCTTCTTCCGAATGTATAACCCCAAAAATATAAACATAAACAAAAATCCCAAAATCTCTGTTGAACCAAAGTAGCATGATCTATATAAAAATGGTTCACTAAATGTGAACAGTAACGATGATAGTAACGCTTCTCGCTGGGTCATAAACCCAACAGCCAGGTAATAAAACGCTAAGACACACAGCCCACCTATAACAGGATTAATGAATTTTGCTATTGTTATGCTACCCAATCCTGTTACTAAATGAACAGCGTAGGCTAAGAAGAACTCCAGATACGGTACTATTAAATATTCGACTGGCTCATCATATCTGAACAAGTGCTCTAAAAGAGCCCAACTACTGTATTCATCACTAGCCATAAGCCCAAAGATAGACATATGTGGATAAGCTTTCCAGAGAGTTCCTACTATGACGAAGACTAGTAATACAATAGAACGATGATGTTCTGCCCAGTCCATCAAGTGGCCCACTTTCATAATTTCTCACTCCGATTAAATACCACCGACTGATCTCGTACATCACTCGCATGATATCCGAGCATCACTCTTACTCTATCTACTCCACATTTCTTTAATAGTCTTATCTGTCGGGATAGAATTATCTCACCCTGATAGTGGTGTAGACATTTTGGTTTGGAGTTAGGTGGAAAGCCTGCATCCAAACGCGACTCTCCTGCAGCAATTATTACTGCCAGCATCCTCTAACCCTCTCCTAAGAATTTTAGCATCCCAATCGCATCACTGATGACATGTCTAAGCTCGCGTGGATTTGTGAGAATATTTAGCCAGAACTTCGGATTTTTGATATAGAATTCCTTGAAACAGTATTGCTCCCATTTCTTCA
>BPTM01000325.1 GCA_023705945.1 Candidatus Heimdallarchaeota archaeon
TTTGGTTTCTTGGATTGTGTGCACTTATTGTTCAATTTATGACTCTATGGGAATTTTCTACACTCACTGAAGCTGTTTCTGGATGGAGTTCTTGGAGACTTTTCTACGGCTTTAAAATTGATTATATGGAAATAGCTTTGAATAATAAATGGGTGCTCTACCTGATATTCAGTATCTTGGTGATCTTATGGACCTCTATAAGTTTCGCGCTCATCAGAATAAAGAAACAACGATTTTTTCCAAGATTTAGTGTGCCAAAAATTAAGAAGCAATGGAAATCCTTTCTACTATTAAGTTTAGTACTCCTAGCAGTTCTAGGTTCTAGACCTCACGAGAGTTTTTATGATAGTGGAACTGAATTATATTATTCCAATGTTTCAAATATTGAGATATATGAACTTGTTTCAACGTATGAGATACCATCATCAGGAACAATTTATTTAGTCGTTTTTTCTAACGATAGCGTAGTAAATGATTGGTATTTCACATGGCGACCTACAGTTGGAGAAATTGTCATTCTTAATGTCTCAGACTTTGAAAGTGTTGCTTTTGCAGATAATCGTACAAACTACAATTATGCTTTGAAAGTAGTAGGATCAGGAATTCTTGAGTTCTGGTGGGATCTATCAGCAGCTATAGAAGAATATAATCATGATTGGAATGAACTCTTTCGAGAAGCGAGAATAGGAGCTGATGCTAATTGGAATGCTCAAATTCCTTGGTTTCCAACATTAACAGAAATAATTATACTTATAGTAACTATCCTGAATTTATTCCTTAGCTGGGACAAGACCACGATTTCTAAAAAAGATATGAAAGAGTTCATCGAGAAGGAGAGTAATTAGATGGATCAAGATGAGAACATTCAGGATATAATCAAGAAATGGAGAGGGCAGCTCTCAAGAGGTATGCTCGAATTACTCATCCTCATCTTATTACAGAAGGAGAGATATGGTTGGGATATCCTACAACTTATTCGCTCTATTCTTCCTCCATCTGAACCTACAATCGCTGATGGGACAATATACAATATTTTGAATCGTTTAAAGAAACGAGGTCTATTAACAACTGAAAATAAGATTATTGATGGGCGTATGCGAAGATATTTTTTGATAACAGATCTTGGTAGAAAAGTATTGGAATCGATGTTAACAGATTGGGATGAAACTTTAGCTGCAATTACAGAAGTAAGGGAAATGTAAAATTATTCATAGTAGAAACAAACTCAAAAAATTGTTTCAACCTATTTAGCCCATAGTGATAAAAAATCTGTGATTGACACCTATTTTTTCAATTCATCAAGACCAAAAGCTGATTGAATAAGTTCAACTACTCTTGCAGTAAATCTAGCGGCAGGAGCACCATCAACGATATTATGATCAATGTAGATTGTTAAATTCAAAATATCACGAGGGACGATTTTACCGTCAACTATACAAGGTTTTTCTTTGATTCCACCTAAAGCAAAATCAACAGTTCTTGTGGGGAAATGGATAGCACAACCACTTACTTCTTTACCAAACATACCCAAAGAGGTCATACCAACAGTTCCACTGTTTTCAGTTACGAATTTCTTGTTAGTTGAGACCTTCTTAAAAATGGGACGACCGATAAAAGCAGGTAAGATTGAGAACAGAAACATTTGCAATTTTCGGACAAAACCTTGATCACCCATCAGTTGATCTTTCTCTGCAATAATTTCTACTTGTAACTTTCTAATCTCAGTAGTAATCTCTAGAACAGATTTAGTCTCAATTTGTTTAATAACAGCCATATAAGGGACTTTCATTCCAACAGCTGTTTCGCGCTCAATCATTATGCCAAAATTAACTTCTTGAGGAATAATAATCTCTCGCTTCTTAATTCTATAAGCATGAACTATCTTGTTTTCCATAATAGCTTCGCTAATACATTTCATAATCCAACAAGTGAAAGAAACCCTCTCGCCTGTTTTCTCTTGATAAGCTTTAATAATTCTTCGTCCATCTGTTACATCAATTTCTATGAGACCCTTAACATAAGGTAGTTGAGAGATGATTTCATTATACATGGACAGCATTTGTCTAGTAATAGTGAACTTTTCTTTAACGGGCGTAGATTTTTTTGCCATAAAATAGAAAAATGTAGTAGTTTTTAAATTTTATAGATACAAATTAGTAAAAAATAAGAAAAAAAGAAGTTGTTGATTCTTATCTCTAAAAGAAGAGATAAAGGAACTTTACTTCATGTTAAGATTAATATCTTGGTTTTCTTTGTTGTTGATAGCAGTCTTTGCAGTAAACTGGTCTGTCGCCGTCTGGCTTAAATGGAACTTGAGTATCCACACCACACTTAGAACATTTTACATCGTGCATTTCTCTAGGTCTATCATCATATCTTCTATAACCCATTTTAATTTCACTTTTGCTTTTTTATATAATAATTTCTA
>BPTM01000326.1 GCA_023705945.1 Candidatus Heimdallarchaeota archaeon
CAACCCGAGGGACTTGAGTAACTGCAAGACGTATGAGGAGTTCATTGGAGAGTTTGATAAGACACTCTCGGAAGCGGAACGGGTGTTGACTCCGGGAGGGTACTTGATTGTGATTACTGGAGACGTTCGGAGGGATAGGGTATTGTATCCAATGCACTCTGATATGATCCAGTCTATGAAGAAGCGAGTGAATATGGTGTTACGAGATATCCTTATGTGGGAGTTATCAAGTAGTTCAACACCATTTATATCAACTAAACACATGATTCAATTGAACTATTGTCTGATATGGGAAAAAATTGGACATAACGTAGCGGAGTTCTTTGAGTGATTGTAAAGAAAGACAGTGAAAAGTATGGAGAGTGATATATAGTGGGTCGTAAAAAAGGATCGAAAAACTTATACTCTTTCTGTATTCCTCATTGGTTCTTTTTCATGGATAATCCCCTTTGCCAGTGTGGTTGTGGTAAACCCGTACGGATGAGTCATCACAAATATGTCGTCGGTCATAATAGAAGAGGAAAAACAAACCCAAAAACAGAGATAGGAATTAAAAAGTGGAAGGACTCTATGAAAAGAAGGAGATGGACACCCATCCCGAGCTGGTTGTTTTTTATGGATAACCCACTCTGCGCCTGTGGCTGTGGAGGATATGTAAGTTCTCCGTACAATAAGTATATTCATAGACATGGTACAAAGGGCGTTAAACGCCCAGACCTAATAGGAAGGGAACCATGGAACAGAAGAAAGACTAACGATCAAAGTAGTCCTAACTATGATCCCCGCATACCTATAGCATGGAACAAAAACCTAACGAAAGAAACCGATCCACGAGTCGCAGAAACAAGTAAAACACTTAAGGATCGTCCCCAGCCACTTGGACAAATAGCCAGAATGCGTGAAACAAAATTACGGAAGTTTGCGTCTGGTGAAATTGTTGCGTGGAATAAGGGATTAAAAACTGGACCATTAAGTGAGGAACACTTACAAAAACTGGGACTCGCGCGTATAGGTCGGGAATTTACTGAAAGTACACGCCAAAAAATAGGTAAAAAAGTTAAAGCACATTGGGAATCTTTAACTCATGATGAACAAAGAAACTATTTGAATAATTCTTTATTCAAAGCCAAGACAAAACCAAATGGAGAAGAGTTGCGACTCATCCCCATCTTGTCAACCATGGGATTTTCTTACAACACCATTGCCATTGTTGGACCGAGGCGACCGGACTTTATACACTGCGATGGAATGCACCTTATTGAATATGATGGCGCAGGAGGACATGATCCTAGGGTGCCACAAGTTCCCGAAAATAAACCAGAACTAGATGACTTGAGAGACCAAGAATATAAGGCCGCAGGAAAAAAGATATTAAGATTACTCCCCGAGGATTTACGACTGGGGGAAGAACATACAACACAGAAAGTTAAAAAATGGATGAATCTGGAAACAGATAGAACAAGTGTAAGGGAGTTGTTTGCATGACGTCCAACCCGTACCTACAACATGAACTCATAACACTATACAACGATGACTTCCTAAGGATAGGAACAATAGAAAATAACAGTATTGATCTCATAGTGACATCACCACCATATAATCTGAATATAGAGTATGACACTGTAGATGATGGGTTGCCATATGAAGATTACATAGAGTTTACAGATGGCTGGTTAAAAAAATGCTATGACTTGAGTGCCACCAGTTGTAGGTTGTGCCTAAATATCATAATGGATAAAAACAAAGGCGGCCGACAAAGCATTTTTGCCGATGTAATTACAATTGCCAAAAAAGTGGGCTGGAGGTATCATGGAGTTATAATTTGGGACAAAGATTTACAATTTCATACTAAATGGGGCTCATGGAAGAGTGCAGCTGCCCCAAATGTGTCCTTCCCAGGAGAGGTTATTGCTATTATGTATAAGGGAAAGTGGAAAAAAGAAAAAAGAGGAACGTCTGATATAACAAAAGAGGAGTTCATTTCGTGGATAACGGGTAAATGGAGATTTATGGGAGAAAGTAAAAGTAAGAGGGAGGCGCACCCAGCACCATTTCCCATACATCTACCAGAGCGGTGTATAAAGTTGTTTTCCTTCG
>BPTM01000327.1 GCA_023705945.1 Candidatus Heimdallarchaeota archaeon
CATACGTGGGATCTTCTATCCGCTCTCTAACATTATTGGTTTTAATTTAAAAGTTTTTAGAAAACTTCATATAAATAACTACGCATTATCTGATTGGATAACTAGAATCAGTTTTGTCAATCATTTCTTCTAAGATCATTGTAAAAAATAATATGATAAGACCTAATTCTAATTCTCCAACCACATATTGTCTAGGTATTAATATATTGTTTTCACAAAACTGTTCAATTGAAAACAATATAGTTAGAGAGGTTAGTATTTATTTTCGCAGTTGTAACAATCTTGAACTGCGAAATAATACCCTTGTGTCTGAAATTGAGGGATTTACTCTATTAACTTTCTTTTTAGCAATTAATGTAGAAATAACACAGAATGATTTTTTGGGAAGTGAACACGATGGTATAAGTGCTGCAAGCACATCAAATCTTACAATTAGTAATAACACATTTGATGTAGGAATTAGATGTTTAAATCTATATGATGTCCAACATACAATCATTATTTACAACTCATTCTACAATAGTTTAGATTATGCTATATGGATCAATGTTTATTCATTCAATGCAACAATATATCATAATAATTTCTTTGATAATAATCTTGCAGGTGATTCCCAGTGCTATAATGAAGATACTGAATCTATATGGTACAATATGGTTCTTAGTGAAGGGAACTATTGGAATGACCTGGGAAGCAATTCAACCTATAGTATAGATGGACCTGCTGGTTCAGTGGACCTATATCCTCTTATAAATCCCATTTATAATTAATATTATCAGGTTTAAGTAGCATGAAGGGAAAAATAAAAGCATATTCTCGCATTATTATCATTTTCCTTATAATTTCAACAATAACCATAATATTAATAGTTAATTCTACTAAAATTAGAACTCTTTCAATTAATTCAGATGCAGATTTGCGAAGAATAAGTTCCATAGGTTCTGGAACTCAAGATGATCCATATATAATTGAAAACAGAAGATTAGGAGTTTTCAAGTATGAAGTTAGAGAAAAATATATCTTGCTCGAAATTCAGCACACGACCAAATTTTTTGTTATAAAGAGTTGTAAATTCTATGGTGGGTATATTTGTATTTCTCTAAAGGGAGTAGAAAATGGTACAGCATCGATTATTCAAAATATATTCTATGGTAGTATGTATCTAATGGGAGATGTAGGTTTTAACACTGGAATTGGCATAGAAATTTCTAATACAACTGGAGTAAATATCAGTGATAACTTATTTGCAAAAGATGAGAATGAGGATGACTTAATTGGGTATTCTGTTTCAATCGATAATTCATTTGATTGTTTGATATTAAATAACACATTCTCAATTGGCATTGTCTGTTTCAGAAATTCTGGCATGATAGATTTCAAAGACAATCAGTTTAATGTTGACAAGAATCTCATCTGTAGTGAATGTTATCAAATAAATATAATAAATAATCAATTTACCGATTTTTCCCGTGCCCTTCAATTCTGGTCTACTACTACAATAATCTTTGAATACAATATAATACAAGGAAGAAATTTTGCTGGTGCAGTTTGGTTTAATGATTGTTCTGATGTTATTCTTAGAAAGAATGAAATCATAAAATTAGAATTTGGAATTATTATGAAGCAAAGCGACAATTGCATTATTACAGAGAATGTTATAGCTTTTTGTGATGAATTCTGTATTAAAATAGAAATGAATTCCAGTAATATCTTAGTTTTTGGAAACTCATTCATCGATAACAACTTGGAAGATTTTCATTATCATAGCCAAGCATATGACGATGGAATAAACAACCAATGGCATAATTTAGCATCTCTGAATGGAAACTATTGGAGCGATATAGGTAGTAATACAACTTATAGTATAGATGGTTCAGCTGGTTCTGTTGACCTATATCCCCTAGCTAATCCAGTCACATAATTATTACCAAATAAGAGAGTTCAGAACTTAAATCTTCTAATTTAAATAGAAAGTAAAAGGATTGAGCTTAGTGCAGTATAGGAAAACTGTCCTAATAAAGTGTGAATGTAGATAGGAATTCTTTTTCAGTTTGGAATGGGTTTTTCTAATTTACAATTCTACTAAATGCTGTAAAATAAGGTGTTAATCATGTCAAAAGATAGAGCGGTAAGAAGCTCTCGCAATTTCAAACCAACAAATAAATTGTCTAAAAGTAAAAAAACTAAATCTCATGCTAGCTTTAAATCGAGAGAAAAACCTAAATATAGATCTGGAGCTAAACCAAACAATCGTACTAGAGATACTGGAAGAGATGAAACAAAAAGACGATTTCCAAGTCGCACTAAAAACAAATCTAATTACAGGTCTTCTAACAGGCCATCAAACAGATATGAAGATAGAAGCAGAAGAGAGTCAGATAGAGGAACCAAAGAACTACACACAGCAACCTGTGCAAGGTGTAAGAAAGAAACAACTGTTCCATTCAAACCAACAGGAGTTAAACCTGTATTTTGTAGAGAGTGTTTTCAAATTGAAAAACCAAAAGCTGATTTTACAGATGTGAGAAGACGTTCTAGTCGTTCTGATAGTAGACGAGATTATCGATCTTCTAGCAAGTCATCAAGCAGATATGACGATAGAAGCAGAAGACAATCAGATAGAGGAACCAAAGAACTTCACCCAGCAACCTGTGCTAA
>BPTM01000328.1 GCA_023705945.1 Candidatus Heimdallarchaeota archaeon
ACAGGGAAACATCTCTTAGACTTAAAAGTTACCTCAACAGCAAAAATATCTTGGTACGGGGTTCTTGGAAAAGAGAATCAATATATCACTAATTATGTTTTAACGGCTAAAGGAACTTGGAAAGGAAAGAAAATTAAAGGAAAAGGAACTATGGAGAACATGATGCACAGAGTGATTGAATAATTCTTTCTGTGAAATTTAGATAGCCAAATAAGAAACAGGAAACTCTCTTTTCTTAGAAAGAATCTCAATAATACCTTCCTAAAGTGTAATATTTCCTGTTCTTTTAGGATTATCAAGATGAACTAATGGATCTATTAATAGAGTCTCTGCTGCCAGAGCTTAAAGATACCCCAAGCTACTGCTTGCTGCGATGCTACCTAATACGTTCTTGGGTTGGGAAGAGTCCTCAAAATTATTTGCCACTACCCTTAAGTGGGGAAAGTGGAAAAATAACTCATAGTATAAAAACTCCAGAAATATTTACATGAAATAGTAGTTCAAGGATTGTTCTTTTTACTAAAGTGACAAGTAGACATATATCTTTTATAATAAAAAAATGAAGTGTATTTATTAGCGTATTTTTTTAACAGTAATCACTGTGAAAATACTACTTAATATCACAGATGTTCCTAGAATTATAGTAAACGCAATTATATCTATATATTTATTACTTGGTAACACTTTATCATATAGAACTGCCATTATTCCAAAACCAATTCCAAAACCAATGAGACCAGTTACTGAAAATATGAATGAAGTAAATCTTGCTTTAGGTTTGTTGAAAGTAAAAGCAAATACGATCAATGATAATACTAGCGGAATAATCATATAAATTGACCATAAAGCAGCAGTAGTAATATTTTCATAAAAACTTTCTATTACATTTGAAGCACTTTCCAATCCAATCAATAGAAAGAATTCTAATAAAAAGAAAAGAAAGAAAAATGTTACTAATCCAATAAAACTAAGATACTTAGATTGGGGAGAGAACACTTCTGAAAAAAAAGATTTTTTATCTCTTCGCTCTTTAGTTATTTCTGTCATTAAATTAAGCTCCTAGAAAACCTATATGAGTATAAGCTTTTGGATGATAACCATTCTGAATTAACCAGTCATCAGCATATAGTGAAACAAGATTTAGCACTTTGGTATTGGATGAATAATAATCAAAGTACTCATGAAAACTCATTAATGTAGCTTCTATTTCACATCCACAAACACCTGAAATTTTATTATAATCTATTTCAAAAAGATCAAATATATTTACTGGTAGCTTATTGTTTGTTAAGGGTGTATGTATATAAGCTACGCCATTATCAGAGATATATTCTAGCTTTAAAGATCTAATATTCCAATTAAAATCACCAGCCATCTGTTGAAACGTATCTATACTTACTGATTTTTTAAATGATAATAATGCAGTTGTTTTTTTATTAGGATTTTCAGATATTTTCTCATTCAATGTATTAATACATAATGCATTAAATGCATTTATTGAAGAGTTACTATCTAGGTTAATAGCTGATATGATTTTAAATGTATCAACAGTAATTTGCCTGATTTCGATTTGAAAGTTAAAAATTGGACACTTTATTGTAATCACTGGTATAGATGGATATATCGATAGAGGAAGATTCTCACATTTTGTTTTTTGTGTTTGTTCATTATAAATACTATTGCTATTTAGAGTACCACCTACTCCTCTACCACTTGGATATATTGTAAACGAGAAAGTTTTTCCCGAAAGATGGTCATAATCAGCAGCTCCACCTGTTACTCCATCCACTTCAGATGTCAGCCAGTGAGAGTTTGAGTATGTTCCAGCTTCTAGTCCATTTATAGAATTCCAATAAGACCATACATAATAATAATATTCAGGTTGGAGATTCTCATCTGGATCTCTTACATGTAACTCCCATTCAGGATCATCTTCTACTTCGTAGTCAACAAAAGTATCCTGTATGTTTGTATAGTAGAAACCTCTATAATCAAAGTAGTGATTAGTTGATCCAGATATAATTCTTTCTTCAATCTCGTGAACATATCTCGCCCAGCATCGCCACCATTTTGAAAAATAATCCTGAAAATCTTGATCTACTTTAAAACTTGAGTAGAGCTTTAATGTAGGCGATGCATATGTTTGTCCTGCAGGAATATATGTATCATAAAATTCCGTTTGTATATAGTACATATATGGCGAAAACTCAAATGTATGTCCTTCATTATCATCTTGTCTAGCAGCATTGACGTTATTCATATTGCATATCAAAAAAGCTAAAACTAAAAAATTGATCGATAAATATATTTTTTTATTATTCATTGTTCTTAACTCCTTTCCTTGAGTATTACACAAGCTACTGCTCGAATAAATACTTATTTAAGAAAAGTAATTTAGATATATTAATGTTGTGTAGAAAAGTTAATCTCTTATGACAAATTATTCGAAACTCTAAAACTATTAAAATCAAAAATTGAATTCTAAGTCACGTATTATAGTAGAATTACAGCTCCTATCTACTAAATGATAGTTCTTAATAAACTATAATTTTAAGCATGTCCCAAAGCCTCCTATTCACCTCCAGAGGGACCGAACATACAAAAGAAAGTTGTACCAGAGGAAAGGGCAAAGTAAAGTCTTGAGCTTATTGC
>BPTM01000329.1 GCA_023705945.1 Candidatus Heimdallarchaeota archaeon
AGAAAAAGCAGCTGAAAAAATACCTTGCTGTGAAGGTCTTCTTCTTGTTAGGAGACATATCTAATAAGAGAGGGGGTTTAAATAGAAAATGTAAGGCGACAGTTCTCATTTGTAAGCTTGGATTTTGTAGCTAAAGTTAAGGTGCATTACAAAATTTTTATATTTGAAGACCTTATTAGAAGAGAATAGAGAAAAAAGAAAGAATTTAGTTTCTTTTTCTATGTTTGTTTAGCTTTACTACAGATATTAAAAGGACAACACTCATTAGTATAAAAGATAGATAATGTAAATTACTAAATTCAGGCACGATACTATTTACTGTAACTCTAACATAATCAAATGCTGAATTATTGTTCTGATCAAATACTACGCATTTGTAGGAATATACACCAATTTCTAAATCATCTACATTTATAGTTAAGCTTTGACCAGCCCAAGGACCTGATTCCAAAAGATTATCTTCTCTATATATTGAATAATTATATGGTCTCCATTCTGTAATAATCCATGTAATATAATTATCTGTTTCTCCAACAGTATAAGTTACATCTCCAGGAGGAGAATTAAAAACAGGTCGTCTGAAATCATATGGATAATAATCATTGGATTCAGCTATTCCATCAATATCATAAACGCCATATCCAGGCCAATCGGTCCATCTGCTTCCTTCCTTTAATTGATCATTGTACCATGTATTATTTATTCCATCATCATACCCTTGAGAAGGATGCAATTTATGAAGTATAGAGAAAAAATTGTGATAGATTGTATTGTTACTAGATACTTCATCAAGTTTGAGTCCATAATGATAGCTATTCAGAATAGTATTAGAGAATGAAGTAGCTTTGATTAACATTCCAGAGAAGAACTCCATAATCTCCATTATATAAAAGATTACTGGACACATTAACAACAGATTTTGAAGAATAGATATTCGTCCATTGATCATAACAGGTATTGTTTATTATGGAAGCAGAAGATTCAGTTGAAGAAATCCCACTCATACTATTATAAACTGTATTGTTATTTATCATGTGATTAGTAGCTCTCACTAGGTTTATACCGCCAAAATTATTATCATAAACTTTATTTTGCGTGATGTTATTATTCTGAGAGTTTATAATTTCAATTCCATAATTACTATAATGGCATTCGTTCATATACAATGTATTGTTCATTGATGAAGACACGTAAATTCCTTGATGATTATTAGCAAAACAAGTATTATTCAGTATATCCATTTCTAAAGTATCTAATAAATAAATTCCATCATTATTATAATTACAGACATTACTTGACAAATTTCCTCCAATGCACGAAATTAGTCTAATACCATAGAGATTGTTAATACAAGTATTATTTTCTATGTCAATTCTTCCATTTATTACATTTTCAATGTAAATTCCACTATCAGTTGCATCTATTAAGCAATCACTTATTCTGAAATAACTTGTTACATCTTGTATTCTTATACCATAACTATCGGTTGTTGTTATGTTATATCCTTCAATTCTATATGGATCATCAAATACTCCATTACCTGAAAAACCTAAAGAAACAAAGTCACTGTTTAAAGTAATCGTTATAGATGCATGTGGTGTCAATGAACTAAAAATCGATGTATCTTTAGGGGGATTAGTCTCAAGTTGGTAAACATACTGTGTATTTGAGATATAGAGAAGTAAGAGAAGCAAAATGAAGATGATTCCACTTTCTCTTTTCTTTGTTTTTCTTGATCTATTTTTCATGTTTTTCACTTTGAAAGTAAACTACTATTATTATACAACAAGAATTATAAATATTGTGGACTTCAAAGCGAAATCACTCTTAATCATGACTTCAGCATCTCCAATTTCATAATGGGTCTGTTTTTCTTAAAGGTGTAATAAGTACATTAATTTGTTAACAAATATAAGTACGGGATGTCATTATTACTCAAATGAGTGACACCATCCCAGATGGTTTTTCAATTAAATCAAAATCTAGTTTTCTTAAGTTATCATATTTAACTAAGGATCTTGCATCGAAAAAGCAAATTATGGAAGTAGTTGTAACAAGAGGGATGAGGATACCTTTTACATTAGTTCTGTACAATCTAGAAGAAGAAGAGTTGTTAAGAGAATATAAAACAGGTATTTTTTCACCTAGATATATTATCAAAAAGGGTAACGACGAAAAAGCTGAATTTTGGCTAAAAAGTAAGAATACAAACAACTTCTATGAGATTAGTTATGGTGGAAGAATCATAAGATCGCATACAAAGAAGAATATAGTTTTCAAATTCAAAGATTTCCAAGAAAACGAGTATTTTAGATTAGACTTTTTGATAATATATCTAGGAGATCGGAAGAGCACACGTCTGAACTCCAGTCACGTGAAACGATCTCG
>BPTM01000330.1 GCA_023705945.1 Candidatus Heimdallarchaeota archaeon
CGTGACTGGAGTTCAGACGTGTGCTCTTCCGATCTAATTGATCGAAAATTTATTACACCTGTCTAATATAGATGAAAATCTATTTCCCAGAAACTTAATCAAAATCTTAATAGAAAAAACAAAAGTGTGGAACTTGCACATATCTCGAAAAACACCAACTTCCGTTATTTTAGCTACCAGTTTATCCTTAATTGAAGCTATAAAGATATCTGAATTAAGGAAACAACCTATCAATGTCACAAGAGAGCTTGTTGAGAAATGGTCTTTGCTGAGTACATCACCATGGTACCAAAAATACGGTGATATTCATGATGTTCATGCTGAATTTTTAGTTTTTGATGGTAAGGATTATACTGAAATCGATCAGCATTACAAACATCCTCTTCCTTAATCTTCCAATTGCTTAAAAACCTGCAGATTGACATTAGAAGCTGTTTTATATGATTCATTTAGGTTTATTTCTTCATCTTTTATTTTAAGTTCCAGTAGTTTTATTGCTTGTTGATAAGTTGGCTCTGGAACATCCCATAACCAAGAAAAGTATCGCTTCTTTATACTTTCAAAGATAGAAGCGTGAAACTGTGAGGTGTATATTGTTTCAGAAATTTCCTCTACTTCAAATCCGTGTTTTGACATTTCGTTTTCAAGATAACTGTTCTTGAACTTCGATTCTTGTTTTACCCAACCTAATGTTGATAAAATGTTGAGGAAGGATGAATATAATTTGCTTTGATATGCATCTGTATAAACATCCCCAAAAATTGCCATTTGTGATGTTCTTAATATCTCGTTTAAAAATTCCTCTTGGTTTTGTATTAAGTGAATCACATGAATAGCGATGGCTAAATGAAACTTACCTCGGAATGGAAGATTACATGCATCAGCTTGAAGAATAGATATACTTCCAACCACACCTTTCTTTTTCAGCTCTTTCAACATTAATTCTGAAATATCAATACCAAAAAGATGATTGTTTGAAGAGGAGAGGTATCTCTCAACTCTACCAGAACCTATCCCTAAGGAGAGTATTTGGTAAGGAGGAGATCCAAATGCAGTTTGCAGTTTTTTGTTTATCTCCTGGATCATTATTTCTATAGTTTCCATGGGAACTGCTCTTGTTCGGTCATAAACATCTGCAACCCTATCAAAATTAATGTAACTCATTTTTACTTCCACAAATGCCGATCAAATGTTACTAATCTTTTAGTCTTATCTCCAACCAGAACATCATCTTCAATTCTTATACCAAATTTATTTGGCAAGTAAATTCCAGGTTCATCAGTATGAACATTTCCTTTGACTAATTGTCTTTTATTTCCTTTTACCATATAGGGTTCTTCATGTACTTCCAATCCTAATCCATGTCCTAAACGATGTGTAAAGTATTGACCATAACCCGCTTTATCAATTACTTTTCTGGCTGCAGAATCAACGTCTTCACATGGTACACCCACTTTTGATGCATTAAGTGCAGCATCATTTGCTTCTTGGACAATTTCATATACCTTAAGAAATTCATCAGTAACGTTTCCATAAAATGTTGTTAATGTTATATCTGCAAAATAATTATCACACATAGTTCCCGCATCAATAAGTACAACACTGTTTTCCTTCATTTTTCTTGTTGAGGGAGGTCCATGAGGAACTGCACTGTTTTCATCAAACTGGACTAGTACCCAACTTGGTTCTCCTGATTGTAGTGTCATTTCTTTTTGGAATAATTTCAAAACGTCCAATTCTGTTAAACCTGGTTTAAGTAATTTTAAGGCATTCATCATACCATCAACAGTATATTTACCAGCTTTTTCCAAACGCTCAATTTCAGCTTCAGTTTTGATTGATCTTTGTTTTCTTATTATAGCACTTCCATCTATAAATTCAGCTTCTGGAAATTGCTTTTTCAGTTTGGTGTAGATTTCAAAAGGCATTGTTGGTTCTAATGCAATTTTTTTCACATTATAGTAGATAGTTCCTTTGAGCACCGCAAAAGGGTTTTCTTCTTCGTTCCAAGTTATTACATCATCAAAAGGAGTGCGATTCTGTATGTTTTCTTTTTCAAAAGAAGGGGCAATAATCTGAGCATCATTATGAATACTCAAAACACCACAAATTAATCTCTCACTTATAGACATAAATGCCTTAAACAGATAACCAAAATCTATTGAAGGTGTGATAAGAAACAAATCGATTTCTGATTCATTCATATCTTCTATAATATTTGATTGCCTTTTCCCAAAATCTAGAGGTTTCACAATTTCCGTTAAGAATTACCATATTTAGATGTTTTGCATTCAAATATCAGTTTATTAAAAATGTGCAAAAGGTTTATTTTTAGAAAGCACTATTTTTAGCTATGAATTTATCACTATTAGACACTCGACCATTCAACAAATTTGTTGAAATGGAGCTAGAAAGAGATAATCTCTACAAATCCTTTACTAAATTAGATGAACCAGAAGAAATATCGGAAGCATGGGTCATATTTGCAGAATCATGTTCCAAAAACTTGTCAGCAATAAATAGTTTAGCAGATATGGCTATTGAAAGAATATACGATGTTTATCAAGATATAAAACAAGGGAAAGATAATCCTTTAGCTCTTCATGAATTACTTT
>BPTM01000331.1 GCA_023705945.1 Candidatus Heimdallarchaeota archaeon
TCATAATAATTTACTACTTTTTTGCCTGAGTTTCTAAGAAAATCTCCGTATATGCCCTGGAGTGACCCAAGGTTTTTGTTCACTAAGAAAGTTTTCAAAGAATCATTTCCTTCTTGCGAAGTGAGTAAAGATAAAATTGAAGCAGATGATAAAAGAATATTCTTAGCTGCAAAACGCCTACCAGTAAGATAATAATAATCATTCGCGAAAGAAGCAACCCGAAGGTTTGTCATTTGTTTTGCTTGTAATGTTCTTAATCGTTTTGCAATAATAAGAATTTCTTCAGCATTGAAAGAATTCTTAATTTCAAAAAGGTTGTTAGTTTTTTCCACAGGATGCAATTTCATCACACCTGTTATTTTTATCTCTTCTGATTCCATTTAATTTTTCCTCTCTATTTTATCTTTATTATATCATATCTTAATAATCTTGTCAAGTGCTCTATATGAGCCTCTATAGCGTCTTTGAGCAATTGCCCGATAACAGCCCATAATTGCCCAGAACGCCTGTTTTCTTCTATACATCTACTTCTATGGCTTCTAATTCATCAAAAGAATATTTGCAGTTGTTATAGCGATGTGATTCGTTTTCACATTCGTGAATTATATCAGCGATAACTTTCTTTTCGCGCTTCCGGATCCTGAGATTCACTATTTTAACATCTGCGTTCTTTAGAGGTTTCAAGCCACTGGAATAAAATTCTTTTACCCAGATTTTGTCGTGTATTTCTTTTTTAGTCATTTGTTTCCTCCATTTTTAGTAGTTCGTTTCGTGACTTTCTTAATTTGCTCTTTCTTGCCTCCCTTCCTAGTTTGGGTTTTTTTCTTGGCTAATTTAATTCTATCTTTCTCTGCTCTTTCTATAGCCTTTTTCCGAACGCCATCAACCGCTTTTTGTGCTTTCTTCAAATCCTTAACTCTTTGTTTCTTTTGCAGTGATGCTATTATACCATCTCGGATCTTTTCCCAATTTTTTCGACGATTTTTCGCTCTCTCTTTCTGTGCCTTAGCTATCTTACGTTTTTTGGCCATCCTTATTCTCCTTTAATATCAGCTACAAGATGTTTCATAAGCCTTTCTCTATATCTTTTGAATTGAAGTTGAGCCTCAAATAATTCTTTTGGTTTCTGATTGGGATAAATTCCTTTGACTTTATAACGACAACGATCCAGGCGTTCACATTTTGTGCAGTCATGTTGAAGAAGACGTATGGTGCTCCAGCATTCAGTTCCTAATTGTTTGCTAGTTACTACATTTGTTTTCATAGTTATTCTCCTAGCTTTATTTTGAAATAGTAATGTCCGCCTCTGGTTGATTTTTCCCAGAACAATGGCCAGAATAGAATGTTTCGGCGTAAGGCAGAAATGACATCTTCATTGCCTGACCAACCTCCAGTATGATACTCGAAACGAAGAACCTTTTTGCCAGTGATAGAGAATGAGAAGTCAGGATGGTTGGTGTTTTCTTCTATTAAATCAAGCAAACCCTTGACTCCGTTTTTTGGAATATCCCATTCCTCGATTTCTTTTAATGATGCCTCATCTGGATAACCATTTTCATCTAACATGTTTTTCTCCTATTAATCATATAAAAGTCTCATTCCATTAAGTGCATCTATTCTTCCTCGAAAAAAATGATACTCTTTCATATTATTCTCTTTCTTAAATCTTTTTTTCCATACTTTATTGGATCTTATTAATTCATCAATAGTTTCCAATATTTTCTCGTTATATAATTCTAGTTCAGTCTTTTCCATCTCATTCCCCC
>BPTM01000332.1 GCA_023705945.1 Candidatus Heimdallarchaeota archaeon
GGAACATTATAGGAGCTATACCAACTTATATACGAGCTGCAAGGATGGTAGACGCTAGAACTTTGGTTCTCTGCAATAAAACACACACATCTTTATGGAATCTTGAAACAAATGAACTAGAGCATTTTGAAGGCTATGGATACCATCACGATTATGAATATAATCCTGTTACCGAAACATTTCTAGGTTTAGGAAGAGTGCTATCTGGAACAGTTGATATCGGGGGAAGTTTGTATCCAATTGAATACGATACAATTTATGAATGTTTGAAAAACGGCACTATTATCTGGGAGTGGTCAGCTGTGGATCATATACCATTCAATTATACAGAATTCTCCATACTTAACGCAATAAATAAAGGAAAAGCTGACTGGACACATGCAAACGGTATTCACTGGGATATGACTGATGATTATATCTATTTTTGTTCTTATTATTTAAGTACAGTCTTTAAGATTGATAAGACTACAGGAGAGGTTATATGGCAGATTGGTGCATATGAAAGTGATTTCACCATGTATAACAAATATGGTGAGCAAAAACCTTCACTATTTTATGGGCTACATGATATACAGTACATTGGTGACAATCATTTTACTATATTTGATAACGATTATAGTAATCGAACAGATGCTCTCAGTATGACCAGCAGATTGGTTGAATTTGAAATCGATGAAGACAATATGATAGCTACTGAAGTGTTTTCTTATGAAGGTCCTTCGCCAAGTCATTATAGTGTAAATAGAGGAGGATACGATAAACTTCCTTTTAATACCAATTTGGGTTCATTCTGTGGAAACGGTATCGATGAAACAATGCGCTTTTTCACTGAAGTAAATAGTACTGGTAATGTAATTTGGGAATTAGCTATCAATGGTTCAACGTCCTTCAAAGGTGAAGTTTTTTATTCACAACCTTTAGTTGGTATCGATCCTGAATCACTCATCTCAATTAGAAAGGAAAATGGATTGGTTAACTTTACAGTATGGAATTCATACAAAAACCGAATAGCAGAAGATGGTACTTTGACTGTTTTTGATGGAGATATTCTTCTTACTGAAGAGGATTTTGAGTTCCTGCCTGAATGGGAACCTACAGAATTATCAATAGAATTGCCTTTAGCTGATTACAGAAAAGGAATCTACAATTTTACAGTTATTGTAGAAAATAATGATGGATTTCAATCTGTTGGATATATCTTATATAATATTGTATCTTCCGTCGAAGGATGGGTAATTGGTGTTTCAGTAAGTGGCGGAGTTCTAGCGTTAGGCGCAATTGGAGGAACTGCATTCTATATCTGGAAAAAGAAAAAATAACCTTCTTCTTTTCATTTTTTTAATTTACTATTTTCATCAATTGAGATACTCCTTAGTCCTTTCTCTGTAGAGATTTTCGGTTTCCAGTTAATTTCTTGAAGAATTTTCGAGATATCTGCTTGATGAAACATTCTTTCTGATTTTCTCATTCTTTCTTGAGAGTACTCAACGCTTATTTTCTTGTTACTAATCTTTTCTAGTTTTTCGATTAATTCTTCAACACTCCAGCTTACTCCTGTCCCAATATTATAAGTATGAAGACCTTTCAAGTCACTTTCAGCTATAGATATGAGTGCATCTGCAACGTCATTTGCATGAATATAATCTCTTTTAGGTTGGATGTTTCCAAGTTCTAAACTAATAGTCTCACTCTTATATTGTTTTTTCATTTGCTGCATGATTTCTGGAATAACATGAGGGTTGAGATCTCTTGTACCATAAACGTTAAACAATCTTGCATTTACACCAAGTAATTCTTTTAGATTATCCTTGAAATGAACACCAAGTGTATACTCATTTACCATTTTTGAGTAACCATATATCCCTGGTGGATCAATTGTTGAATTCTCTGAATGGGGAAAATCAGCAGGAGCATATACAGCAGCTGTTGACGTTTGTATAATATTACTGTGGTACTTATTACATAAAAACTGAATATTTGATGTTCCTCTTATATTTACATCTACCACTTCATTTGGATGTTTATTACAATAAGGAATGAAATGAATTGCAGCTAAATGAAAACAAATCTCAGGTTTAATTTCATCAAATATTTTTTCAACAGTTTCCAAGTCTCTAATATCTTGTTTTTCGATTCTAACTCTTGACTTAACTTCTTCTGGGAGCACATCATAAGAGAAATTATTATCAACAACAACAATGGAAAAATCGTCAGTTTCCAGTAAACGTTCAACTAGATAAGATCCAACAAAACCAGTTCCTCCAGTTACTATGATACTATTAACCTCAGACAGTTTCATACAAAAAATAAAAACATGAGATACTTAAACATTTCATTAATAACTTCAAGATTATTTCTCTTCAGCGAAAATAACTATTTTTCCGAATTGATCAAGTTCAAACAGTTGAGTATGAAACTTTGAGATCATAAGTTCTTGTTGAAATTGCTCTGTCCATATTATTTCAGCGAAATTTTTTGAACTTAATGGATCCTGGGGAAAATTTTCTTGGTCGATGATACTTCCATATCCAAAAAGTAAATTCTCTGCAAACACAAATTCTGGTTTCTTTCCTTTAACCCAGTCAAATATAGCTTCAAAAACTTCATCATCCA
>BPTM01000333.1 GCA_023705945.1 Candidatus Heimdallarchaeota archaeon
CACTTAAACGACGGTTAGAAGCCTTCTGGCAAGTTTAACCAAGTTTCATAACGTGTGTTATAAACACAGATTCTATTTTCTTATCTAGCTACTATTAAAAAAAAGAGTAACCATTGCATTCAATATAAATTTTAGATAGAAACTAAAAAAACAATATTTGTTGAATATTAATATAACTGTGCAATGATTCCTGCTTTAAATAGAATGAATACTAAAAGATACAGAAGCAAGATGAAGCAAATGTAGCCTATAATGGTGAGTAGTATTTGTTTCCAATGTCTTATTTCATGGGAATACCAAAGTTTTTTATTTCTGGTGAAGATTCTCGGAAAGAATGCTCCTGTTTCTGAACGATATTGGGTATATTTTTCTCCAAATTTCTTTGTTAATTTCCATTCTTCGTAATATGCCCATAGAATTAAAATCAAAGAAAAAAGTGACCAAGAAAGAATTTCTCCTATTCTAATTCCTATATCTGTTGTCCATGGAACAAAGAGAGAAACAGAAAAAGTCATGAGTATAATTCCCAGGTGTTGGGGGTGACGAATAAATTTATACGGTCCTCCAGTTGCTAATCCTTCTCTTTTGTATATTGTTTTAGCTATGTAGTAAAGCCCCCAAACAAATAACACTAATCCAATTGTAAAAAGTATGAATTCGAAAACGATTAGAGTAATAACACCTGACGGATATGTGGGATAATCACATACAATCCACCCTTCTATCCAATTGTGTGGGTTAAAGATTCTAAACATCTTCCATGAAATAAAATAAAATGGGATCATAATAACCATAGGAGTGATTATTCCTATAATAATTGCAGCATAAACCCACACAAGTGACGAAAACATTAGTGTGCGAGATACTATTTTCATTATTAGTTTTTTCAATTTCTCTTTCACAATTATCCTCTATGTTAAATTATTTCTTTATGAAAATTCCTATGCAGTTAATAAGTTCTTTATGATATTCCACCAAAATGTGTTAGAAAAAGGAAAAAGAAAATGATGAATAAATAACATCCTACCACCATTTAAACCATTCATATGCTAGTTGATCAACGTACATGGGATCCTGGAGTGACCATTCATCTTGTGCATGTGTTTTAGCATAAGTATACGAACAGTAGTCACCGTATTCTTGACTAATTCTCAAGAAGAAGTAGTGCTCAAAGCTTGGTTCAACATTAGGAATAGAACCATGATACTTCCATGAATAAGATTTGTGATATTGATCAGTAGTTGATATTATAAACCTATCTGATCCCTGAAGATCATCTACAAATCCTCCACTGTGACAAGAACCAACTAAAACAAAAATGTTCTCAGATTCAAAGTTATCTAAACTAGTAGCAAAATCATCTGAATGCAACTCATCCGGATTGCACAGTTTATCTTCCATATAGCAGATAGAATTCTCATTTTGTGAATCATAACTCCCATGTGTCATGATATGAATGAAAACAAAGTCATCTGATGATTCAAGAGTATCAATATATGTCATATTTCCTTCCCAATCGTCTGTATTTTCAATATAGATGATCGTATCGAAGTCTTCTTCATCTTCTAATTGATCTCCGTAAATAGAGATATAGTCATAGGTAATAGCATCAGTTGCGTAAAAGAATACAGCTATTTTATCTACACTAGTGGAACTAATTCTAAAGTTGTAGGAAGTTGTTTGATCACTGCAGTAAACAGTAATATAAGCTGTATCGTATCCAGATTTTTCTGCTTGGATTTTGCAGTAAAGGTTTTCTTGTACATCAACAGAAAAAGAATACTCGCCATAAGCATCTGTGGTTCCTGAATCTAAGACCGCACTGTTACTTATTCTAATTAGTTTGACAGTTGCACCTGATATGGCATCACCTACATGATCATAAACATAACCATTGCAGGTTTGAGTCACTTCCCATTCAATATCAAAATCAGTGGGAGTACTTGGATAAAGGTATGTGTCCCGATAAATGGTTGTATACCCACTTTTTTCAACCTTAATGGTGCAGGGAATGGTAGAGGTTAATAAATCTCGAAGAAAAACTAAGTATTCACCATTGGCATCAGTATAATCGGTGTCTTCTACTACATCGTAAACAATCAAACTCACTAAAGCGTTATTAACAGCTGTACTATCACAAGTCACTTCTCCAGAAACAATTGCACCTAAGGCTTGAACACTGGTAATTTGGCTAAGTGTCATAAAAGACAAAAGCACAAGTGTTACAATAGCACCCATTCGTATATTTTTCTTATTGGTTTTCATTTAATTACCTACCAATAATTTTGATTCATTTACTGAATCATATCAATTTAACAGATAAAGAATATAAATAGAATCTATTTGTCTCAAAAAGGTATTTTCTACATTGTTAACTCAACTAAGATCGGTTACACTTTTGGGCAAGATATCTTTTGGTGAGTGGTTCATAAATCTTTCACCTAGGGTTTGCATGCTTATTCCTTGATGGGGACGAAAGAAGTTGTAGTAGTCCTTATAGCGCCGGAGGTCAGCGTTACAATATTTTAACCTTAACCTCTTCATCTCTCTGACAGTTGTCCCATGCTGACGCTCGACCTTCCCACAAGTCTCAGGGTGGAAGACACGGCTGC
>BPTM01000334.1 GCA_023705945.1 Candidatus Heimdallarchaeota archaeon
CTTACAACTATTCCAACTATTAGCATCATTAAAGGTAAAACAACTAACGAACCTAACTGATATGCATCTCTTACACTTGTTACTCTTGTTGAAATCAATATCATCAGTTCTACTGATAGGATTGACAATAGGGGTGCAATTACAAACAGAAAAACTAATGATAATGCATCAAGAAATAGAATTGAATTAGTAAATGGATAGGTCATGATATTTGTAATTATGCCATAAGTAAGTGCTGCAAAAGCAGTTCCTGCAACTGAGGGGACGAATGAAGATAGTATTTTTCCTGTTACTAGTTCTGCTTCAGAGAGAGGTGAAGCTAGCAAAGCTTCCATTGTTTTTCTTTCTTTCTCTCCTATAATAGTTTCAGACGCTGTAACAGCAGGTAATATGATAGGTATGAGAAGAACTGTGATGTACATTATATAAGACATTAATATTAATATTTGACCTTGGGCACCAGCATCATCCAAATTCGGAACTACTTCGGAGAACAAATCTATTAAGTAAGCGGGAAGTTCTTCCTCTCCTTCAAATTCACCTGGATCAATGGCAACTAAGGGGTATAATGAACTCAAGGGAATAAATATTGCAAACAGAATTGGCATACCAATAACTGCTGATAAAATGTATTTTGATTTGAACATTTCACGAATATCTTTTCTCGCTAAAGCTTTTACTCTTCCCCAATCCATTTAACTCTCCTCCACATTATTCTCCTCTCGAGGAACCCCTTCCAATTCTATCAGTTCTAAATATATTCGCTCTAATGTTGGAAATTCGTGCTTTACTTCAACTAGTTGAAAGTTGTTTTTAGCTAATGAATTAATAATACTAGGGGTTTGTTTTTCGATATCTTTGATGAAAGTTGAAATATACTTTTTATCTTGATTTTGCTCAACAATCTCAATTTTCATATCTGTAAAAAATTCTCTTATGTTGTTTTCCCAAGTTGCAAATCTGAAAATAGTCACTGTTTCATCTTTTCGCAATTCTCGTAGTTCTGCTGGAGATCCTTGTGCAACAAGCATTCCTTGATTGATTATACCCACCCTTGTAGAAAGTCTCTCTGCTTCAAACAAATTATGAGTACAAATGAAAAAGGTTCTTTTCTCTTTCTTGGCTAGCTTAACAATCTGATCTCTAACTACTTTTGCTGATTCAGGAGACAAAGATGCAGTAGGCTCATCTAGAAAAATTAACTCAGGTTTATGAAACATGGCCCGAGCTATAGCAACTTTTTGCTTCATACCTTTTGATAATGTTCCTGCAGGTTCGTCTAACTTTTCAGGTAACTCAAATAGATCAATGATTTCTTCTGTTCTCGATTTGATTTCAGTTTCTGGAACTTTGTAAAGTTTAGCAAAAAATTCCAAGTTCTGTCTAACTGTTAAACGCTCATAAAGTGCAGGCGTTTCAGTGAGATGACCTACTCGACCTCTTATCTCTTGTAGATTTTCTGATATATCTAAGCCTAATACATCTGCTCCACCCATCGTTGGTCGTAATAAACCTGTGAGCATTCGAACTGATGTTGTTTTTCCTGCACCGTTAGGTCCTAAAAGACTGTAGATTTCTGCTTCTTTAATCTCTAAATTTAGATTATCAACAGCTTTTAGTTTATGAAACATTTTAGTAAGGTTTCTAGTTTCAACAGCTAGCAAGTAATGTCCCCTAATCTCTCTTTTAACTTATCCTATTAAATGTTAGGTAATATAACAAGGAAAAAGGATGGAATTAATCTTCATTTGGTATCTCACCCTTTCATTATTAATTCAACAAAATGTTTATTAGTTTTGAAAAAAATTACTTGCTAGTACACAAATGAGGTAAAAAAATGAAAAAAAACACAAAAAAATCAAAAATATTACTATTCACAATATCAACCTTAATTGTACTTTTGCTCATGTTGAATAACAATATGAAAACTGCTTCTTCAAATACAACACAACCAATAGATAAAGTTTCAACTCTTGCATTTACAGCTCTTTCTCCAATAACTATTGATCATGATGATGATTTCATTACATACGGCTTTCCAGGATCAGGTACTATGGGAGACCCTTATTTAATACAAGATTACCTGATTCAAGCAATCTATGGTTCTGCTATCACAATTGAATACACAACAAAGTATTTCGTAATTCAAAATTGTCTTCTAGAAAATTCTATGATGGGGATTCAATTAGTGGATGTTGCTATAGGAACAGCTAGAATTGAAGGGAATCTTATTAGAAATAATGAAAATACAATTTTCATCTATGATTCAGACATTACAGTAATAACAAATAATATTTTTCAGAATAATGAATATAACATTAATTTAGAATACTGTTCAGGTCTTACAATAACACACAATACTTTCACACAAACTGGGTTGAATATCTTATCTGATACAAATCCTGCTGATCTTTTATCGTATATTGTTTATAATAATACGATTGACTCAAGACCAATTGGCTGGTATGTAAGCCAATCTGATATGTCCTTTCTAATTCCTGAATATGGACAGATATTTTTTATTTCTTGCTGGAACATTACAATTGAAAATCAAATTATATATGGGCCATCAATAGGAATAGGATTTTTTGATTGTACAAATA
>BPTM01000335.1 GCA_023705945.1 Candidatus Heimdallarchaeota archaeon
ATACTTGGTGCCCCATATCTCTAAAGCATTGGCTCCAGAGTGCCACAAGTTGCTCCAAGCCTCCATATCCTCCGAGCCCTCCTTTATGAAGTTCGTAGACCGTCGTCGAAATCATCAATATACGCATATATTAACCTCCTTTGATTTACTTTACTGCCTCTACGGTCAGCGAGATTTCTATGGTTGTGCCGATAATAAGTAGTTTCATATTAACCTCCTTTTTCCAGTAGAATACAGGCAACGGCAAATGGTAAATTGTAAGGCGGAACCCTAGATATCATCCCATGGGGGGGAAGACTTGGTATCTTAAAGGAGTATTTCTCCGCTATCTTACCGAAGTCCTCCAAATCTGTCTGCTTGTCGGTCTTCTCAAGCACAACATCCATTGTAATTGCTATTTTACCACCCGGTTTGGTTACTCTTATTAGCTCCTCTATTCCAGCTATCACTTTGTCTTTGGGCAGATGCTCCAGCACGGAAATGCAAATCGCCTTGTCAAAGTGGTTGGAGGGAAAGGTCATCTCAGTCAAGTCGCCCAACACTGGGAAGAGGTTGGGGAAGGATTTCTCTTTCTTTACTTTGCTCACCCATTCTATCCAGTCAGGATATATGTCAATATTATGAACCTCCTTTACCATTCTTGATAGATAAAACTGGAGGGCCGTTGGTCCTGCTCCGGCATCCAAGATGATATCGTCCTGGGTGAAAGGTTGAAGATTGATATAAATCCACGGGTACTCAAATCTCCTCGTTGTGTGGAGGGAGTCCAATATCTCCCTGCCTATGGCTGTTTCTATATTGATTAGCCGCGCAGTTATGAGGAAAACCTCTGCTATTGCCAAAAATGGGTAATTTGCCCACTCCACAGAGCCGGCTACTTTAGGTTTACTACCCTTGGAGTATATTTCGGCGCTGAACCAAGCCCAGGGACCCCACACTATATCCTCTACTTTAAACTCAAGACCTACTTTGCTAAGCTCCTCGGCAAAGGTGTCTTTAGAGTAAAATCTCACATGCCCGGGGTTCTCGAACGGTTTGAGCTCAGGCGGCCAAGCAAACTCATTGGGGACAGTGATAATAACCTTTTTCCTGGCAACCCTTATCGCCTCTTTCAATACTCGTTGAGGGTCGGCAACATGCTCTAGGAGCTCACCCTCGGCAACGACATCGAAGCTGTTGTCTTCAAAGGGCAGCTTTTCTGCTTCCCCTTGTACATCGGGGAAAATGTTGAGCTCTGGGTTTACCTGCTTATCTAGGGTGGTCACTTTGAAAATGGTATCTTTCCACACTGGGTTTTCAGCACAGCCCACCTCCAGAATTGTGTCCTCTAATTCAGCCTTGCTTCTTACCCACTCTATGCGGTGTAGGTAGACTTCAGGTATTTGCTCTGACCTTATCCATTCCTCATCGGCATCGCTTTGCACCTCAAACTGAGGAGGGAACTGTGCTCTCCACCAGGAGAGGGGCTGTTTCGTTTGATGAGTAATATCCTCATCAAAGTG
>BPTM01000336.1 GCA_023705945.1 Candidatus Heimdallarchaeota archaeon
AGATGCTAGTGGAAGGAGTGGGATAAACTGTTCAGTAAAAAAGAAAAAAGGATTAGAATTACATTAATACTGTTCTTTGGTGCAGTGTTTATTGTGATGGTAATAGGATTGGTAATCTTGGATCCAATTTCGGACAATAATCAAGACACAAAGAAGATGATATATTTTGTTTTATTATCGGCAGGAATGATAGCAATATTAGTATTCGAACACGACATGATAAAAAAATGGTTAGAAAATCGAAAAGAAGAGAACAGAGTTTTACGGGATTATTATTGGGAGCAAGAACAGAGAAAAAATCCTTTTTGCAAGTATTATTCAGATGAGAGATTAGAAGAGATGAAGAGGGAGATTGTGAAAGAACTTCTGTTTAGAGAAGAATATGTAAAGAAAATAATCGATGGAGAAGAAATAGGTGAAGAGTTAGCTGAAATAGCTAAAGAAAGATATGAAGTCATGAGGAAGGGGGAAATTATTCGGATAAAAGAAAAGTGGGAATTGAGGAGATTAGAAGAGAAAATAAACGTAGAATTAGAGTTACGAGAAGAAGTGAAAAACGCCATAGAGGAAAACAGAACGATAAAGATGGAATATTGGGGACTAATTCTAGAGCGAGGGATAGTAAAATGATGCAAAGAAATGATGAAAAAAGAAAGAAAAAGTGGGAGAACTGGTCAGAAAATATAGCACTTCT
Source organism: Candidatus Heimdallarchaeota archaeon (assembly GCA_023705945.1). Taxonomy (GTDB): domain Archaea; phylum Asgardarchaeota; class Heimdallarchaeia; order Heimdallarchaeales; family Heimdallarchaeaceae; genus UBA460. Next base: position 695 of record BPTM01000336.1, read on the forward strand.
AGTTTTTGCAGTATTGGTGGTAATAGGGATGATAGTTCCTCTTTCATTGATAGATTTTGAACAACAGATAATGTCGATAATAATTATTTTCAGTTTAGCAGGAATTGCAGGAATGACCTATGTTTTATTGGAAATATTTAATCCTAGAATAGGAAAAAGGATAGAAAGAGCGGAAAGGAAAGAAAAGACTATCAGAAAGCATTTTGGTGTAGAAGAGGGAATAAAGGGAGTAAAATATAGAAAGTTCAAATTGGTAGGTTATATCAAAGGATTAGAGAGTAAGTTAATACTATTTTATGAACATAAGAGAACAAGAGAAAAGATAACAGTATTTCAAGAGGGATATAGAAAGGAGAAAGGTTATTTCTGGAGAATGGAGAGACGAATGAATCAAGAAAAAAATGTCACAGGAACCATTAAAAAAATCAAAGGTGACAAGTATAACGAATTAGTCGAACAACTCAAAGATAAGGATAAAGAAAGAAGACTCTACATAATCAACGAACTAGCTGAATTGGGAGATGACCGAGCAGAGGAACCACTGACAGATCTATTGGAACAAGAATTGTATAAAATAGATTGTTTACCAAGGTTGGAAAGACTAGACAAGTATATGCAATATTATGCCGATTCAAGAGAAGAAATGCTTATAGTAAAAATCGACAGGGCTATAGATAAGGTAGCGTCAGGGTTGTTTGATTATGTCGATACAGCGTGGGAGATGGATAGAATGATGCTCGACACACTAGATAAGCTCGCTAATAGGAAGGAAGAGAAGGCAATAGATTTCATAATAGAAATAATAGAATTAGAACAGCCAGAAGAAAACAAAGAATATGTAAGATATGGTTTAGTGGAAGCGTTGGGGAAAATAGGAGGGATGAAAGCAGAGACGATACTTGTAGAATATGCTCTAAAAGAGGAAGAAGATCAAGAAGGAAGTTCAGCTGCAGCATGGGTATTGAAAAAATGGGGTGGAGAATATACAGCAGAAAAAATGCAAAAAGTATTAGAGAATGAAGTAGAACATTATTTGTTTCTGAGACAGATTGCGATAGAGATACTAGGGAGAGCGTATCATCCTAGATCAATAGAGGTATTAGAAAAAACATTGGAAAAAACCTCTGTGAATGAAGAAAGAAGAGAAATATTTAGGTCAATAAGCCGATTGAGAAGAGAAGAACAGAAAGCTCAAGAATAAATTAAGGATTATTTGATTTTGATATATTTATAAGGGAGGAAGGGTAAATTATCTCGGAAAAAATGTTGAACCGACACCAAGATAAGTGATTAACTTATTCGGTCGGATAAAGGAAATTAACTTGAAAAAAGTTACTAGACTTATGTCACTTCCCAAAGGGAATAACTGATTTGGCTGTAAAGGTTTTTTTTTACCAAATCGCAAAAGAACTCCTTGAATAGAATAAAGGAGGTGAAAAAATAAATGAGTAAAAATAGCAAATCTAATGATGATAGATCAAACAGCATGAACCCAAATAATGCTGCACGTCAAGCATCTATGGATAACAGATCTAATCAACTAAATCCAAACAACGAGGAATGTCAAGCTTCAGAGGAAGAAGACGAAGAATGAAACTTTGAGAAAGATTTCTCTTTTTTTTTCCTTTTTTTATCTCATATGGTCAGGTAGGAAACTATCAAATGCTCGAATAAGAGACTCCTCTCTAAAATCTCTGATATCTTTAATTAGATCAGTTTCTTGACCTGCTAATATCTCTTGCCACTTCATAGGCCCATATCTTACCAAACTAGAAAGCATCCATGATCCGATGAATGCAGTAAGAGAGTGATTTATCATTTTGATATCTGGATTCTCATCACCAAAAATAACTATGTTCTCAATAGATGGTTTGTATTCCTCATCAAAATAGTACTCTAAATCGTTCTGATAATAAACGGGGTCATTTTCTTCTGTTCTTTGATCTATGAATTGAGCTCTTCTAATTGCAAGGGCAGAAAAAACTCCTAAAGGCTTAATTATTGCATTTATAAATTTGGATGATTTTCTTTCATCAATATTCTTTGCAGGTGTTAATCCATGTTGAGTAAAAAATAATTCTTCTTTAACGTCCAAATCTAGTATTATGAACCCTTTAGCACATTGTAGAAGAGCATAATATTCTACAAGAGGGCTAGTATTTTCTGGCATTGAAAAAGATGTTTCCAACATCTCTAAACCTTGTTGAAAATAAACAGAAGCTTTTCTGGCTACTTTGCGTATATCTTCTTCGTTTTCAAATTTCCTAACTGTGATTGACTCCTTTGGTTCAATCTTCAAATCAATTCTATCAATTCTTTGTTTAATCGTTTCATAGTTCTTCTTGATTCCGAAGAAGTAATCTAATTTTCTTTGATATCTAGGAACCACAGTATTTTTGAAACGCTCTCCTTCATCAGAGAAATGTCTAGTTTTAAGAAATTGTTCGTGTTGATATTGAATAGATGCAACTTTCAATTTTTTAATAAACTGGGATTGAAGGGAAGAAGTCATAATGTGTTTCAAATAAACATTAATTTCTTGGTATTATTATATCTTTGTGAAAGACACAGTTAAATCTATAGAAGAAGTAATACTTGTATTTTGAATATAGTAAAGTGATACACTTGATTTATTGTGTTTATTCATTTATGAGAAGAGTGAATTTCTCTCGTTCTCTACAGAAAGCATTAGGACACACAGTGGGTTTAGGTGGCAAGTCTTCTTTATGAGAAATTTTAAATTTTTCACCACAGTTCCCACAAGAATAGGAATAGACATACTTTGAGGAATGTTTTTCTTGGGAATCTATTGGGAGTTTCTCGTAGGACATATGTCAAAGAATATATTGTATCTGAGAGATATAAGCATTTCTTGATTTTGGTGTTTTTATATTTTTCTTGCAAGAAAGAGTGCTAAAGGTGAAGAGAACATAGGAAGGAAAAGATAAGTCATGGTAAAGATACACTATTACAGAGAAGGAAAGTTAGTAGTGAAAGAGGAGAAAGAGGAAGAGTATACAGAATACAAACTGGATATAGTATACATGGAATCATTCAAGACGTTTTTTGCAAAAATAGAAGAACTAACAACAGAACCAAGATGGATACCAAAGAAAGTGGTGTCAAAAGAATTGAAGATAAAAAAATGGTATGTTAAAGCGTTGAAAGAGGGGAGATTAGAAGAAGGGAATAAAGAGAAGAAAAGAAAACAAGTAAAATTACAAATTATATGAAAATAAACTTATAACCAGATGAAAGATAAATTCAGAGAAGTTCTTCACTATGTTCTAATTTATGTGTAGTGTGTTGGAAAAAAACTTCAATCCATCTTCATGCTAGATGGTAAAAAAAGAATGAAGAATGGTTCATTG
>BPTM01000337.1 GCA_023705945.1 Candidatus Heimdallarchaeota archaeon
ACAAGTTTATAGCAAATCTAGGAAAGTATGCATGCTTATTGTTAATTTTTGTAGTCCCCATTACAGGGATACTAACACAAGTTTTCATTGGAAAAAATATTCAAACAAATGAATCATTGTGGATAGTTTCAAACTTTATCGTTCTATTTCTAGTATTCTTGATATTCATAGTTTTTGTAAGAATGAATAATGATAATGCTAAGCTCTATAGTTCAACCTATATAACTATTAATTCGGATAAATTTCTTACGAACAAAAAACAAGCAAGAATAATTGAAAGGAATATCAGAGAAGTAAAAGGAAATAACAACAATGAACAACTACTAGATAACTTTGATGAATGTAGAACGATATCATGCTGTTTTTGCAATGCTGAATTCAGAATCGAAAAAAATGAAGATAAATACATCTGTTCCAACTGTGGAAGGTCTAATCTATGAATTCTTTTTCGGATAAAATATAAAAATAACTGCAATTATTACAAATCCCACAAACACAATGTATCCAACTAAGTTTGTTTTATTGTCTGGAAGGGTGGGGGGTGTGTCTGGAAGATTATGGTAAACATATATCTCATATGAGTTTGTGTTTCCTTTATTATCCTCAATCTCAATAAGAACTGTTCCACTAAGTGTTCGTTCACTGAATCTCTCAAATTGTACGAATTCTAATAATATTGTATTATTGTTAACCATATGACTTATTTGAACATCAGATACATAAACATCAATTCTTTTTATTCCTGATTGTGTTTCTATCAGTAGTAATTCTAGTGTATTAGACGCATCTAATTCTTCAATATGCCAAAAATTCGGAAACTGAAATATTGTTGGTGATGTTGTATCTTTATCTATGAAGTATGTTGGAATAAGTATAGATTTAGTTATTAGCGTTCCATTCAAATCATGAGAGGATACTGGAAAATTAAAAGAAGATTCAACCGGCAATGGAATCACTATCGTTTTTCCTAGCAAGTCAGCTTTGAAGTACAGCTTTGGTTGTAATGATGAGTTTGTTTGCAACAGACCATTTCCTGTCAGATTGCCTTGAAGCTGGTTATAAATAGTGCCATTTGTTATTTCAAGAGTAGAAATCTTATTTTCTGCAGAATTTAAAACAACAACTTCATTTTGTTGAAATTCAGAAGAAGTAAAATTCAAAAGCATTGATTGATCTAATAATAAAATTGGAGCTAAATCTAACACTAGTTGTGAGTGTTTAAATGATGCCCCCAAATCTATTGCGACAGAAGTTTCGTCATAAATTTCGGGCAAAAAGCTACTCATAAATCGACGAATATCTGTTTCTTTAATCCCTAAGGGTACGTCAATGGTTTCAATGAAAGAACTCTGTTTAGTCAATGTAATATTATCGAATAGTAAAAATGGTATTGATAAACAAAGATTTAGGTTTAAATTTCCTGTAATCTCTGATTCTGTTGAAAGGGGGATAAATAGCAAATCTATCGTATCGTTGATATTTGCAAATCTAGGTGCAACTAATTGAATTCTATGCTTACTTTCAATATTGATTATTAATTCAGCATTTAAGTCAAACTAATATTAGTATCAAGAGGAAAGGGTAAAAAAACGCTAAAGATTTTTGAAAAAGATAAATTGTATGAAGGAAAACTGAATGGTGTTTCGACAACTGTTTTTTCAAGAAGGTTCTTTGATATTTATGGTTCCTCATAATTCACAATTTCTATTGTGTAAGGTTGGAACTCTACTCCACCCAAGTTTATGGATACATGTTTTGATTTTATACTATAAGAAAATACATCTTCAAAGGATATACTTGGATATAGTTCAAATAAAGGGTTTGAAAGATCAAGTTCTGCGAAGTAATCATAACCAAATTTACAATCAATTGCTAATTGTGATTCTAATATACAATCTAATTTCTCTTCTAAAGTAATATTACTTTTTTCCTTTGTTTCTTGAAACATTATGTCTACTAGTTTCACTTCTCCAGGTGTATCAAGAACGCATTTTCCTACGCTCTTCCTATCAATAAATGTTTCAGTCAAATAACTTGTTTTACAGATTATTTTTGGTTCTAAACTTATAAAACCGTGAAATGAAGAGGTAAAATCTCCAGCATCTATGTTAAAACCAAAATCAAATTTAAGAAATCTACTCAGATAATCACCTAAAACTGGAATTTTGAAAAGAGAAATTTCCCATTGTTCTGTTGGAATTTGGTAACTCCAATTGCCATCTTTTAGAAAATAGAACTCATCTGAAAACACTTTATTTCCAATACTTCCAGCAATTTCATAACCTCCTTCAAGAACAAAGTACAGGCTTGATATCATATTTGCAGATTTGCCTAAAGAGAAGTATGTATCATTAAATAATGGTGATGCATGGTAAAGGGTGGTTTCTGCTTTGAATTCAATAGTAGTTGAAAGATTAAGGAAGGCGCTAACTGATGCACTTAAGAAATTATAATTAGGCACAATTAGTCCAAATATATTTGTAAGATTTTCTGTACCAATTGATATCCCTCCTGAATATTCTCTATACAAATTCCACGTTTTTGTTGTTGAATTTGTCAATG
>BPTM01000338.1 GCA_023705945.1 Candidatus Heimdallarchaeota archaeon
CACGTGACTGGAGTTCAGACGTGTGCTCTTCCGATCTATAGATGTTTTCTTGCTAGAATACGATTTTAAGAATGGGGCTTGGAAACTTGATCCTCAAAATCTTCAGTTTACCCTCCAAGATTATGATTCAAGATTAATTGAATCAGTACCTTTACTATCACGCGATTTTGAGAAGTGTGATTATGAAAAATTAAGGTTGAACAAAACAGGTCTTGATATCTTAAATCATATTCTAGCAAGGAAACATCTATCGATAAGAGAGATAGTCAGCGACCTTGGATTAACAGAAAAGGAAGTAAAGAAACAAGTTGAGAAACTTCGAAAAAATGAGTTGTACAAATTGCGATACAATCCTTTGTTCGTATTTGGTTTAAAACATATTATCTTATTTCTTCGTGATATTCATGAGAATCAGCATGAGATTCATAAAACTCTGTCCTTTTTCCCAGAAGTATTTAGTGAACAATATATATCTGAAGGAAAAAATGGTCTTTATATCGTCCTTAGGGTTCCTTATGAACTCGTAGTTGATGCAATTGAGTCATTAACTAACTTCCTCGAAAGAAAAATCGAGAATCTTTTCATCGTTGACCAAATGTTTACTACAAGATATCAGTTACCTATAGATAAATATGAAACAGTTTTTCAGGAGTGGAAGTACTCTTCTAAAGATATTCTGGGAGTTGATGTTAAGTGAATGAGATCTATTTGACATTTTATCAATTTATACCTTTAATTGAAATAGCTTACTCACCAGAACTTCGAGATCACTTGAAATTCTTAGCTGAAGGAAACACAACAGCTGAAACCATTGAAAAGAGTTATAAAAACAAAAAAATATGTGAAACGTCAGAAGACATTAAAACTGCTTTTTTTTCAACTTACAGCGATTTGAGATGGTCTTGGTATGATGATGGTTATAACTATTACAGAAATTTTCGAAGTTTCATTTTTCAAAAGCAACCACTAAGACCACTTGTTCCAATAATTTCTAGAACAATTAAATGGAAGGGAACTCCAACAATAGCTTCTAAAATTGTTTCAACAAAAAAAGCCGAATTATCTCCAATTTTAATTGGTCGTTCGATAAAAAAAATAATCCTCAAGAAAACTGATAAGAATGTTAGAGATTTTGAATCGAATCTGAAACTATTGCTCCGTTTCTGCAATAAGAGTAAAAACAAAGAAAAAATGTGTTTTCTAAATGGTGTTTTCAAAGAAACAGGTTCTATAAGTATTCAAGATTCAGATATTATTACAATCATTGAGACAGATCCACTAACGTATAAGAATCTTAATTTCACAAATCAGAAAATAATTCGCATATATTATGGTGGAATAGAACTCTTTGTACACGATATGAAAAAAGTTTATGTTATTTACAAAGAAAAACCACCAAAAGTACTAAGGAAGAGAGTAGAGAAGATCGTTTCTTTAGTTTTCAGTTTGAAATTCCTTATTCAGCGCGCAACATATTTGTTGAGCACTGACTTATTAGAAAATATGGGGATTAGAGCTGTCTCAAACATTATGGAATACTTTCTATCATCTTTAAATCCTTCAATTTATTCTTCACAAAATATTCCAAATCTGCTTCCAAAACATTACCAACGAATGCTATTCAAATCACTTTGTAGAAAGATGAACCTTCTCAATAATTTTTCATATCTTTTTGAGAAAATCAAGAAAAAGATACTCGATATGCCTGCTTATGAAGCAAGTTTCTTTTTCAGGAAGAAGAATATTTTCACAAACGATTTACGAGATAAGGTTATTCTTACTCTAGCCGAAGAACCAGAACCTGAATTAACGGAAAAGGAAAGATTGATGTTGGACTTCTTTGTTTATCAATATAAGAAAGAACTTGAAAACGATGCCTTGTATGATTTCAAAGTCCGAAGAAAGAAAACTTTAGGGTCTATGTCTAGAAATTTTATCAGACAAAACATTAACCTTTGGTTAGAAGTTAAAGGCTTTCCAATAAATACTATTACAGATAACGAGTTGAAGAAAACCCCAGTAGCAGATGTAATAAGTAGGTTAAATAAAAAGGACTTGATAATCATCGACCAAGTGGAAAAGGGAAAAGCAGAACTTCATTTGAGCCTAAATGAAGCAAACAAGTTTATAGAAAAACTATTGCTATGAAACATACTGTTTCTTATCTATTCCCGTTAATCATGGTAATTTCTCGGCATTTTTTTATAATTTTGAGACAAAAAAATCTTCTTTATAATACCATTCATTCTCAGTAAATCAAGTACGTGATTTCATGTTTCATATAACTACAGTAATTTACAGTCATAATTTTATGACAGGGAGGGAGTCATGTTGACTATAGGTGATGCTGGAAGAACAATACTGAAGGAAGTTTCATTTTTTTCAAAATGTGGAGTAATGAAGGTAGGTTGAATTGATTGATTTAGAATGGAGAATGAAAATGGGAAAAAGTTATCAATTTTATTGTAAGGAATGCGAATTAAATATGATCTTATATGAAGGTATCAAGTACAATCCTGATGACACTTCAATAAACTATTACTGCT
>BPTM01000339.1 GCA_023705945.1 Candidatus Heimdallarchaeota archaeon
CCACCGAGATCTACACTCTTTCCCTACACGACGCTCTTCCGATCTATGCTCTTCAGATTCTTTTTCTCAAGATTCAGATTGCCTTCTTGTGTATCAAAAAGAAACTCGATTGGTTTTCCATTTGTTGTTATTCCTTTAATAAGAATTTGGCTTGATGGATTGTTAAAATTCAAATTATCACCTTTATATTATTAATCTAAAGATAGTATAATGAATAAATTAATTGAAGTACTTAAATATTGTGTAGAAATAAAATTATGATATTAATGCTTGTAGAAAGTAAAATAAACATAATTTAGTTTGAAGATTTACTCTTTTCTTCTAAACGCCCTATTTTAATAAACAGCCAGACGAATGCTACAATCCAAGTTACAATACTTGTTGCAATCGCACTACTTGATCCTCCTGGTCCATCATAAAATCCTGAAGTTGCAAATAAAAATGCACTTGCTGCGGAAAATAAACCTGTTAATAGATACATCAAAGCCTGTCTTTTCTTATTTCTTCACTTATTTCTTCTATATTCCCTATTGCAATAAACAACCAGACGAATGCTACAATCCAATTCACAACACCTAATGCAATCGCCATCCCTGGTCCTCCTGGTCCAGTGTAAAATCCTGCAGTTGCAAATAGAAATGCACTTGCTGCAGAAAATAGACCTGTTAATAGATACATCAAAGCATGTTTTTTCTTATTTCTTAATAGATAATATAAAGACACCAAAAAACCGAACACACTAGTTAAGAAGGATATTAGGACAAGGATGAATGCTGTTTTTTCTTCCCCAGATAACAAAGGTTTTACAATACCACCAGTATCAACCCACTTATCAATATCTAGAATTAAGATATTTGGTACTTTATTCTCTATTGGAGTGAAATCAAGAGCTGTAAATTTATTTTTATTTAGTCTCAAGAAATTTAGTTTTGGACATGATTGTAATGGAGTTAAATCTAGTGATGTTAGTTCATTATTGTTTAAACTCAAAGATACAAAGTTTGCACATGATTGTAATGGAGTTAAATCTATAGAAGTAAGTTTGTTCTCACTTAATCCTAAAATTTCAAAATTATCACATGATTGTAATGGGGATAAATCTATAGAAGTAAGACTGTTCTTACTTAATCCTAAAACATTAAAATTATCACATGATTGTAATGGAGTTAAATCTATAGAAGAAAGACTGTTAGAGACGAAAATAAGGCCTTCTAATTTTTTCTTGTTGTGAAGAGGACTAAGATCTATATTTACTAATGAATTTTTCTAAGGTCTATAGATTTGAGATTATCGCAGTTTTTTAAAGGAGAAAGGTCAATGCTTTTTAAATTGCTTTTAGCAATAGTCAACTTTCCATTTTCTTCTTGTGGATTGAAAATATGTTCAAAGGTTTTTCCATCTGTTGTTATTCCTTTAAGAGTAATCTGATTAGGTGTACTGTTTAAACTCATTTTTTCACCTTTTTTAATTCTACAATAGTCTAATTATATATCTTATAATAATTAAATGTTTCGAGAAATAGGCTTAGACCATAAAATTGAGATAAGTGCGTAATTAATGCTTAACTGGTAAGATAAATAGCTAGATTTTAATCATTATTAGACTATTTAGATTTATTATCAATAGGAAATCTACTGTATTTCGTAGTAAGTCTAGTATTTACTCTGTTCAATACTTCACTATCCGTCTCACTAATTTCAATGCTTATACTGTCAACTATAATAGTAATAGGCTTTGCAGGTTTAGTTAGAAATAACAGAAATGGACAAAAAAAAGAAGAGGAAAAGTAATCCTTTCCTTCTAATTTTTTAAAAGAAAAGAAAAGATTAGTAATTCTTTGCAGATTTTTCAGGTTTTATAAATGCTATAA
>BPTM01000340.1 GCA_023705945.1 Candidatus Heimdallarchaeota archaeon
TGCTCTTCCGATCTAACACTTTGGTGACTACTGACATACGAACAGACAGGATAGTAATCCTATCCAATGGTATGAACACCATACATATGCTGGACTGGACCGAGAAGACCAAAGAGCGGGTCATCCACGATCCTGAGATCAGGATAGTCGGTCCCGATGCGCAGAGCATCTACAACACCTTGCATGCCAACATAATCAGCTCACTTGTGGGCAAAGCGATAGAGATATCTGTCGTTGTGAACGATAGGGTGGTTAAGGAACTGAGTACCCTGTTGAATAACCTTTCGATACCGTTCAGCGTGCCATCGATTGGTGACGACATCGAACGAGAGGCCAAGCTACGCGCCACAATGGAACTAACAGAGCTGATGAATGAATAGCCCAGATACCATACGACACAAGATGGATGTTTGATCTATGAGTAATAAACAGAATTGGGTAATCGGTCTTCTTGTAATCGCTTTAGTCGCAATTCTCTTTTCTGGGGCATTTTATCCGTCCACAATCAATGCAGATTACTCTACCATCATTTCCATTGATGAGGGGGAGTTTATATATAGATCCGTGGGGAAGATGTTCTATGTAAGTCGGGGCGCGATAGGCAGAGGGGCGACAGATTACTTGGTAGTCTTCTCTGGGAGACATCCTGGAACAAATTCTGACACAACATATGTCTTTAATATACTTCTTTCGGGATTCTACGAGGGATTAACCTTCGAGATATATGTAACAGAAGGACAGGAGTTTTACGTAGCAAACCAGTGCTTCGTCTTGGATGCAGTATACGCAGATCGAGCCGTAATCAGAAGAGTATCATAGTTGAAGGAGAGGAGACGAAGTGAGGCAAAAAGAAAACACAATTTCAAGTCCATATATTCAAGTTCAAATCGATCTCTACAAGGCGAATCTCCTTCTGGCAAAGGTGCATCGGATCATGTATTGTCATAACCCTTCACTAAAGGAGACACCCAAATGAAGAACATAATAATTAACCCGGGAATTCAACACTATCACGACGATGAATTCACGAACGATCGGGTCGAGATCTTGGAGTTTCCTTACATGAAGGTCTTTGGAGATTTCAGGATCTTCAACGGCATTCCCATCGAGTTGGTAGATGATTTCATCGGTCGTCTGAGAGAAGTAATGATCGATGTAAAACAGGCTCATCTCATGTACAAGGATTATTGGGAGACACATCCTAATATGGATACCAAAGAGTGATATAGAATGAGTGAGGTCCAAATAAAAACATATGCTAAAGAACTGATCCTTATAACAACTTTCACATGTTTTTTATGTCTACTAGTAGGTTTCGGAATGATATATATGTTCCCGGATCTAATCAATAAACAATACTTCCCAGAATCTTTTATACTCCCCGATTACATGAAAGTCGTTTTCTTTAATGTAGCCACATTTTGGGCAGGGATCGCATTAGGAGTTGTTGGTATGGTTGATAAACTTTTGCGGAAGTCAGATGGAAGTGAGATAAAATGAGACCCGGTCACGCAAAATGCCCCAACTGCGGAGAACCGCTACCTAGGAAAGAGATAACCACGATGGGATCCGTAGGAACACATTATCTTCCCTGTCCATACTGCAAATCAGGTGAAAAGGAGGTAGGAAAATGAGTGAACGTAAGATATCTGGAAAGATTGTTCCCTTTGAAGATGTTGTTGGCGCACAATGGCAAGAATACAATCTGGCTGACGGAAATGTCCTTCGGTTCAAATGTGAACTTCTAAAGATTCTAGATACCGGTAAAAAGAATCCCGCTGGTGAACCGGCCTATAATATTCAGACCCACTTAATTGTCACTGTTTTCACAGAGGAGCAAGGATACGTCAGAAAAAAGAGGTAGGAAAATGAGCCTTAAAAGATTCCTGAGGATGATGGTGACCAATCCAAATTCCTCCAACGGTCTCATCCTACGGGCTGAAAAATTAGAGGAAGACGGACGCAAAGAGAATAACGAAAACTATATTTTATACGCCAAGGTTCTTCGGGAATTAGCCTCTAAAAATTTGCCTGTCCATGAGAATAGGAAATGGATCAGAGAGAACTTGCGCGGTTCACCTGGGGGCGCAAGAGGATGACGGTTCACTTCCTAGAGCTGATACTGATGATCTCAGTTCCACCTCTGTGGATTATCCCTTTGGCACAGTCCTATCATTACCTCAAGAACTACAAAGAATACGGTCTCAAGAATCCACGCGTACTTTCGTCGATGATGTATGTCATCGGTTCCCTGATCGCCTATTATGATTTTTTTGTCTATTCAAAAATGGAAGGCAATCTCTATCTACTAACCTCCCATTGGATAATCTGGAGGATATTCTTCTCGTTGTTTTTCTCGGCATCGATGTTCCTGATACTTGTTTTCGCTAAGGAAATTTACAATAAATGGCGGGGTTCGTCAAGGGGGTGAAATGTATATGGATACATCAGATAAATTCTGGGTAATAGCCATGTCGGCTATGGCGTTAGTAATAGTAGTCATGGTGTATACGGCATTCCACAGCCTACTCGTGACAGACA
>BPTM01000341.1 GCA_023705945.1 Candidatus Heimdallarchaeota archaeon
CAAGAATCGTTATTGATGAACATTGTACTGGTATTCGATATTTTTATGAGTAAGTAAATACAAATGGAGATTCCCTATCTTCAATTGCAGAACGATATGTAAAACGTATACCATGTCCAAGCAAAGACTGGCCTGTAAGGACACGGGTGGACCACATTGTTAAATTAGCAAAGGAATATGATATACAAGGAGCTATCGTTATGCAAATGAAGTTTTGCGACCCTCACGAATTGGATACCCCTGCAATCAAGAAAGCCTTAGAGAATGATGTTGGAGTTCCTACAATATTCCTTGAATTTGATGTTACTGTACCAATTGGTCAATTCAAAACACGTGTTGAGGCATTTCTAGAAATTTTAAGAGAGGATGATTTATTTTAGATTTTAGGTGATATTAAAATGGTAGAAACTAAATATCCAACCGAACGATTAAAATGTTGGAATAAAGCTAAAACTCTTAGAGAGAATTATTATAAAGATTTTGCTGAGGCTCATGAAAAAGAGGGCCTTCGATGGGCAGGAGGAGCCTGGTCTTTTGATGCAATTCCTGCAGGTTTAGGAGATGATGTTTATTCTTTAACGGGAGAACCTTATGGTGCGACTGTTGCATTTAATGATAAATTTGCTTTAGAATGTCATGAAGCAGCTGAAGCTAGGGGATTTGCACGAGATCTCTGTGCTTATATGCGTATTTATTGGGGATCTATACTTATTAACAAATATGCATGGCCACAATTTTCGGAAGAATTTCCAAAACCTGACTTTATATGGCAAGATCATATTTGTTGTTCACATGCTAAGTGGTATCAAGTAGCAAGTGACCTCGAAGGAGGAATTCCTATGTTTAGTATTGATGTATCAGTGGGACCATATGAAGAACTAACTGATCACAAAATCAACTATGTTGTAGGACAAATGCATGATGGCATTAAATGGCTTGAAAAAGTAACTGGAAGAGATTATGATGATGAATTATTAATCAAAGCAGTTAAGAATGAGTTTCGTTCATGTCATTATTGGTCTGCGATATGTGAGCTCAATAAAGCAATTCCCGCACCTTTAGATGAAAAATCAATGTATTCTTTATATGTTCTTGGCACGTTAAAAAAATCAGCTCAATGGACGGCAGATTTTTACGAAAAAGAGTTATATCCTGAGATAAAGGATCGAGTCGCACGAGGTATAGCAGCTGTAGGGAATGAGAAATGTCGTATTATGACAGATACTCAACCTCCGTGGGCATTTTTAAGAATTTTTCGTTATTTAGAACAGTATGGTTGCGTTTCAATTGGGAGTCTTTATACATTTGGTCTTATTGGGTTGTGGGAAGTAAAAGAAGATGGAACATGGGGTCCAAGATCTATTCCTGATATTGAATTAACTAATAGGGATGAGGCTTTACGAGCTCTTGCTGAATGGAATTTAAGTAAACCAGAATGGCAACATTTTTATCATCCAAAGCTAAAATCTGATATGATGATTCGGATCGCTAAGGAATGGAAATTAGATGGAGTTTTTCTACATTTTAATAGAGGGTGTGAAGGTTTAAGCCTTGGAATAGCAGAAAATCGTTTAGCTATTCAAAAGGCTGGGATTCCAACAATGCCATTCGAAGGAAACATGGGAGATGAGAGAGAATTTGATCTCGCGCGAACTATGAAGCGTGTAGACGCTTTTATGGAATCATTAGGAATAGAAAAATTTAAACAATAATCAAATTACAGATATTTTTTTAATTTATAGTTAAATTCAAAAAATAGTTTACTAATAAAAATTTAAAAAAAGAAAGAAATGAGTTAATATGATAACAGGAGGCATCGACTGCGGTAGTAAAAATACCAAAGTTTTAATTTTGAAAGATGGGAATATCTTATCGACAAGTTTGGTTTTAAGTGGATTTGATCAAGAAAAATCGGCTGAGGAAGCATTAAAAGATGCTCTTGATAAGGCTGGAATTAGTCGTAAAGATGTTGAGCATATTACTGTTACTGGAGCTGGAATGGATGCTATTAAGTTTACAGATACTAATATAACTACAATTACTGCCGATGCTCGTGGAACTTATTTTATATTTCCTTCTGTACGCACTATAGTTGATATAGGAGCAGAAGAAGGAACAGTTGTAAAGCTTGACGAACATGGTAAAGTTAAAGATTTTGGTATAAATGAGAAATGCGCTGCTGGAGCTGGCGCGTTTATAGAAGCTATGTCTAGAGCATTAGAAGTAAATATTGAAGAAATGGGAGAACTTTCCTTAAAATCTACTAAACAAATTCCAATGAACGCACAATGTACAATATTTGCAGAATCCGAAGTCGTTTCATTAATTCATCAAAAAACTAAGAAAGAGGATATAATCCGAGCCGTACATGATGCTATTGCAGATAGAAACACGAGTATGCTTCGTCAAATAGGGATTGAGAAA
>BPTM01000342.1 GCA_023705945.1 Candidatus Heimdallarchaeota archaeon
CACCGAGATCTACACTCTTTCCCTACACGACGCTCTTCCGATCTCTATTGTGAAATGCTAATGGCAAATAATGTATAGCCACATTTCTCTTTGATTAAAAAGTGAAAGGTTGTCCAGTTCTATATCCTCATCTACTTATTGGAATTAGAATTTTCAAGTTGGAAACTACAAGTTTATTTCAGATTTTTCTTCTTTGAATTCTTGCCATTTTGTTCTATTTAGCATGAGATCTACATCTAACCTTGTTGAAGGTGATTTTGTTATCAAACCTTGTAAACTAATACTAATCCATTCAAAAGAAAACTTGAAATTTACTCTACTCCATAACCGTATAACAATATCGTACCAGATTAGTGAATATACAGCTACTAGAAGAGCATAAGTCATTTTACCATATCCTAGAGAATTAAGTAGAAAATTCACTCCAGTCTTTTCACCTAAAACCAAGTTTAATGTCCCTTTTGGTAATAAATCCAGTATCTCTAGGCCATAGATTGATAAGGCAACCATTCCCCATCTACGGCAATATCTAACAAACCTTCTTTTTGCAAAAATATGCGCTCTTGCTCTATATTCAACAAATCTAAGAATTGCAACTAAAACTATCACTTGCCCCCCAAGTTGAATAAGATGAGTGCTGAGAGCAGTTCTTTGATTAAAAATAGAAAATGGCAACCCCAGTGCTATTAAAAGGCCTCCAATGCCCATAGAAACTATACCTCCAATAAATCCAATAATAGGAAGTTTTCTAGTAGGTTTTTTTACCGATAAGACAATGCCAAATATTGCACCTATAAAGGCCGTTGAAAGACAAGGAAAGAGAGGTTCTACATCTCCTGCGATTATAGCCATAAACCATGATTTGAATGAAGCATTTGAAGCTTGAACATGGATGTTAGGCCAATAAGGAGTTTGGACAATTTCCATATAGGCTGGAAAAGTGGTGGGAATTATCCAATTCATTGAATCTACCCAATTCTGAACGAACTGTGTTGAAATTAAGATAGAAACAGCTAAAACTACGTATATGATAAGGTTTCTTTTGATTTTTTTATATCCGTCATTACGAATAAGAAAATAGTTGATAACTGCTGTAATCATTATGCTAAATGCAATAGTTTGTAAAGTGTGGATTTGAAACATTTTACTCCATATCTCATAAGTAGTGTCCCATGTATTTCTTCCTCTGATTGCTTGTCCAAAGTAGCCATGATATCCAAAGCCGTATATTATTGAACCGAAGATATACAAAAGGAAACCAGATAATAATTGTTTAAAAAGCAATTTTTTTTCATCCATACCTTTTGCAGCTTTTTTGAACATAACAAGAGTATTTGCAGTTATTGATATTAATAAGAAGAAAGTATTCCATGTTCCAACGAATGCTACAAAGAGACCCAAACCGACAAGAATTATTGGATACTCAAGTAATTTTGAAGGATCTTCAACCACCCAGTCGTAATCAAAAACATGGTAGAAACAATGAGCTAAGGTCATTACAAGAATTGACAACCCTCTGAGAAAATCTATAGTAACGATTCTTTCAGATGATTTTTTTTCATCTAATTGTTCTTGATTGTCCCTTAACTCCATATATATATTATTTGTAAATGTCATTTAAAAATTCTTACGAAGATAACTGTTATTTCGATAAGTATTGTTTGAAACTAGACAGGGGTAGATATCAAAGGAATTTGCACTTCTTGCAATAAGGTAGCTTCCAAATCCAGACCAATGCGACCACAGATTTACTTGCATTATCATTACATCTTTAACAGACAGTAACAATCTCTTTTTTCTTTTTCCTCTTTTCCTAACTCAAACTAATTATTTTCAGATTTGTAAATTTACTAATAGTTCGATGGCTTGCAAATTGAATCTTAATATGGTTTTGAGTTTAGAAAATATAAAATAAAAGAGTTCTAGATTTTCATCTAGAAAAAATAAAGTATGTTGAAAGTTGTATTATTCAACAATAGTTACGTTTACAGCTTGTGATCCTCTATCAGTATCTTCTAAGTCATAAGTAACTTGAGTCCCTATTTGAAGAGCGTAGAAGTCACTACTAACTTTGGAAGAATGGAAGAAAACATCGTTGTCTTTATCTTCATCATTTTCTATAAAACCATAACCTTTATCGGTCATTACTTTTTTTATAATTCCTTGCATTTTAGTTGTCCTCTTATGGATTATTCACGTTTTTAACAGGAGTGATTGTCCTTCTTAAATAAAAAAGAGTAATATCAAATATTAAATTCAATTAAATTTTGAAGCTTCTAATTTATTCACACTTGTTCTTTTTATAAATCATTAATAAATTTGTGGATAATACTTATTTTTAGTTAAAATAGATAGGAATGAAGTATGAGTATAGTTTTAGAGAAAATGATGAAGATAAAGACAACGATGTTTTC
>BPTM01000343.1 GCA_023705945.1 Candidatus Heimdallarchaeota archaeon
CCATCAGACTAGGATACATCGAACGGACGATGGGTCCAAGGTCATCCGTGGACTCGGCGAGGTCCCAAAGTATTTCGCTGAGATCTTCTAATTCCTGCGTTCTTTCGAGTGTCATGTTCTCATGGCTAAATACCCTTTCCTTGACGTCACTGAGGAGTTCGCTAAGTGACATCATTCTTCCTCCTTATCAAGCACTGTATACTCCGTCTCAATTAATTTCATTTGTGTGACCTTCTCCTCGTCAACGTCAAATGGTAATGCCGGTAGACCCACAGGGACATCAAGATCTAGTTGTTCCAGGTACTCCCAGATAATCCGTAAACCCGTTACGAGGGGTAATTTCTCCAGCCACATCTCCTTACCCATAACTGTGGCGGGTGTAGGGTCCTGTTTAACGAATTTAAGCGATCCATAGAACGATCTCTCAAGGTATTGAGCATATTTTTCTGCAAGACCCAACGGAGCACGGAAAACATCTTCCCTACTCTCGTCAAGACTCTCTCCATCGAGGATCTTCTGGGCAAGTTTTTCTGCTTTCCTCCCGTCTATAGAAGACTTATTGAGATATTCAATGAGTTCTATTTGATTTATGGCTTCCGGGATTTTGGCTATTTTCAAAATTACATTGTACCCTATTTCGCAGCTTTCCTCTAGGAGCATGATTCGGATGGGTTCCTCTAATGTTAGGAGTGCTTTTGTCAACGTACCTACTGATGTCGGTGCCCAATTGTTATGGATTGCCTTTGCCTGTAACAGCTCTCTCTGGAGATGATCATCAAGACCCTCTGTAGCGTTCCATAGGAGTATTTTTTCGGTCTCCTCTGGACTATCTATCGCTCCTTTCCTGCCCTCATCCTTCCCCTTGTCGCGGGCATCTGTTATGACATCGTCTCCCGCCCGTTTCAGAGCAACCTCCCTCTGTACTTCGTCGATGAACTCCTTTAGGATCTCTGGTCTCCCTATCTCCTTAGACTCGACCAGTGGCAGTAACTTGGCCCAGAATTCCTCGATCTTAGTTTCGTCCACTCCCTCCTTCTTGGCCTTGGCAATCTCCTTCTCAGCCTCTCGTGCGTTTCTGGGTGCTATTATATCAGCCTCTATGTCTCTGAGGAATTGCTCTTCGTTGTCCTTTACTGTAGCGTTCTCTACCAATCCATCTAACAGATGCCTATAACCGGATACATCTAACGCAAGATCTAGTGCCTCTCGGATCTTCTTTTCAATATTCTCCTTGGCCTTTTTGTTGTTCCTGACTGTGTCTATAATTTCCATGTACTTAGTGCACTCACTAATCACTTGTTCATCGTCCACGAATAGAAGTGAGTTGATCCTCTCGACAACTTGATTCCACTCTTCTATAAGACTGTCGTCTATTTTTTCCTTGTTTGCGAGACGTATCTTGCCTTCTAGACTGTTACCTTTACCAAATTCATCGAGGAGCTTCTTTTCGGCATTTGTTGGTTTCTTTGATTCCTCTTCTGCCTTCTCTTCTATAACTTCATCAGACGGTTTGGGCTTGGGCCTTGCTCTTTTCTTCCGCTTCTCATCTGCCTTCTTTTTTACTATTTCGTCAAGTTGTTTGTTATAGTCATCAACATATTCCAGTAGATCACGAGAGGTTGGAAAGGTTCGCTGGATTCGTTCTCTGTCTGGATATTTTTCGAATCCTTCTATAAGGATGTCAGTAAGCCGTTCGACTTCTCTCTCATCCTTGAGTCTTGAAAGGTAGGTCAGATATGTCATAGGGATTATACTTACTTCTTTTTCTCTCCTCTCTTCGATGTTTAGGAATTCACTTTGTAGTCGTTTCGGAACCTCGAAGAACGCCAAGTAGTTACTGATTGTGGACTGAGCAACACCAATCCGTCGCTCGAGTTCTGATTGACCTGAC
The DNA here is from genome assembly GCA_023705945.1 of Candidatus Heimdallarchaeota archaeon. Taxonomy (GTDB): domain Archaea; phylum Asgardarchaeota; class Heimdallarchaeia; order Heimdallarchaeales; family Heimdallarchaeaceae; genus UBA460. The sequence continues at coordinate 1,892 of BPTM01000343.1, forward strand.
GGCTGTTGCTCTCTTGTTCCTTCCTTCTTTAATCCAATGTTTTGAGCTATTAGATCTAATAGTTCAAAATAATTCTCCTCGTACATTCGTTTAATATCTTCCTTAGTATAGTCAGCATCGGCGTTGATATTCACTACACCTGTTGCATAGGCCCACAACGTATCACGAGAACTTAAGGGCTCGTCGTGATCTGCTAATTGCCGTTCAAATCTTGCCTGTTGTCTTAACCCAGGCACTCTAGCAACCTTTACCTTGTCCAAGCCCAGTTCCATGGTCGCCATCCATAGTTGTTGATGCCTGATTATCGTGTTGTTATCATCGATCTCGATTGGTTCCATCTGCCCTTGTATCCCTAGAGTTTTCACATAATTCTGTATGATCTCTTCTTTGAACTCTGTTCTTGGCTGATGTGGATCTGG
>BPTM01000344.1 GCA_023705945.1 Candidatus Heimdallarchaeota archaeon
GTGCCCTTGACTCTCCATATGCCCTCAAGTGTAACCCATGTCTGTTGAGTTAACATGAATATTTTATTTCCGAAAAATTAATAATAATAATGACTATTGTACACTATTATACAAGGAAGGAAGCTAATATGTTTAGTAAAAAATCAAAGAAAATTATAGATTCAGAGATACGCAAAGTCCCAAAATATGTGAAAATACCCTATTATTTCATCATTATCGCTAGTTATCTAATAATTATTGGTTTAGATTGGGGGTTACGAGCATTTAATGAACAATATGCAGCCCGTGAATTAGAACAATTGGAACTAGTAACCACTCAATTACTCTATATGTTTACAGTTTTAGTTCTTCTAGCTTTCGTACATATTTGGTATGTGCAATTCATTAAAATTCAAAAAGAATTAATAGATAAATTTGATCTGAAGAATGTGAATCTTTTTCCTTTCTTTCTCCGGAAGAAGAAGAATTTAAGAATAGAAAAAGATGACATAAACTATTCTCTAACAGATAGAATGTTTACAACCAGAATTCAAATTGCAATATGGATTTTTTCAGCTGCGATTATGATTGGAAATTTGATTCCACATCTAATTAATCTACCAGGATACTTTCCTAGAATCCCTATAAGTTATGCTGCTGAATCTGTTTTCATATTGATGTCTATCCCAACAGTGTTCATTTATATAATGTTCGTAAGAATGTTTTATTTCATAGTCTCCTTTTATACCAACCTTTGCAAAAAAGCCAAGGTTAACGAGCATAATCTTCATCCACTATATAATGATCCGAGCGGAGGATTTGGAAAAACCCAACGTTTCTTGCTGTTTACAGCGTTTATTGTGGCAATAGCAAGTTTCTGTGATATATTCGTAAATTTAGTTATGTATGTTTACCTACGGCAACTTTTCCCAGAAACAGCAACACCAGGAGAGTTCTTAGTTTTCGGAATTATCATATCTTGTATACCAATTGTTTTCTTCATATTTGTATTACTGTATCCTCAGATAAGAATACATAAATTGATTGAAAAATACAAAAAAGAGAAAATTAACGAAATATTAGCAGAAAAAGCTTTGGAAGTAGAGAAAATTGTAGATAAGAAGAAAATAGAAGCTAAAGAGAAGAGAATAAAGTTTTTGAAAACTCATGACTATTTCCTCTCATATTATAAATCTCTTAGCGCTAAACCAAGAATGTTGAAAACTCTAGGATATATTTTCACTACAATTGCTTCAGTTGCATCTCTAGTCTTTACAATACTCAAAACGTTTCTAATCTAGAAGGAAAGCATCTTTTTCTTTCTATTTTTTCTGTTGTGATTTCTTGTTGGTTTCAGTTTTTGTATTTTCTTCCTCTTCTTCCTCAGCTTTTAGTTTCTTGAAACTTTTTGCATATTTCCTGCAAACATAAATCATATGAAGAAACAAAGACAATAGGAACCCTATAATGAATGCGGCAATTATAACCCAAGAATCGAATGAGAAATATGCGAAAATTATAGCAATTGGTAAGCCTATGAATATGCTGTTCAATGTAGCAGTTATATCTACCATTCCACCAGTGAAAATCTTTCGAGGTTCTAAATTCTTATGATATATTTTATACCTGGTTTGGTCCGCATCTAATTCTTTTGAAAATGTCTTCCTAATTTTGTCCATAGCTATTTTATACCTATCACTATTCTCATTTCGTTTTAACATTCTTTTGAGTGTGAGAAAGGCGAATAAGATCAAAACTAATAATGCCACTGCTATAAAATAGCCTATCTATTGGGATATCGCAGCTAATTTTGTATGATTGGTAATTAGTGCAATTACACCACCAAGAACAGCTGTTGATATAGTTATAAAGAAGTTCAGTACCTTTTCTCCATTATCTTCACTTTTATGAAAACTTCTACTGTAATAATTGTACTCTTCATGCAAAAAATCGAAAAAATTACTATCTTCACTCATAAATAGTAATTCTGATATGCAATTACATAAATTTTAAACCTATCTTGAATTGACTAATCCTTTTACAAATATGTATAGTACTGTGTTAAAAGAAAAACCACCTCCTAAATCAATTAGGATAAAGTTTAAATAAAACAAAATCAGTATTTATTATTGAGCTAAGGAGCGGACGAAAATGGAAAAGTGGAAGCAAGAAATGTCTGCAATTCAAAGTGTTATAAGGAAAGAGAGAAGGGCTGCAATAATTACTCTCCCTGACATTCAACCACTTACAGAGATCGGAAGAGCGTCGTGTAGGGAAAGAGTGTAGATCTCGGTGGTC